>NZ_JBXASN010000005.1:0-309271 GCF_058809335.1 Ancylobacter sp. GW821-FHT10E12 | reverse complement strand
ACTACCTAATCGATCTCGACCACGCCGTTATCGTCGATGTGGAAGCTTGCCGCGCCATCCGGCAAGCCGAGGTCGGGACGGCGCGCACCATGATCGAACGCACGCAGGACCGGTTCGACCTCTGGCCCGCGCGCCTCGCCGCCGACAGCGCCTACGGCTCGGCCGAGAACCTCGCCTGGCTGGTGCACGAGCGCGGGATCGAGCCGCACATCCCCGTATTCGACAAGTCCGAACGCCAAGATGGCACCTTCAGCCGGTCCGACTTTACCTACGATCGCACCCGTGATCTTTACACCTGTCTGGGCGTGAAAGAGCTTCACCAATATCGTCGGCGCTTCGGCGTCAGTCGCGAGGGCATCGATCCCGAAGGCTTCATGCGCTACCGCGCCAGCAAGTTCGACTGCGACGCCTGCCTGCTGAAGCCGCAGTGCTGCCCCAACACCCCGGCCCGCAAGATCCTGCGCTCGATCCACGAGGGCGCCCGCGACATGGCCAGGGACATCGCGCAGACCGATGCCTATGTCACCTCGCGGCGTGAGCGGAAGAAGGTCGAGATGCTGTTGCGCACCTGAAACGCATCCTGAGGCTCGACCGACTGCGACTACGTGGCCCGAACGGTGCCCGCGACGAGTTCCACCTCGCTGCCGCAGCCCAGAACCTCAGGAAGCTTGCCAAGCTCCTGCCGAACGGGCCGCAGGCATTGGCGGCCTAAGGAGGAGAGGTTGCACCCCCAACGCGAGCGGCGATGTCACCGCCCTCCAGCACCGACTTGTTCAACGACATCCTCCAATAAGGGGGCGGAACAGGAACTGTTCCCAGCGACACGCTAAGGTCGAACGAAGCATGAACGCCCGCAATTGATCTGTAGATGAAGCTGTCAGCCTGTTGAAAGCAAGTGGCCGGTGGCGGCCAATTTCCCCTGAAGTCGTGTATCGAGAGGAATGCGGATGGGCAGAAGAAGGCTTCTCAGTTCAAAGGAAGTGGCGACGCTTCTGGGCATAGCGGTGGACGAGGATAGCCTTATCCGACATTTTACGTTGGAATCGGCAGACCGCGTGGAATGCGAACTCCGCCACCGACCGCAGAACAAGCTGGGTTTCGCGGTTCAACTTTGCACAATGCGCCAAACGGGCCGACTATTGTCGGAGAACGAGCAACCACCAGCCGCTGCGGTCAAATATCTTGCGGAACAGCTCGGTATCGATGCTCGCCTGTACGAGTTTTATGCTCGCCGGGTACAGACCCGTTTTGACCATAGCCGGCATTTAATGGACTATCTCAGTCTTCGGGCGGCTTCCAAAGAAGATCGGCGTGGCTCGCGGAGGCCCGCCAGATGCTCGACTTCAACCTGAAGCGTCTGGCGCACAGAGCACGCTCCGGAAAGCTCGAAGGTGTTCGTCTTGAAGCCGGGACGTTGACTGTAACGCCAACTGCTGGCGAAGTTGCGGTGGCGGCCGAGGAACTGAATGCTGAGATCAGCGATATGTATCCAATGGTTGAGGTGCCGGACCTATTGAGGGAAGTGCACGATTGGACCGGCTTTGCCGATGATTTCACCCATGTTCGCACCGGCGATGTCCCAAGAAATGTCTCGGCCATGTTGGCCGGCGTGCTGGCCGATGCGGCCAACCTCGGTCCGAAGCGAATGGCCAGCGCAACCAAAGGAATCAGCGCGCATCAGATCAGCTGGATGCGTGCATTCCATGCCCGATCAGAGACATATCGCGCGGCGCAAGCATGCATCGCCGATGCGCGCACTCGTCACCCACATGCCCGACTTTGGGGTAATGGAACGACCGCGTCATCCGACGGGCAGTTCTTTCGCGCTAGCGATAGAGCGGCGAAGTGCGGTGATATCAATCGACATTACGGCAGCTAACCCGGCTCAAAGTTCTACAGCCACCTTTCCGATCAGTACGGCTACTTCAGCATTCTGCCCATCAGTCCGACCGAAAGTGAGGCTGCCTATGTGCTCTATGGGCTATTTGATCAGGACACGGTCCTCGACGTCCAGGAACACTTTACCGATACAGGTGGCGCGAGTGATCACATCTTCGGCCTGTTCGCCCTCATAGGCAAACGCTTCGCACCGCGACTGCGCAATCTCAAGGACCGGAAGTTTCACACGTTCGAGAAAGGCGATGCATATCCGGCGCTGTCCAACCACATTGGAGCCCCGATCAACACCACCCTATTCCTCGAGCACTGGGATGATCTCCTCCATCTGGCGGCGTCGATCACTACGCGATCCGTCGTGCCGTCCACGA
This sequence comes from Ancylobacter sp. GW821-FHT10E12, assembly GCF_058809335.1. Taxonomy (NCBI): domain Bacteria; kingdom Pseudomonadati; phylum Pseudomonadota; class Alphaproteobacteria; order Hyphomicrobiales; family Xanthobacteraceae; genus Ancylobacter; species Ancylobacter sp. GW821-FHT10E12. The sequence goes on along the minus strand of NZ_JBXASN010000005.1, from coordinate 307,004 downwards.
TCCTGAAGAAGCTGTCCGTATCCCCGAGGGAAAACCAGCTTGCCAGAGCTCTACGCGAACTCGGCCGGATCGAGCGATCCCTGTTCATGATCGAATGGTACTCAAGTCCGGCGCTACGCCGTCGTTGCCAAGCCGGCCTCAACAAGGGTGAGGCCGCGCATAAGCTGAAGCGGGCTGTCTTTTTTCATGAGCGCGGCGAAATCCGTGACCGATCGTTCGAAAGCCAGGCGTTCCGCGCATCCGGCCTCAACCTCGTCGTCAGCGCCACCGTCCATTGGAACACGGTCTATATCGAACAGGCCGTCACCCACTTGCGCAGCATGCGTCGCGAGATTCCGGATCACCTGCTCAAGCACGTATCGCCGCTGAGTTGGGAGCACATCAATCTGACGGGTATCTACACTTGGGACAGCGAGCAGAATCTCCCAGAAGATTTCCGGTCGCTTCGCCTTCCAGTTGGGCTGCGACAGGCCGCATAGGTTCTTGATCCGTTCGATCTTAGCGTGTCGCTGAACATCTAGCCATGTGAACGATAATACGCGATTGGTGCATCCCGCAGGTCTGATTCGTTCTGTCTACGTTCAGGTTGCCCGACGCAGATCGATTGCTGCGGGAAGCAGGCCGCCGCGTGCCGACCTTCGGAGATCAAGCAAGGCGGTCAGCCGGCCGCCTACCAATCACGGCGCGAAAGGCGGATATGTCCCGCAAGCTCGACAGCCGAGAGAGCCCCAGGGTGATCTCGGAGTTGTTGAAGGCAGAGAATCCGAGAAGCAGTCCTTTGCGTCGTTCGCTACCGGCGTAATACGGTGATAGAGGTCGAACAACCACGCCGCGCGTCGCGGCCAGCTTGGCGAGATGCTGGTCATCCGCCGTCTGCGGCAGCGGAAGGATGACATGCATGCCGGTTTCCGTAGCCGAGAGCGCTGTGTCGGCGCCGAACAACTCTCTCATTCCTTCGATCAGTTGCAGTTGCCGCGTGCGGTAAAGTCCGCGCATGCGTCGCGTATGAGCGGCAAAAAGTCCGCGTAGCATGAATTCCGACAGCACCATCTGTTCAATCAGCGAGGCGTGCCGGTCGACCACGGCGCGGGCCTTGGCGAAGGCGTCCGCAAGGTCGGGGGGCACCACGACATAGCCCAGCCGGAAGGAGGGGAGCAGGATCTTGGAGAAGGTGCCGATATGGATGGTGCGGGCATCGGTATCGAGCCCGTAGATCGCCGGCAGCGAATTGCCGACATAGCGAAACTCGTGGTCGTAATCGTCCTCGACGATCCAGGAGCCGCTGGCCTGCGCGAATTGCAGGAGAGCGTGGCGGCGGGCCATCGAGAGGGTGGCGCCGAGCGGATAGTGGCGAGAGGGCGAGGTGAAGACGAAGCGTGGCACGGGAAGCGCGAGCGCCGCGATCTCGACGCAGATTCCCTCCTCGTCGACGGGTACCGGATACAGCGCGCCGCCATTGGCCTTGATGACCGCCCGCGCCCCGACATAGCCGGGCTCCTCCAGCCAGACCGGATCGCCGGGATCGAGCAGCATGCGGCAGACGAGGTCGAGACTCTGCTGCGAGCCGGTGGTGATGATCACCTGGCGGTAGTCGCAGGCCATGCCGCGCGAGGCGTTGAGATATTGGGCGATGGCGCGGCGCAGTGGCTCATAACCGGCATTCGAGGTGTCGGCGAGAATTTCGCCGGTCAGTCGCCCGGAGGTCTCGTTGAGCAAGCGTAACCATGTGCGGATGGGAAATTCCCGCAGGTCCGGCAGGTCCGGCATGAACGGTGTCGGCCTTTCCGAGAACTCGCCGGTCGCGGAGAGGACGAGATTCTTGCCGCGCCGCGACAGCGAGCGGAAGGGATAGGTCGTGCCGTTACGTGGTGCCGGCTGCTCGGTCGAGACGTCCTGCGCCTCGTCGGTGGACAGGCCGGCGACATAGGTGCCGGCGCCGACGCGCCCGGCGAGGAACCCCTCGGCGGACAGCACCTCGAATACCTGCATCACGGTGTTGCGAGAGACGCCGAGTTCGTCGGCGAAGACCCGCGTCGACGGCAGCTTGGTGCCCGCCGGCATGCGTCCGTTCTGGATCGCCTCCCTGAGCCGGTCGGCGATCTGCCGATGGATCGGTTCCTTCGATCCCTTGTCGATTTCCAGGGAAACCAGTGAACCCGTGATAGCGGTCTTGGGCATCGTTCATCCAGAAGCTTGCGCGTGCAGAAGATGTTGCATCGCCGAAATTGGCACCTTCGATAAATTCAAAATGGCACTAACCGGCCCGTTAGGCGATCCATATTATCGATCGTACCGCATAGCTGCCCTAACAGTCGTGCCACGTAAATATAAATTTCGAAGATCTAGCTGGGATGCACGAACGTTGGTTCGTGTAAGGCTGATCTATTGTGCCGATGATCAATATCAATAATTCCAGATCATAAAATAGATCAGGGGAACAACATGAATTCCGATAATAGCGAGATCAAGGACGTTCTCGGCCGATTCGAGTCCGGCCAGATGAGCCGGCGCGGCTTCATGCGGTCGATGGCGCTGCTGGGCGTCTCGACCGCCGTGGCCAATGCCGTGATGCAGTCGCCGCTCGGCGCCACGCGGGCCTTCGCCGCCATCAGCGGCCCGGAGGAGCGTGCCTGGGCGCTGGCCAAGGAAGCCGCGGCCAAGGCGCAGAAGAAGACGCTGACTCTGCTCATTCCCACCGGCTCCATCGGCAACATGACCCCCTATGCCGACAAGTGGAAGAACGAGCTCGGCATCACCCTCGAATTCATCGAGGAGCCCGACGAGGTGGTGCACACCAAGGGTATGCAGGAGGCCGTCGCCAAAACCGGCCGCTACGACGTGATGATGCCGACCGCCATGTCCTACCCGGACTGGATCAATTCCGGCGTGATCTACGACCTGACCGACTGGGTGCAGAAATACGATCCCGAGATCTTCAACAAGGAATGGGGCGTCGTCTTCCCGGCGAGCCATCATGCGCAGCTCTATAATGGCCGCGTGGCCGGCCTGCTGAACGACGGCGACCAACTCACCCTGCTGTGCCGCGACGACTATCTGACCAACCTGGACAAGGCCAAGGCTTTCGCCGACACGTTCGGCTACAAGCTCGGCGTGCCGAAGACGTGGTCGGAGTATCACGATATCGCGCAGTTCATGCACGATCCCGCCAACAAGTTCTTCGGCAGCCTCGAATACCGCTCGCGCTATTACGTGAAGTGGATGTTCATGCAACGCCTGATCTCGAAAGGGCGTCTCTATTTCGACCAGGACATGAACCCGACCTTCAACTCCGACGAGGGGCTGGCGGCGCTGGAAGACATGCTGGCGATGAACCAGTATCTGCATCCCGACGCCTTCAGCTTCACCTGGTCGTCCAACTACAATGCGTTCGGCCGCGGCGAAGGCTTCATGAACATCGCCTGGCCGTCGGGCTATAAATACTCGAAGGCGCCCTCCACCGGGCCGGCGACCTCGGGCAAGATCGCCGCGACCGTGATGCCGGCCGACAAGCTCAAGGACGGCACGCTGTTGTATGCGGGGCTGTTCTGCTGGGGCTACGGCTACGCCGTCTCCAAATATTCGGCCAATCCCGAGCTTTCCTACGCCTACGCCCAGTGGATGACGTCGCCGACGATCTCGATGGACGCCATTCCCTATCTCGGCGGCTATTCGGACCCCTATCGCGTCAATCACATGCTCGCGCCGACCCAGCGCATGATCGACACCTACTCGCCCGCCTATCTGCAGACGCTCTACGACAACATGATCAACACCGTGCCGGACTTCTGCCTGCCGGGCGGCTTCGAATACCAGGATGCCCTCGACAAGGAGGTGCATGCCTGCATGACCGGCGAGAAGAAGCCCAAGGACGCGCTTGACGCCGCTTCCAGATCCTTCGACCGCATCACGCGCCGGATCGGCAAGGACAAGGTGCGCCAGTCGTGGCTGGCGCTCGCCAAGAACCTCGCCGAACCGATCAAGCAGGCCAGCGGCGCCAGCCAGTGGGGCTGAGCCGCGACCGCTGAACCGGGGTGTCGGCACGCGCCGGTCTCGGCGGCCGTGCCGACACCGCCTGTCTCCGCCGGCTTTCCGGGCGTCGCCCCGCACGCGAGCATCGAGGTGCAAGCATGAATATTCACAGCGTCACCGTGGACGTGCCCGAGGCGGGCGAACGGCCTCGAACCCGGAAGTCGCCGGCGTCTCGAAAGGGGCCCCGCGCCTTCGCACTGGGCCGTATGCTGACCCTGCCCGGACAGATCATCTCGCTCGTCGTGCTGGTCGTACCGTTGATGGTCGCCTTCTACATGAGCTTCACCGACTGGTCGCCGACCGGGGGCTCGCTGCTCGCCGCGCAGTGGATCGGCTTCGACAACTACAAGGAACTGCTGGTCTACGATACGCGCTTCCTGGAGGCCGTCGTCCGTACGCTGCTGATCTCCATGGTCTGCCTCAGCCTCGAATTCGTTCTCGGGCTCGGGCTCGCCGTGCTGTTCCTGCGCGAGTTTCGCGGCAAGGCGGTGCTATTCTCGGCGTTCCTGACGCCGATGATGATCCTGCCGGTCGTGGTCGGCTACACGTTCTGGATGCTGTTCCAGTCGAACGGCCCGATCAACCAGATGATCGAGCTGCTGTTCGGCGCGCAGGCGGTGCCGCAGTGGTTCCGCAGCGCGCCGCTGGCGACCATCGCCGTGATCGTCACCGAGGTCTGGCACTGGACGCCGCTGTTCTTCCTGATCCTGCTCTCCGGGCTCAACGCGGTGCCGGAAAATCCGGTGCGCGCCGCCGTCATCCTCGGCGCGAGCCCGCGCCAGGTGTTCTGGCGCGTGGTACTGCCGATGCTGAAGCCGGTGATCATCGTCGCCTTCGTCATTCGCGCGATGGAGATCGTGAAGCTGTTCGACGAGGTGTTCATGCTCACCCGTGGCGGGCCGGGTACCTCCACCGAGACGATCAGCCTCTACATCTACAAGCTCGCCTTCAGCGACTTCCAGCTCGCCTATGGCGCGGCGGCCGCCTTCCTCGTGCTGCTCGGCACGCTGGCGCTCATCCACCTCCTGCTCGCCCCGGTGCGCGACCAGCTTCTGGAGGCCCGCTCCTGATGTTGACCCGCCCCCTTTCCTGGCCGCTGGCCGCCGTCCTGCTGGCGGCGCTGGTGGTGACGCTGTTCCCGGTGTTCTGGATCGTGATGACCGCGATCAAACCGCCGACCGACTGGAATGCCGCCCCGGCGATCTGGGTGCCGTCCGATCCGACGCTGGTGAATTTCAAGACCCTGTTCGACCCCGAGGCGATCCGCGCCTATGGGGTGGGCGGAGTGAGCCAGGCGGCGACCGCTTCGGTGCTCGGCTCGCTGCTCGCCTCGACCGTCGCCACCGCGCTGTCGGTGCTGGTCGGCCTGTTCGCGGCGATCGGCATCTCCCGTTACGGCAACGGCGGGCGGGCGACGCCGCTCATCATCCTGTCGGGCCGCATGTTCCCGCCGGCGGCGATCGCCGTCCCGTTCGTGATCATCTTCTCCAGCGTCGGCCTGATCGACACTTATGGCGGCCTGATCGCGATCTATGTCGCGGCGACGCTGCCGTTCTCCACCTGGATGCTGAAGAGCTTCGTCGACGATCTCCCGCGCGAGATCGAGGAGGCGGCGATGATCGACGGCCGCTCGCGGCTGATGGCGCATCTCACTGTCACCATTCCGCTGATCCGGGGCGGGCTGTTCGCCACGACCATGTTCATCTTCATCCTGAACTGGTCGGAATTCATGTTCGCGCTGGTGCTGTCCTACACCGACGTCATCACCATTCCCGTCCAGCTCGCCAAATACGTCACGGCGACGGCGGGCACGCTCTACGGCGTTCAGGCGGCGCTGGCGGTGCTGGCCATGCTGCCGCTGGTCATCGGCGGCTTCCTCATCCAGTCGCATCTCGCCCGCGGCATGACCTTCGGAGCGGTGAAGCGATGACCACGCCGAAACTCGAACTCATCGGCCTGAAAAAGGAATTCAAGGACGGATCGGTGGCGGCGGTCGACGGCGTCGACCTTGCCATCGCTCCCGGCGAGACGCTGGCATTGCTGGGGCCTTCCGGCTGCGGCAAGTCGACGACGCTCAACATGATCGTCGGTCTCGAACAGCCGAGCTCGGGCGACATCCGCATCGATGGTCGCTCCGTGGTCGCCTTGCCGCCCGGCAAGCGCAATGTCGGGCTGGTGTTCCAGGACTATGCGGTGTTCACCTCGATGACGGTGCGCCAGAACCTCGCTTTCGGCCTCGCCATCCGCCGCGCGCCGAAGGCCGAGATCGCCCGCGCCGTCGGCGAGGTCGCCGAATTGCTCGGCATGGCGGACCGGCTGGACGCCCGCGCCAAGGATCTCGGCGGCTCCGAACTGCAGCGGGTGGCGATCGGCCGGACGCTGGTGACGAAGCCGACGATCCTGCTGCTCGACGAGCCGCTATCGAACCTGGAGGCTGCCGCCCGGCTGGCGATGCGCCGGGAGCTTCGGCGCCTGCAGAGCGAGATCGGGCTCACCATCATCTATGTCACGCACGACCAGACCGAGGCGCTGTCGCTCGCCGACCGAATCGCGGTGATGAGCGCCGGCAAGATCCGGCAGGTGGAGAAGACATCGGTCATCTGCGATCGGCCGGATCATATCTTCGTCGCCGGTTTCCTCGGCTCGCCGCCGATGAACCTGCTGCGCGGCCGGCTGGTGGCGCATGCGGGCGGTGCGACCTTCGAGAAGGGTGCCTTCCGTGTTCCGCTCGATGCGGCGTCGATGCCGGACGCGGTCGGGGCGGAGCAGGCGATCGTCCTGGGAATCCGCCCCGAGCGCATGGTGCTGGAGCCGGCCGAAGGCGCGGGCCTTGCCGGGCGTGTTTCCCTCGTTGAGCCGCGTGGCCCGGAAACCGTGCTGACCGTCGAGACCGGCGGCGTCGATCTCAAGATCCTCGCCCCGTCCAGTCGCCGTGTGCGGGAGGGAGAAATGGTCGGCCTATCGGTCGATCCCGCCAGCCTCCTCCTGTTCAGCGCCGAAACCGGCCGTGGGCTTCACGCCGGCGGCGCGGAGGAATGATGCCATGAAGCCGCTGTTCCCAATCCCGTCGACGACACCCCCTGCCCTTCGGGTTGACGCGCTTTCGAAGAGCTTCCGCAAGACGCAGGCGCTGGCGGGCATCGACTTCTGCGTGCCGGAAGGCTCGCTGACCGTGCTGCTGGGTGCGGCCGGAGCCGGCAAGACCACGACGCTGCGCGTGATCGCCGGGCTGGATCGCCCCGATTCCGGGCGGGTGCTCCTGCGCGGCGAGGATGCCGGCGCCCGCGAGCCCAGGGATCGCGACATCGCGATGATCTTTGACAATCTGGCGCTCTATCCCAACAAGACCGGATTCGAGAACATTGCCCATCCGCTGCGGATACGCGGCATGGCGCGCGCCGAAATCGAGGCCCATGTCGCGCAGGTCGCCGGCACGCTGCGGATCGGCCATATCCTTCAGCGGCTGCCCAAGACTATGAGCGGCGGCGAGCGCCAGCGTGTGGCGCTCGGGCGGGCGCTGGTGCGCCGGCCGACGCTCTTCCTGCTCGACGAACCGCTTTCCAGCCTCGACGCCATGCTGCGCATCGAGCTGCGGGCGGAGCTCAAGCGACTCCAGCGCGAGTTCGGCTACAGCTTCCTGTTCGCCACGCCGGATTTCGCCGAGGCGATGGCGGTTGCCGATACCGTCGTGATGCTGCGCGAGGGAAGGGTGGTGCAGGTCGCCGATGCCCAGACGCTGTATGAGCGCCCGGCCGACCGTGAAGTCGCCCGCTTCGTCGGCGCCCCCGAGATCAACCTGCTTCCCGCGCGCTTTGACGTCGCCGAAGGTGGACGGGTTCACGTCTGTGGGGCGTCGCTTGAGGCTCCTGCCGCGCTTCGGGCGGTTCTCGGACCTTCGGACATCGCGTTCGATGCCGGTATCCGGCCCGAACATTTGAAGCTGGTCGATCCGGCGCAGGCATCGATCCGCGCCGGCGTCACCGACATCGAGCCGCTCGGGCTGAAATCGGCGATCACCGCGCACAGCGACGGCGCCGAACTGCGGCTCGTCGTCGATGCCGTGCAGGCCCGCACCATGGCGCTCGGCGAGACTGTCGGACTTTCGGTCGACATCCACCATCTCCACGCCTTCGACCGCGCAAGCGGTCTTCGTCTCGGCTGACGCCGCAACCAGAAACGCAGGAATGGAGGCTGACATGGCGCTCCCCGACATAGTGAAGACCACCTGCCCGCGCGATTGCTACGACGCGTGCGGCATTTCGGTGGTACGAAAGAACGGCGCCATCGCGAAGGTGCTCGGCGACCCCGACCATCCCGTCTCCCGCGGCGCGCTCTGCGGCAAGTGCGCCATCGCCTATAATGGCGCGTGGCGCGATGCGGGCCTGCGGCTGTCGCAGCCGCTGAAGCGCATCGGGGCGAAGGGCGAGGGAGTCTTCACGCCGATTTCGTGGGAGGCGGCGCTTGGCGAGATCGCCACGCGCTTCCATGGGTTGATCGACGAGGGCGCGGCGCGCAGCATCGTCCACACCCACTATACCGGAACGGTCGGGCTGATCGGCGGCTGGTACCCGATCCGCCTGTTCAACCGCATGGGCGCCACCGAGGTTGATCCCGACACGGTGTGCAACAAGGCCGGCCATATGGCGCTGGAGCTGGTCTTCGGCAATTCGCTCGAGGGCTTCGATCCCCGCACCGCCAGGGATGCGCGATGCATCCTAATCTGGGGCGCCAACCCCGCTCATTCCGCTCCGCACCAGAACAAGTTCTGGCTGAAGGAGGCCCGCGAGGCCGGCGCGAAGGTCATCGTCGTCGACCCGATCGGCCATGGCACCGCGCTGGCCGCCGACATGCATCTGAAGCTGGCGCCGGGCACCGATGCCGCTCTGGCCTTCGCGTTTCTGAACGTGCTGCGTGCACATGGGCGCATCGACCAGGCCTTCATCGATGCGCATGTCGCGGGTGCGGAGGAGCTGATCCCGGCCATCGACAGCATGCCGCCTTCGCGCGCGGCGACGCTCTGCGGCGTGCCGGAGGAACTGATCGTCGCCGCGGCGCTGGCCTATGGCGAGGGCCCCTCGCTGCTCTGGCTCGGGCAGGGCGTCCAGCGCCAGCCGAGCGGCGGCAATGTCTTTCGCTCGCTCTCCGCGCTCGTCGCCTTCACCGGCAATCTCGGCAAGCCGGGCGCCGGCCTGTTGTACATGAACGGGCCGGGCGGGCGTGGCATCGATATGTCGACGCTTGTCGCCCCGGAACTGGCGACGACCGGCACCGGCTCGATCAGCCACATGGACCTCGCGGCCGAGCTTGAGAAGCCCGCCGGCATTCGTGCCTTCGTCAACTGGAACAACAACCCGGCGGCGTCCTCTCCCGAGCAGGGCCGGCTGCGCCGCGCGCTCGAGCGCGAGGATCTCTTCCATGTGGCGGTGGATCTCTTCCATACCGACACCACCGCCTATGCCGACATCGTCCTGCCGGCGGCAAGCTTCCTGGAATGCGACGATCTCGTCCTCTCCTATTTCGACCTGACGCTGTCCGCGCAGGCGAAGGCCGGCGATCCGCCGGGAGAGGCGCTGTCCAATGCGGAGATCTTCCGCCGGCTCGCCGCCGCCATGGGCTATGACGATCCCGCGCTGTTCGAGGGCGATGCCGAGCTTCTCGCCCGGTTGCTGGCGCAGACGCCATATCCCGGCACGTTCGAGGATCTGGCGGCGAAGGGCACGGTGACGCTGTTTCCCGAGCCGCGCCTCCAGTTCGAAAGCCTGGAGTTCGCCACGGCCTCCGGGCGGATCGAACTGGCCAGCGAGCGGGCAGTCGAGCTCGGCCTGCCGCGCCTGCCGGAGCCTCACGCCGATGCGCGGCCGGCGAAGGGCCATCTGCGCATCCTGTCACCGGCCTCGCTCTGGCTGATGAATTCGAGCTACGGCAATGACGAGACCATCCGCAAGCGGCTTGGCGCGCCGACCGTGACGCTCCACCCCGACGATGCCGCGAGCGAGGGGCTGGCGGAGGGCGATGCCGTGGTTCTCTCCAACGAGGACGGCAGCCTGCCGCTCGCCGTGACGATTTCCGATGCCGCGCAGCCCGGTGTCGGCATCGTCCACAAGGGCCGCTGGCCGGGCGCCTCACCCGGCAATGCCAATGTGAACGCGCTGGTGTCGCGCCGAAAGAGCGATATCGCCGAGAGCACCACCGTGCACGGCACCGAAGTCCGGCTCCGGCGCGTGGAGGCCGCCGAATGAGCGCGATCTCATCCGATGTCGCCATCATCGGCGCCGGACCGGTCGGCATCTTCGCCGTGTTCGCCCTCGGGCAGGTCGGCCTGTCGAGCGTCGTCGTCGATGCGCTCCACGAGGCCGGCGGCCAGTGTGCCGCGCTCTATCCCGAGAAGCCGATCTACGACATTCCGAGCCGTCCGTCGGTGAGCGGTGCCGGGCTGATCGACGAATTGCTGCGACAGAGCGAGCCCTACGCGCCCGCCTATCTCCTCGGGCGGCGTGTCGAGACCCTGCTGGAGCGGGACAGGCGATACGAACTCGGCCTGTCCGACGGCACGCTGGTGGAGGCCGGCGCGGTATTCATCGCCGCCGGGGCGGGCGCCTTCGGCCCCAATCGCCCGCCGCTGGACGGTATCGAGGCCTATGAGGGCCATTCGGTCTTCTACTCCGTGCGAACGGCGGAGCGGTTTCGCGGCAAGCGGGTGGTGATCGCCGGCGGCGGCGATTCCGCCGCCGACTGGGCGGTGTTCCTCGCCGACATCGCCGCTTCGGTCACGCTCGTGCATCGGCGGCCCGCTTTCCGTGCCGCACCGGGCACAGTTGCCGCTTTGGAGCGTCTGGCGCGCGAGGGGCGCATCACCATCGCCGCTCCCCGGACGCTGGAAGGGCTGGAAGGGAAAGATACCCGTCTCGAACGGGTTCTTGTCCGCGGCCCGGACGACGCCATCGAGGCACTGCCGTGCGACGCGTTGCTTTGCTTCTTCGGTCTCGCCAAGGACCTCTCCGCCCTGGCCGGCTGGGATCTCGCGGCCGACCGCCATGGCATCCCGGTGGATCCCGCGACGATGGCGACGCAGCGGCCGGGCATTTTCGCGATCGGCGACATCGCCCGCTATTCCGGCAAGCTGAAGCTGATCCTCAGCGGCTTCGCCGAGGCTGCCGCCGCCGCCCATGCCGCGCGGGCCCATTTGCGGCCCGGCGGCACGTTCCATTTCGAGTATTCCACCAGCCGAGGTCGACCGGGCCTCGAAGCTGCTCTTGAGGGTAGATGATGCGTATCCTGGTCTTTCAGCATGTCGATGTCGAACATCCCGGCGTATTCCGCGAGTTCTGGGCCGAGAACGGTCACGAATGGGTGCCTGTGGAGCTCGATGCCGGCGAAGCCATCCCGGCCATGGACGGGTTCGACCTGCTCGTGGTCATGGGCGGGCCCATGGATGTCTGGCAGGAAGGCATCCATCCGTGGCTGGCGCCCGAGAAGGCGGCGATCCGGCACTGGGTGCGTGATCTCGGCAAACCGTATCTCGGCATCTGTCTCGGGCATCAGCTTCTGGCCGAGGCTCTCGGAGGTGCGGTCGGCCCGATGCAAAAGCCGGAGGTCGGCCTTGCCGAGGTCGATCTCACGCCTGCCGGGCAGCGCGACCCTATCCTTGCCGGCTTCCCGCCACGTGTGGAGAGCTTTCAATGGCACGGCGCCGAGGTCTCCCGGCTACCGGAAGGCGCGGAAATCCTCGCCGCCAATGCCGCCTGCCCGGTGCAGGCCTTCCGCTGGGGCCGCCATGCCTATGGCTTCCAGTATCATTGCGAGATCACCGCCGCGACCGTCGCCGAATGGGAGCGCATCCCGGCCTATCACGCCAGCCTCGAACAGGCGCTCGGCGTCGAGCGGGCGGCGCGCCTCGGCAGCCTCGTGCTGCCCCGGCTGCCCGCCTTCCGCGCGGCGGCCCGGCAGGTGAACGACAATCTGTGGTCGATCCTCGCAGCCAATCCTTCCAACGTCGCCGGTGACGAATCCGCGACTTTCCGTTTGAACGGAGCTTCCAATGCTTGACATCACCGAAGACAGCCCGCAGGTCGATCACGCCCCCATGCTCGCGCTGGCAACGCGCGAGGAGGCGGATGCCTTCGTCGCGAAGGTCAAGGCCGCCGGCTTCGACTTCGTGCGTTTCGAGCTGCCCGACATGGCCGGGCTCAGCCGCGGCAAGACCATCCCGGTCGACCATATCGCCGGCTATCTGCGCAAGGGGCTGAACCTTTATGGCGGCACCGTCGCGCTCGACAGCTATTCGATCCCGGTCCGCAACTCCGGCTACAATGAGGAGATGAACTATCAGGACTGCGTGATGGTGGCCGACACCGACACGCTGTCCCCGGTGCCGTGGCTGGAGCGGACCGGCCGGGTGATCTGCGACACCATGTGGTATGACGGCCGCCCGCAAATGGCGGCCCCTCGCCTTCTGCTCAAGAAGATGCTGTCCCTTGCCGACAAGCTCGGCTTCATCGCCAAGATGGGGCACGAATACGAGTTCTATGTCGTCGATGCCGCCACGCGCCAGCCGATCTTCGGCGGTCAGCCGATCTTCGCCACCGCGCGCACCCATCAGGTCCCCGCCATCGACGAACTGATCAAGGTGCTTCAGGCGCAGGGCATCGACATCATCACCTATAATGTCGAGCACGGGCCCGGCCAGGTGGAGATCAACTACGAGGCGCTCGACGGCGTCGCGGCCTCCGATTGCGCCTTCGTCTTCAAGGGCACGGTGAAGGAATATCTCGCCAAGCACGGCCTGCTCGCGACCTTCATGACCAAGCCTTACAAAGGCCTCTCGGGAAGCTGCTCGCACTTCCATATCTCGCTCATCGACAAGCACACCGGCCTGAACGCCTTCCTCGATACCAACGAGGAAAACGGCCTCTCGAACACGTTCAAGAGCTTCATCCAGGGTGTGCTCGACCACACGCCGGCCGCGATGGCGGTGTGGAGTCCGACGCCCAACTGCTACCGCCGCATCCGGCCGCGCACCTACGCTCCTTCCAATATTTCGTGGGGCATCCAGGACCGTTCGGCCAGCGTGCGCGTGAAGGCGAGCGGCGACCAGTCCACGCATATGGAAGTGCGCGTTCCCGCCGCCATGTCCAACCCCTACCTCGTCGCCGCCACCACCATCGGCGCCGGCCTGCTCGGCCTGATGCAGCAGCGCGAGCTCATCCCCGCCGGCTCCGGCCCCAAGGAGGACGACAGCCGCTATGCCAAGCTGCCGACCGAGATTCATGACGCGCTGGATGCCTTCGAATCCGACATGGCGCTGCGCGAAATGCTCGGCGAGGAGTTCGTGCGCGTCTACCTCTCGATGAAGCGGCAGGAAGTGGCGCGGCTGCGCGATGAGATCCCGCCGGCCGAGATCGCCGAATATTTCGAACTTTACTGAGCAGGCGGGCCATGTCGAAACCTGCTCTCTCCATGCCGGCAGCCATGCCCGCCGACGATGTCGCGTTTCTGGACGCGAGCACGCTGGGCGAGGCATTCCGGCGCAGGAACTTGTCGCCGGTCGAGGTTGCGCGGGCCTTGATCGAGCGGATCGAGGCGCTGGACCCGTGGGTCAACGCTGTGGTCCATCTGGATCCGGCCGTAACGCTGGCCATGGCCGAGGCCGCCGAGGCCCGATATCGGGCAGGAGCGCCGCTCTCGGCGCTCGATGGCGTGCCGGTGACGATCAAGGACCTATCGGCCGTTGCCGGCTGGCCGCGCCGGCGCGGGTCGCTCGCGCTCGATCCGGTGCGGCCGGCGAGCGAGGACACGCCCAGCGTTGCCCGCCTGCGAGAGGCGGGCGCGGTGTTCCTTGCCAAGACGGCGACGCCGGAAGCCGGCTGCAAGGTGGTCACGAGCAGCCCGGTGCATGGCGTCACCGCCAACCCCTACGACACCACCAGGACGCCCGGCGGTTCCTCCGGCGGGGCGGCGGCGGCGCTTGCGCTCGGCTTCGGGCCGCTCGCGGTGGGGAGCGACGGGGCCGGCTCGATCCGCATCCCGGCATCCTCGACCAATATCTTCGGCCTCAAGCCAGGCTTCGGCCGGGTGCCAGCTTTCCCCCCGGATAGCGACATGCCGCATTCGGTGGTCGGTCCCATGGCGCGCACCGTCGCCGATGCCGCGCTCATGCTCGACATCATGAGCCGGCCCGAGCCGCGCGATCCTTTCGCCTGGCCGGTGCCGTTCGCGCAGCCGCGAGATCTCGCCAACCCAGACCTCTCCGGGCTGCGGGTGGCGATCTCGCCGCGGCTCGGCTGTACGGCGCCGCTGATCGACCGGGAGGTCGATGCGCTGGTGGCGGAGGCCGGGCCGCTGCTCGCGGATGCGGGGGCCTTGGTCACGCAGGAAGACCCGGTCTGGCCGGTCGACCCGTTCGAGCCGTTCCAGATCTTCTGGCAGACGGCCTGTGCGCGGACCGTGGATGGCTTCGCACCGGAAAAGCAGGCCCTGCTCGATCCGTTGCTGCAGCGCGTCGCCATCGCCGGACGGGCAACCGGCCTTGTCGCCTATCAGCGCGCGCTCGAGCAGCGCCTGGCGATCACGACGGCGGCCAAGGCGCTCTTCAATCGGTTCGATCTTCTTGTCGGGCCCGTAATGCCTGTGCCGCCCTACGCCCTGGACCGCGACACTCCAGAGGGCTTTGCGGACGAGGACTGGAGCTGGTGCCCCTACACCTATCCCTGGAACATGACCGGTCAGCCGGCCGCCTCCGTTCCGATCGGCTTCACCGCCGCGGGCCTTCCCGTTGGCGTGCAGATCATCGGCCGAATGGGGTTCGAGGCCGACATATTGCGCGCGGCGGCGGCCATTGAGGTCCGCCGGCCGCTTCACCGGCGCCGCCCGCCCCGGATCGGAGACAAGTGATGACTACCCTTATCGTGACGGATTCCGAAGGCCGCGAGACGGCGGTCGAGGCGAAGGACGGGCTTTCGATAATGGAGGCGCTACGCCCGCTCGACATCGGCATCGAAGGCGAGTGCGAGGGCTCGGTCGCCTGCGCGACCTGCCACGTCTGGATCGACCCGGAATGGATCGACCGTCTGGACGCCCCCTCCGACGGCGAAGCCGACATGCTCGACTGTGCCTTCCATGTCCGCGCCACCTCGCGGCTCTGCTGCCAGGTGCGCGTCGAGCCGGCATTGGACGGTTTGCGACTTGCGGTTCCACACCGTTGATCGCCGCTGCTTCATAGAAGGCCGTGTGACACATCCAAGATGATCTGCGGTCTTTCATCCGGCGCGTTGCTTGTCCGTTCAGGCAGTACGCTGCAATAATATATCGCTTGAAGAAGTAAATCTCCTATTATGTCGGTAAGTTCCAAAAGAATTTCTGCTCGCGTCAATGATATTTTACATCCCATTGTCGCCGGGCTTATTTCGGTCATCGTCAATTATGGCGGCACCTTCATCCTTGTCTTTCAAGCCGCACGCGTCGCCGGGCTCAGTCCGGAACTGACGGCCTCCTGGGTGTGGTCCGTTTCAATCGGGGTGGGCGTGACGGGTGTTTACCTGAGCTGGCGCTACCGCGAGCCAATCATCACGGCCTGGTCCACGCCCGGCGCCGCTTTTCTCGTCACGGCTCTCGCGACGACCCCCTACGCGGAAGCCATCGGTGCTTATGTCATCTCGGCCGCCGCCTTCGCCGCTCTCGGCATGTCGGGCTGTTTCGAGAAGCTGATCAAGCTGATCCCTCCCGGCATCGCCTCGGGACTGCTCGCCGGAATCCTGCTCCAGTTCGGCATCGGCGCCTTCGGTGGCGCAGGGATGGACCCGATGCTGGTAGGCCTCCTGATCGTCGCTTATCTTGTCCTGAAGCGTTTTACCGCGCGTTACGCGGTGGTCGGCATTCTGGTGATCGGGCTGGCTTTCCTTCTGACCCAGGGCCATGTGAACCTCTCTGGCCTGCAACTGAGCTTCGCCGCTCCCGTGTTCACCATGCCGGTGTTCACGCTCAATGCGCTGCTCAGCGTGGCGCTGCCATTGTTCCTCATCACCCTCACCGGACAATACATGCCGGGAATGCTGGTGTTGCGAAACGACGGCTTCAAAACCAGCGCCAACCCGATCGTCACGGTGACGGGGATCGGCTCGCTGATCATGGCACCGTTCGGGTCGCACGCCTTCAACGTGGCCGCGATCACCGCTGCGATATGCACCGGCAAGGAAGCCCACCAGGATTCATCCAGGCGCTGGATCGCGGGTATCGCAGCCGGCCTGTTCTACATCGCCGTCGGCATATTCGGGGTGACGCTTGCCTCGGTCTTCATGGCATTCCCCGCAACGTTCATTGCCACGCTCGCGGGTCTCGCCTTGCTGGGTACGATCGGCGGCTCTCTCGCTGGCGCAATGGCGGACCCGACATCTCGCGAGGCGGCCCTGATCACCTTTCTCGCTTCTGCGGCGAAGATCAGCCTGTTCGGAATCGGCGGTGCGTTCTGGGGCCTGCTGATCGGCCTTATGGCTTATTTGGTCTTGAATGGCCGGCTACCGCGGCGGACTTCCGGAGAGAGACTTGTTCCCGCTTCTATCAAGAAGGGTACGGGAGGCTGACAAGCACAAAAACGTCGGAGCATGGCGCAACGCACTGACGATCCGGGCTCAGTTCGACTGCAGGCATCCACATCCAGAACCTGAGTCATCGCTCCTGAATAGGCCATGCTGCTTTGATGAGGGCGATGAAAGACCTGCCGCCTTCTCCATTCCTCAGGATTGTCGGGGCTACCCATTTGATGGCCCGCGTATACTGGAATCAATCAGAAACGTCTGACGTGCGCCCCGTTTTCCTGTCGGTCATAAGTTAGGTCTGGCTGGATTTTGGTCCTCATGGGACCGGCTGGCGAACGTCGATGACGATAGGCCGCCGAGGCTCGTATGGGGTCGGGCGGTGTTGTAGTCGATCCGCCAAGCCTTGATGATCCGCCGCACCTCGGCAAGCGAGGCGAAGGCGTGCTCATTGAGGCACTCGTCGCGCAGACGGCCGTTGAAGCTCTCCACGAAGGCGTTCTGGATCGGCTTGCCCGGCGCGATGTAGTGCCACTCGATGGCGGTCTCTTCGCAGAAGCCGAGGATCGCCCGGCTGACCAACTCGGTGCCGTTGTCCGACACGATCATGCAGGGGTGGCCGCGACGAACGATGACCTCATTGAGCTCGCGCACCACGCGGGAACCGGAGAGCGAGGTGTCGACCACCGCCGCCAAGCACTCGCGGGTGAAGTCATCGACGATGTTCAGCACCCGGAAGCGCAGGCCGTCGTTCAAGGCGTCGGATACGAAGTCGAAGCTCCAGCGCTGGTTCGCCCCTTGCGGCATGGCCGCCGGCGCCCTTGTGCCGAGCGCCCGTTTGCGCCGGCCGCGTCGACGCACCACGAGCCGCTCCTCCCGATAGAGGCGGTAGACCTTCTTCAGGATTATCCTCAACCCTTCCCGCCTCAGTAGGGTCGCCAACCGCCGGTAGCCGAACCGGTGGCGCTCATTGGCAAGCTCCCGCAGGCGCATGCGGATCGCCGCATCACCATCCGCCTCACGCTGATACTGGAAGCTCGACCGATCCATCCCGATCAACCTGCAGGCCCGGCGCTCCGAGTAGCCCGTCACCGGATCGCCGCCCATGGAGTGTCCGGCGCCGGTCCGTTACTTTCCCACGGCGAGATAGGTCAGGATGACCTTGCGCATCGCGCGGATACCCTGCGCATAGTTGAAATTCGGGAACATCGCGTTCCGGAACAGGGCGCCGTCCAGGAAGGTGGAGATCATCGCCGCCGTCTCCGTCGGATTCACCGGACGGAACATGCCCTCGACGATGCCGCGCTGGATCGTCGCCCCCAGCAACTTGGCCTCCTTGTCGTACAGCGCCTTGATCGCGCGGTCGGTCGCCGGCGTGTGGTTCTGCGTGTTGGCATAGTCGAGGCTCATCTTCGCAACCTTCTGCAGGGTCACGAACTGGCGGACATGCAGTTCCATCCACAGGCTGATCAGCTTGTCCGGCGCATCGGCGTTGCGGCTGATCTCCTCATAATGGGCGAACGCCTCCTCGACGGTGCGCTCGATGGCCTTCATGAAAAGGCCCTCCTTGTTACCGAAATAGTAATAGATCAGGGATGCGTTCAGGCCGGAGGCATCGGCGATGTCCTTGATCGTGACCGTTGAGAAGTTCTGGCTCGCGAACAGATCCAGCGCCACCTTGCAGAGGATGTCCGGGGCGGAACCCGTTTCGTAGCCGTCCTTTCCACCTGATGTGATCGTGTCGACCTCGACCAGAGTCGACGACCTGCGCGATCGGCCAGCAGCGTTCTTCTTTTTCTCGGAACCGACTGCGTTGTTCAGACGTCTCTCAATGCCCATCACGCCCTCTTTCGCGCACCGACTCGATTGAGTCGATGCCCTCCCTTCAACCGTTAATGTACCACGTCGTCGTGCTCCCTCCGTCGACTACGAGGTTATGTCCCGTGACATATTTCGCCGAAGCGAGATAGGCGACAGCCTGCGCAACTTCGAGCGGCGTGCCGGCGCGCTTCAGCGGGATTCTGCCCACCTCATCGGCCAATGCCGGCTCCTTCGCCTGCCAGTCCTCGTCCGCGGGGCGGATTGGCCCCGGCAGGACCGCATTGACCCGGATGTCGTGCGGGGCCCATTCGACGGCCATCTGCTGCACGCTCGACAGCACCGCGGCCTTCGACGGACCATAAGCGCCGTTGCCCGGATAGGAGCGCAGGGCAGAGGCGCCCGCGATCGCAATGATCGCTCCGCCACCGCCCTGGCGGATCATCTGCCGGGCGCCGGCCACCGCGAGATGAAAGAAACCGAGTGCCTGGACCGCGAACACGAGGTTCCAGTCCTCGCTGGCCAGATCAAGCAACCGGCCGCGCCGCGACGCTCCGGCATTGTTCACGACGATGTCCATGCGGCCGAGGGCCATGACGGCGTGATCCATGGCCTCGTCAACGGAACGCCGGTCCGTCAGGTCCATCGGCAAGGCGAGGGCGTGGCCGCCACCGGCCCGGATATCGGCGGCGGTCGCCTCGGCCGCGGACATGTCGCGCGATCCCGTCAGGGCGACCGAGGCGCCGAGCGCTGCCAGATTGAGACAGATGGCGCGGCCGATGCCCTTTCCGCCACCAGACACGAATGCGGCTTGCCCCGACAGCGGCGCAAGGGGCATGGGTTGGGACGCGTCAGGCATCGGAATGCTCTCCTTCCAGCTCGATGATCTCCGGCAGGGCGCCGGTGAGCGCGCGGCCGCAGATCCAGCCCCAGGTCATGTTCGGACCGATCGTGGTTCCCTGTCCGACAGCCCGGCTTCCGAACGGGTTCGCCATGGCGACGCCGGCGCAATAGAGCCCGCCGATCACCGAGCCGTCAGGCCGAAGCACCCGACCGCGGCTGTCGGTGCGCGGCCCGCCCTTGGTGGACAGGAAGCTAAGGTTGAACGGCATGGCGACAAAGGGCGGCCTCCGCAACGGGGCGAGCCGCTCGGGCGCGAGGCCGTTCGCCGCGAGGGGATCGAGATGCCGACCGAAATCGAGATCGGTCCCCGTGACGGCAAAACCGTTGAAACGCAGCACTGTCGCCCTCAGCGCGTCGACCGGCACGCCCATCTGCACCGCCAGCCCGTCGATGTCGCCGGCGCGGCGCACGAAGGCGGGATCGGCGCGCAGGAAGTGGTTCATCACCGGAGAGGCGTGCAGCAGGGCGGCGTCGGCTACCAGCCAGGCGGGAAGATGCGCGAAGGCTCCGCTGACCGGATCGCGGCGCAGCAGCACTTCGCCGAGATTGAACAGGTATTCGTTCACGAAGCGCTTGCCGTCGCGATCGACCAGCAGAGCGGAGGGCTCGCGATGGTGGAAGGTGCCGAGCGGCAGGTCGATGCCCCTCACGCGCGCCGGAATGGCCGGGGCGATATTGGCCTGGTCCATCCTCGCCAGCGCCGCTCCGGCGGCCTCGGCCATGCGGTGGCCATCGCCGAGATTCGACGGCGCACTGGCGATGAGATCCACCGGTCCGGGAAAATGCGCCCTCCGACGTTCCTCGTCGCGCTCGAAGCCGCCACAGGCAAGCACGACACCGCGCCGTGCCTGCAGGCGGATCGTTTCGCCGGCGCGTTCCGCGCGGATGCCGGTCACGCCACGGTTGCCTCCGGTCGTCAGCTCGAGGGCACGGATGTCCGTCAGGATCCGGCCGCCGGCCCGCACGAAGCCGCCCACGAGGCCGCGCACCAGCGCCGTGCCCTGCGCCCGACTTCCGGTGACGAGGCGCGCGGCGACCGCCGGCAGTTCCCCGAGCACGGCTTGCAGCGGACGGTGCCAGGCGTCGTGCCAGCGCATCTCGCCATAGGTCAGAATGTGCGGCACATGCGGCCCACGCAGCCGCCGCGCCCACCCGCTGGCGGCGGCAGGCGGCAGCGGGCGCGGCGAGAGCATCCGCCCGCGGCGGCAGGCCCCGGCATGGAGCGGATAGGGATCCGCCTCCTCCAGCAACTCGAAGACGAGCGGCGTCATGGCCTCCACGAATGCCAGCATGGCGGGGGCTTCGACGACGAAACGGCGCCAGAGCGGGTCCTCGACCGCCTGCCAGCCCGGCGGTGCCGAGGCACGGATATAGGCGAGCGCATCCCGCGGCGAATCCGCAATGCCGGCGGCCCTTGCCCGATGGTTGGCCGGAATCCACGTTCCCGCGCCGGACATCGCGGTCGTCCCCCCGACGAGGCTGGAGCTTTCCAGCACCACGACATCAAGGCCCGCCGCGGCGGCGACCAGCCCGGCCGTCAGTCCGGCGCCGCCCGAACCAACGACGATGACGTCGTGGCTGCGATCGAAGCCTCCCGATCCGGCGGAAGCGGGCGCGATCATGGCGGGATCAGGTGAAGCCGGTGACGGCATGGGGCTCGTAAGGCTCCTCCAGCGCCGTACGGATCTCCGGATCGAGCTTCAGTTCGACCGCCCGGCTCAGGTCGTCCAGATGATCGAGCCGCGTCGCGCCGATCACCGGGGCGACGACCGGCCCCTTGCCGAGCAGCCAGGCCAGCGCCACCTGGGCGGGCGAGCGTCCGAGCTCGGCGGCCACCGCGATCAGCCGCTCGACGACGAGCCGGTCGGATTCATAAGCACGGCCGTAGAGCACCGGCGTGTAGCCGTCGCTCTTCTCGCGCGCGCTGCCGGCCTGCCAGGGACGGGTCAGCCGTCCGCGCGCCAGCGGGCTCCACGGAATGACGCCGACGCCCTCCTCGGCGCAGAGCGGCAGCATTTCCCGCTCCTCCTCGCGGTAGAGCAGGTTGATGTGGTTCTGCATGGCGACGAAGCGGGACCAGCCATTGGCGCGCTGGATCTGGATCGCCTTGGAGAACTGCCAGGCATGCATGGACGAGGCGGCGAGATAACGCGCCTTCCCCGCCTTCACCACGTCGTTGAGCGCCTCCAGCGTCTCCTCGATCGGCGTCGCATAGTCCCAGCGATGGATCATGTAGACGTCGACATAGTCCATCTGCAGCCGCTTCAGGCTGGCGTCGATCTCCGCCATGATCGCCTTGCGGGAGAGCCCGGCACCATTCGGGCCGGGCCGCATCCGGTTGAAGACCTTGGTCAGCACCACGACGTCCTCGCGGGCGACGAAACCCTTGAGCGTCGTGCCCAGAACCTCCTCGCTGGCGCCGCCGGCATAGGCGTTGGCGGTATCGAAGAAGTTGATGCCGAGATCCAACGCCTTCTTCAGGAAGGGCCGGCTCTCCTCCTCGGTGAAGAACCAGCCATGCGAGGCGGTCGGCCCCTTCGCGTAGGGCATGCAGCCGAGGCAAAGCCGCGACACATCGAGCCCGGTCTTTCCCAGTTTGGCATAATTCATCGTCGACACGCTTCCATTCCGGTTCCGACAGGCGATCAGGACGGCCGCGCCATCCGGTCGCGCACATAGTCGGCGAGCTGCCAGACCGGCTTTTCCAGATGGCTGAGGCGGCCGGCTTTGGCATAGGAGGAATAGGCGCCGATCTGCTGGAGCGTGTTGACCTCGATGTCCTCGGCGGCGATGACGGCGCCGTTGGCCTTGGTCGTCTCCATCAGTTCGTCGAAATTGGGCATGTTGCGGGCATCCTTCCGCACCAGGTAGTGGCGGATCCACCAGGTCCGGTTGGCCGAGAGCGGCAGGATCGTCGTCCACCGCACCGCGTCGGCGCTGGTGCCGATCAGGTTGAGCGGGAAGACGTGGTAGAGGCTGCCGATGCGCTCCTGCTCCTCGCTCATCCCCTCGAACGAGGGCAGCCCCGACTTGTGGACGAACTCGGTCGGCACGTCCTCGCGCAGCGGGTGGCGCAGGCAGACCCAGGCCTGATCGGGATCGCGCATATCCTCGCCCCAGCTCAGCCCGCCCGGGCTGTGCGGCTGCAGGGTCTTCGCATGCGCGCCGATGTGGTGATAGCACTCCATGAAGGTCTCGACGGCGATCTTCCAGTTGAACGGGCAGTTGAACTCCGTCGAGAAGCCGACGATCAGGTCGTCGACGTCGATATGGGCGAATTCCTCGATCATGCCCTTCAGCCGGGGCGCCAGATCCGGCGCGTCGCCGGAGAAGTTGATGTAGATGGTTCCGAGCACGATCTCCGACCGGATCTCGGGCAGGCTGCACTTCTTGGGATCGAAGCCTTCCGCCTTGTCCATGAAGGGGGCGACCCTCAGCCGGCCGTCGAGCCCGTAGCCCCAGCGATGGAACGGACAGGAGAACAGCTTGGTGTTGCCGGAGCCGCTGGCGACCGGCGCCCAGCGATGCAGGCAGGTGCGGGACATGACGCGGATGCGGTCCGGCCCGCGCACCGCCATCAGCGGCTCGCCGAGGATGTCGATGGTGAAATAGTCACCCTCCCTGGGGATCTGCGCGATATGCCCGATCGCCAGCCATTCCTTGCGGAAGATCTTCTGCTTCTCGAGTTCGAAGAACGCCTCCGACGTATAGGCGGCGGCGGGCAGCGTCTCGGCCACCGACAGGTCCTGCCCGGCGCCGGCCTGGATGTCGGCAAGCAGGCGATCGAGATCGCCGTCGAGCGCATTCCGAAGGGTGACGTTCGCGTTCATGGGATTCTCGCCTCCGTGTCCCTGTCCATCGTGATCAATGCGTTGCCGCGCCGGGCCCGTTCCGAAGGACGGGCTGCCCGGCATCGCGCGCGGCGATCTCCCGCTTGACGATCGGAAGAACCTCCGCGCCGAAGCGCTCCAGCGACCGCCGCGCCATGGCGAGCGGCATGTCGCCGAACTGGAAGAAGGCGCTGTAATGGGTGCAGCCCGTGGCGCGGATCTCGCCGATCATCCGTTCGGCCACCTCGTCCGCCGGGCCGATCAGCAGGTTGCGGCGAAAGGTGTCGAGCGGCGGCTCGTCCGGCAGCGGCGGCACGTCGATCATCGCCCCGGTGCTGGCGATGTCCGGGCTGCGCAGGCCGGTCGCCATGCGGCCGACGAAGCGGGCGCAGTCGGCGGCAATCATCGCCTCGTCCCGGCTGTCGGTGACGTGGACATATTGCTGCAGGCCGATCGGCATCGGCCGGGCATCGAGCCCCGCCTCCGACCAGCTCTTGCGCATCTGCCGGGCAAGCCCGACGAGCGCGTCCGAGCCACGCCAGCCGGCGGTGACGAAGGGCGTCGCGCCCAGCGGGGCGAAGCGCCGCAGCACGGCCGGGTTGGCCGATGTGACGAACAGCGGCGGCAGCGGCTTCTGCACGGGACGCAGCAGCACAGGGGTCGAGGGCAGGCCGAGCGCCTGCGCCGCCTGCGTCACCATGCCCGTGGTGAGCGCCTCTTCGAGCACGTTCCAATATTTCAGGAAGATGTCGCCGCGCTCCTCGACATCGACCCCGTAGCGAGCGAATTCGAAGGGCTGGTAGCCGGAGCCGACGCCGAGGACCACGCGGCCGCCGCTCAGCTGGTCGACCAGGGCGATCTCCTGGGCGACGCGCATCGGCTGGTAGAGCGGCAGCACGATCACCGCGCTGCCGAGCCGGATCCGCGTCGTGGCACTGGCCATGTGGGCCATCATCAGCAGCGGCGAGACGCTGATCGAGTAATTGGTGAAATGGTGCTCCGCGAACCAGGCGACGTCGAGGCCGACCTCTTCCGCCAGAAGGACCATGCGGCGCGTGTCGGCGACGACGCCGGCGATCCCGTCGGGATGGTTGCGGTAGGACATGAGATTGAAGAGGCCGAACTCTACCCGGGAGGGGCCATGGCTCGCGGAACGGGCGGCCGGCCGATGGTCGCTCATATCCATCATCGTGCCCCGTAGCCTTTGGAGTAGTGCTGCTCGATGCGGCGCTGGACCAGCGACAACAGGGTCGTCGCGACGAGGTACCAGAAGCACGCCACCAGCAGCAGCGGGATGGTCTGGAAGGTGCGCGAATAGATGATCTGCACCGAGTAGAGCAGGTCGTGCAGTGCCACCATCGACACGATCGAGGTGCCCTTGAGCATGCCGATGGTCTGGTTGCCGGTGGGCGGCACGATGAAGCGCATCGCCTGCGGCAGCACGACGAGGCGCATGGTCTGCCAGCGATTGAGGCCTAGTGCCTTGGTGGCGTCGCGCTGGCCGGCGGGAACCGATTCCAGACCGGCCC
Organism: Ancylobacter sp. GW821-FHT10E12; assembly: GCF_058809335.1. Lineage (NCBI taxonomy): Bacteria > Pseudomonadati > Pseudomonadota > Alphaproteobacteria > Hyphomicrobiales > Xanthobacteraceae > Ancylobacter > Ancylobacter sp. GW821-FHT10E12. The sequence continues at coordinate 282,368 of NZ_JBXASN010000005.1, read as the reverse complement.
GCACGATCTCCGCCATATAGGCGCCTTCGTTCAGCCCGAGGCCGAGCAGCGCGGCGGTATAGGGCGTGATCAGGTCGTTGAACGAGCCCTGGAGGAAGACCGTGCCGGTGAAGGGGATGCCGATGGAATAGCTCGGGTAGAGCGCGGCGAGGTTGTACCAGAAGATGAGCTGCACCAGCACCGGCGTGCCGCGGAAGAACCAGATATAGGCGGCGCTGAAGCTGCGCAGCGAGGTGTTCGCCGACAGCCCCATCAGGGCAAGGGCGATCCCGAGCACGACGCCGATCGCCATGACGGCGGCGGTCAGCCAGAGCGTCGTCGCGAAGCCCTGCAGCACGACCGGATCGAACAGGTACTCGCCGACCACCGGCCACTGGAAGCGCGGGTTGGTGGCCACGCTGTTCAGCACCAGCAGGGCCACCCCCAGGCCGGCGATGAGGAACAGCCGGTTGCGGATCGCTGCGGGCGAATAGTCCCGAGGGCCGAATAATGTTCTGCCGGACGGTCGGGCGCGGACATCTTCGGCTCCGGCTTTTGACATCGGGCGGGCTCCGGTCTTCCAAGGGACGGGTGATGGCGCACCGGCGCACCTCGGTGCGCCGGTGCGGGGGCTCGTCTTCAGTTGAGCGGCTTGGTCGTCGTCATGTTGATGCCGAACTCCTTGAGCGCGGCATGATTGAGGTTCCACTTGGCGAAGATCTTATCGTAGGTGCCGCTGGCCTTGATGGCTTGAAGCGCGGCCTTGAGCGCCTCGGCCAGCTGGGTGTTCTCCTTGGCGACGATGATGCCGAGGTAGTTCTGCTTCTCGAGCGGATTGGCGATGGTGACGATCTCCACCGGATTGTTGGCCTTCAGCTCCTCCACGGCGCTCGCCTCGCTGAGCGCGAAATCGATGCGGCCGGCGAACAGCGCCAGCAGCACCGCCGATTGCTGCGGGAACTCGCTGATCGTCAGCGGCTTCAGCCCCTTGTCGGCACACCATTTGCTGAAGGTCTGGAGGTTGGTGATGAAGTCGGTGCCGGACTGGCCGGCGGTGCGCAGCCCGCACAGGGTTTCCGGCTGCCCCGCCTTGATCGCGGGATTGGTGGCCACATAGTAGAAGGCGTTGCCATAGGTGAGCGAGTGGTTGACGAAGGTCACCTGCTTTTCACGCTCGGCGCGATCGGTGATGCACTCCATCGCCATGTCGTAGCGCCCGCCCGACACACCGGGGATCAGGCCGGCGAAGTCGATCGACACCACGTTGAGCTTGACGCCGAGCACCTGGGCCAGCGCATCCCAGATATCGACCTCGTAGCCGACCATCGTCTTGCCGTCCTTGAGGTACCACTGGCACGGCGGATAGTTGGCGTCCGTCGCGAGGTTGATGACGCCCGACGTCCTGATCTTCTCGGGCAGCATCGCGTTCAGTTCCGGCTTGGCGGTCTCCGGCGGGATCTTCACGGCACTCTGGGCGAAGGCGAGGCTCGGTACCATCGCGAGGACGGTCAGGAGAACGGCGGCAACATGTCTGATCGGGAAGCGGTTCGACGGCATCGGGGATGTCCTTCTCTCACGGACGGTGGAACTGGCGGCGACGAATTCGCAGCAACGCTCCTTGAGCGAGCCGGGGACTGCCCAGCTGGCCCAGTTTCGAGCTTGGACGCGTAGAAAATTGAATGTTTGATTAAACAAACATGAGAACGATTTTCCTGTCAATCGGACTCGTGCAGTAAATTTCCAACAAATATCAAGGCATATGACAGCAAAATGAGCAACATATGCCGTAATAGCGGTCATATTGCGTAAATTCTGGGCTTCTTCTTATTTTCGGAAATTTCATTTGAACATTTGATTGAAATGACGCTAGCGTCTGGGCATGCGATGCTGCCCGGCCCCGCGAGCGGCGCGCCTGAGATGATCCCCGGGGAACTCGTCAAGCAGATGTGGAAGCGATCGCGGGCACCTCCGCGTCGCGAATCGAGGAGCCGACATGCAGGTGGATGAAGCGATCGCGCGCCTGGAGGCCGAGCGCGAGAGGATTTGGCTGACCGCCCCCGAGGACGTCACCGCCCTGGGCAAGGGCATTGTGCCGCGCGGCACCGGAGCCCGCGGACAGTATCTGAGCACGATCATCTTCGCCGAGGGCGAGGCGCGCACCTTCGCCGACGAGATGCTGTGGGGCATCATCCGCGTCTGCGAGGACACCGATGCCGACCTCGCCACGCTGAAGGCGGTGATCGAGCAGATCATCGGCTACAAGGCCTCCTTCTTCGATTTCGTCAGTCTTCCGGAGGCCGCCGGCTTCACGCGGATCTATGTCGAGGCGGCCCTCGCCTGCGAGAGCACGGCCGATCTCGCGCGCCTCTCCCATGCCGCGCTCGGCTATGCCAACCGGCTCCACATGTGGGTCGACTACATCCTGCCCTGGGGCCTCGGAGACGGCTTCCGCCGTCCGAAGTCCTGACCTTTCGGCCCGCGCAAGGACATGACGATGAAACTCATCCTGAGCATCGACAAGAAAGACATCTGCACGATCGAGGTCTGGGAAGACAAGGTTCCCATGCTCGCCAAGCAGTTCCGCGAGAAGCTGCCGCTGGTCTCCATGCTCCAGCACGGCAAACTGCTCGGCGACCTGATCTTCTTCACGCTTCCCATCGTCGCGCCGTGGGAGAACCGCTACCTCACCGAGGATGTCGGTCGCGAGCGCAAGGCGAAATACGGCTCGCCTGCCGGGGCGGTCTGCTTCTACAGCCCGCGCCAGCAGTTCTGCGTCGTCTATGGCGACGACGCGTCCGACGAGCCGCTGCCGATCTCCTATATCGGCGAGGTCGTCGAGGGGCAGCTCGAGCTCAAGGTCGCCGGCCTCGAGACCTGGTTCGACCAGAGCCGCCTCGTCGAACTGAAGCTCGCCGACGCCTGAGATCGCATTGCCGGACGTCGGACCGGGTCGCCCGCCGCGCGGCCGGCCCGGCTCTCCTCTACCCACAAGGATCCCGCCATGAGCACTGACCAGAAGATCGGCCTGCTTCAGAAGGAACTCGCCGCGAAGGGCGTCGAATACTGCATCGGCGCTTATGTCGACATCCATGGCGTCCAGAAGGGCAAGGTCGTTCCGCTGCCCCATCTGGGTCACATGGCGCACGGCTCCGAACGCTACACCGGCTATGCGCTCGATGGCCTCGGCCAGGAGCCGAACGAGGACGAACTCACCTCCATCCCCGACCTCGATCACATCATCCAACTGCCCTGGGAGCCCAAGGTGGCCTGGATGCCGGCCGACAACCATTTCCGCGGCGAGCCCTATCCGCTCAGCACCCGTGTGGCGCTCAGGAACGTGCTGGCCGAGGCGGAGCGGATGGGCTTCGGCTTCAATCTCGGCATCGAATGCGAGATCTTCCTGCTGCGGAAGGAGGATGACGGGCGTCTGTCGGTGCCGACGCCGAACGACACGCTCGGCAAGCCCTGCTACGATATCACCAGCTTCATGGACAATTTTTCCTGGCTCGACCGGATGGCGTCCACCATCAACGGCCTGGGCTGGGACCTGTATTCCTTCGACCACGAGGACGCCAACGGCCAGTTCGAATTCGACTTCACATATGCCGATGCGTTGACGATGTGCGACCGCCTGATCTTCTTCCGGATGATGGCCAAGCATTACGCGGCGCAGGAAGGTCTGCTGGCGACGATGATGCCGAAGCCCTTCGCCGACCGCACCGGCAACGGCGCGCATTTTAACATGTCGCTGTTCGACCGCGAGACGGGTGCGAACATCTTCGCCCGCGCGCCGGAGGACGATCCGCGCGGGCTCGGCCTCAGCGAGACCGGCTATCACTTCATCGGCGGCATACTGAAGCACGGCCGGGCGCTATGCGCCGCGCTCGCCCCCACCGTGAACAGCTACAAGCGGCTGGTACGGCGCGGCGCCATGTCCACCTTCAGCTGGGCGCCGGTGTTCAACTCCTATGGCTCGAACAACCGCACCAATTCGGTGCGCGTGCCCGCCGGCGGCGGCCGCTGCGAGTCCCGCAACGCCGACGGCTCCGTCAATCCCTATCTGGCGGCCGCGCTAGTGCTGGCGGCGGGCCTTGAGGGCGTCCGCGAGCGGATCGATCCCGGCACCCCCAATGACGACAACCTATACAACATCTCGGAGAGCGAGCGGCTCGCGCGCGGCATCGAGTTCCTGCCGCAGAACCTGCTGGAAGCCGTGGAGGCTTTCGCGGCGGACCCGCTGGTGGAAGCGACACTGGGCACGGCGCTTCGGAACGAGTTCATCACCTACAAGCGCGCGGAGTGGGACGAGTACCATCTCGGCATCAGCCCCTGGGAGACCGAACGCTACGCGCAGATGTTCTGAGGCACGCAACCGCCGGGACGCGCAGCGCCGAACCGGGATGGACGAATGATGGCTCCCCCCTTGCAGACGTTCCCCCTAGGCGATGTCCGGCTGGTATCGGGCGGCGTGCTGGCCGATGCGTGCCTCACCTACCGATACTGGGGAACCCTCAACGCGGCCGCCGACAATGTCGTGCTGCTGCCTTCCTACTATACCGGAACCAGCGCTTCCCATCTGCCGATGATCGGCGACGGGCGCGCGTTCGATCCCGCCCGGTATTTCATCGTCGCCATCGATCTGTTCGGAAATGGAAACGCCACCTCGCCCAGCCAGCTGGACACACCCGGTCGGCGGGCCGCCTTTCCGCGGATCGACGTCGCCGACAATGTGGCGGCGCAGCACCGGCTGCTCGCCGCGCTCGGCATCCGCCGGATCAGGCTTGTCTATGGATGGTCGCTGGCGGCGATCCAGGCCTATTTCTGGGCGGCGATGTACCCGGACGCGGTGGATACAATCCTGCCGGTGTGCGGTGCCTCGCGATGCTGGCCGCAGAACCGCGTCTTTCTCGACGGCCTGAAATCGATCCTGATGGCGGACCCGGCCTTCGCCGGCGGTGCGTGCGAAACTGTGCCGGAGATGGGGCTGCGGGCCTTCGGGCGGAGCTATGCAGGCTGGGCTTTCTCTCCGACGTTCTACCGGGACGAACTCTACAAGGCCGCAGGCTTCGCGACGCTGGAGGATTTCCTGGCGTTCTGGGAGGAGGATCACCTGACCTGGCACGCGGCCGATCTGTTCGTAGCGCTCATGACTTGGATGACCGCCGATATCGCCACCTTGCCCGGCCATGGCGGCGACCTCGGAAGTGCCCTCGGCACCGTGAGAGCCCGTTGTATCGTGATGCCCTGTAACGAGGATCGCTACTTCACGCTGGAAGAGAACCGCATCGAAGCGGGTCTTCTCGCCAGAGCCGAGCTCCGGCCGATCCGCTCGCCCTATGGCCATTGCGCCGGCGGGCCGGGGCGCTTCCCCAAGGAAATGGGACAGATAGCGGACGCCGTAAGAGACCTGCTCGAGGATTCCTAGCACCTCATTGAAGCAGTGCTTTGCTCGGTCATCGTTGTCGTGACTGATGTAGATTCCAAATTTGGGAGTATCGATATCCAAACGGATCTCGCCTGACGATGGGACTCGGAGCTTCCGGAGCGATCGGCGCATATTGGGCATGCTTGGTATGGAGGCTTGTGCTTCGGCCCACTATTGAGGACGTGAACTCATTGCACTTGGCCATCAGGTGCATCTGATGACGTTAAGTTATGCAAAGCCGTATATGACGCGTAGGAAGACGGATGCCGCCGAGGTAGAAGCGATCTGCCAACCGTCGGGTCTGCTATTCGGTTTGTTGCCGTGAAGACGCCCGACCGGCAAGTCGTCCTTGTGCTGCATAAGACCCGTGATCTGCTGGTCCGCCAGTGGACCGGGCTCATCGATCTCTTCGGCCCAGCCAGGAATGTCCGGTTCCTGGCGGAGCGTCAACGTCTGCAGTTGGCGCAGGGGCGACATATTTTCACGCTCGTCGACGGCTTTTATGTTCCTTCCGGCCGGCCTGCTACAAGCGCCACGCAGATGACGGCACCGCGCCCCGGCAGCGGCAGTCTGGGTGGAGCCCACCGCTATTGCCGGACCGAACGAACCAGGCTTACGCCTTCTACGATGCAGGCTGCGCCTCCGGCAACTTCCACGTGCCGTTCAGGAACTCGGCCCGAGGGCGGTAGAGTCGAAAGGTGTAATTCCACCCCTGCGTGATCGGCAGGCAATTCACGATTTTCCCGTCGCAGCCGCCGAACTGGACGTCGATCGCGCCATCGGCGCTCTTCTTGGCGGTAATGCTGTTGACCGAATAGGCGTCGTAGTCGTTCTTCTGGAAGAAACCCTTGTCGTCATAGACGCTGATCGACCAGAACGCATCGACGGGCACCTCCTCTACCTTGAGCTTGTAAACCGTGTTGCCGTCGTTTCTGGCCGGGGTCACGGAGGGGTAGGAGGCGTCCTTGTCGGGGTTGCCGCCCCAGCCGGCTGCCGTTCCGATCAGGTGCTTGACCGGATCGACCTCTCCCTTCGGGCCGAAAGCATTGGCGAAGCTGCCGGATGCCGCGGACAGAGCTTCGAGTGCCTCACGAATCTTCTTCTGTTGAGCCAGGTCCCAGTCCGGGGCCTCGAACTTGCCAACCGAGTTCTGCTCCACCTTCAGTGCATCCTGCAGGGCGTGAACCTGCGCGAGGTCGTTGGTGTCGTTGGGATCGACGAGGATACGGACCGCAACGAACACATAGCGGGTGCCGACCTCATCCTTGGTGAGCGTCGTGCGGCCCGGCTCGTAGACCACCATCGGGGTGTAGTGGTCTTCGTTGATGACCTGCATCGAGATGAAGCGCTTGCCGGCATCGGGAAGGGTGATGGTCACCGGGCCGGCGTCGAGGTCGAAGAGCGCCTGGGAATAGAGCGTATCCCGGTTCATCCGGACCACAGGCTGCTTGTCGATCGGCGTCGGCGTCCTGTTATGGACGAATTTGCCGAGGCCACCCGCGTCGACCGTTTTGCTCATATAGAAATCGGTCTCGGCTCGCTTGAAATTGTCGACGTCGACCGGAACCGTCTGTGAGGACGCCGCGCATGGCGCGAGAACCAGGAAACTCAGGCTGTAGACCAACGTCATTCGCATTGAACGGCACCTCATTGGCGTCTTTGATTCATTTGCTTAGCGGGGCAAGGCCGATGGGCCCACTCCCGTGATTCGGCTGATCGCCAGCAGCGCCCGGTCCCTTCAGTGCGCGGACAGTGCGGCAGCCTCCGCGGCGCATTCGGTGACCGAGGGCACCGACTTCGCCTTCGCGACCTCTACTTCCGCTTTTGCGGCTTGGAGATCGGCGAGGAAAGTCGGGTCGGTTTGCAGCCGCGCCACCGTCGCCGCGCCCATGATCCGTCCGGCATCGACGTCGCTCTGCCAATGCGCATTGCAGATCACGCGGCTCTGCCCGAATTCGAGGCCGCGCTTCAGCAGGGCATCCGCGCGCTCGGGATTGATCTGCACGAAGACGAGAGCCCAGCCCCAGCCGGCAGCCGTGTGCCCGGACGGATAGGAGCCGTCCTCGCGCAGGATCGCCTCCTGATCCGCCCGACAGGTCGCTTCGTTGTGAACCACGAAGGGGCGGGTCCGATTGTACTTGTTCTTCACGCCATAGGTGGAGAGGCCGAAATCCGACAGCATCTTCTGCATCATCGCGTAAAGGCGCGGGGTCTGCTCGCTGTCGATGCGAACACCCATCGCGCAGGAGAAATTGTCGGCGGCCTGCGGAAAGGCGAGATCGGCGTCGGTATGGGCGAGCTTCCAGCGCTCGGTGCTTCGCGCGGGAATCGTCGCCTCGCGCGCTTCCTCGTCCCGGGCCAGCGCGGCCGAGTTCGCCTCGGGCGGCGGGCCGAGCAGCACCAGACTGTTCGGCAAGTCAGACGGCTTGAGATAGCCCGGCGCGATCTTGAAATGCGGGTCGGTGACCTTTGGCGGCGCTTGGTCCGCCTGCGCCAAGGCGTGTCCGCAGAGCGCGAGCAGCGCAAGCAGGGAAACATGTGCAGCCCGCAGCGTGGTCCCGGTCATCGACATTCCCATTCCTTTCGCCATGGCCGAACTCATGAAAGCCCCGGTCAGAACCGGTATGTTGCCGCGACGGCGGGCCCGTGCTGCGTCATGTCGTACAAAAAGTCGCCATCGCGATAATCGACATGGAGCGCCCGGTAGCCGGCTTTCAGCGTCAAGTTTTCGCTCCAGGCGTAGTTGACGCTGCCCAAACCCTGCCAGGTCAGGTGCGAGCCGACGCCGAAACCGCCGATATCGCCCGCCACCGTCAAGCTCCACGGACCGTCGAGCTCCACACCGAGCCGGGCGCCGACGATCGGGTCGGCCCACATCTGTGATTCACGATGATCGATGCGAAGATTGGCGAGCCCGGGCAGGATCTCGAGCTTGTTGTTGAGGTTCCAGAACCGGACGCCGCCGCCCACATCGAGCGCAAGGACGGCGTCCTCATGGACGCGATAGAAGACGGAGCCCTGCAGGATCGTGCTCTGCGAGCGCAGCTTCAGCGCGGAAAAGAACGGGCCGGGCAGCGTGCCGCCGGTCGTCAGCTGCGAGAACTGTCCATCGACCAGGAAGCTCCAGCGATCGACGCGCATCTCGGCGGATACCATCAGCGCGCCGTTCAGTTCATTGAGCACGTCGCGGAAGCGCATATTGATATCCGCCGCCGGCAGCGGCGGCAGCGTCGCGCTCCTGCCGTCGATCGCGGTCGCCCAGACATAGCTGGTGACCGAGAAACTGGGAGCAGACGCCAGGACGGGAGCCGGCCGCGCGGCGGGCTCCGGCAGATCGGACGCCCAAGCCGACCCGCACAGGGAAACCGACATCAAGCCGATGGCGAAATCCCGCGCCGTTGCGCCTGGCATTGCTGCGTATCCCCTGCCTGCCCGTCCTATCGGCATGCGCGAGCTTTCCGGCTCGCTGCCGCACGCCATCGCAGCCCGATCGGCCGGCGAATGTCGTTGTCAGCATTTCGTGCATGGCCCGCTTGCCCGTCTTGCCATTTCACGCCAATCACGCGCAGCTATGTTTCGCCGCCGGTCGCGAATCCCCTGAGATTCGGCCTTGTGAAAAGCGTCAACGCGGTGATCGCGGCGAGGTCCGATGGCTGATATTCCTTTGACGCGCGGCCAGTTCCTGTTGCCCTTCGTCAGCATCCTCGACGATATCGGCGCTCCGACGGAGACGCTCTTGGAGCGGTCCCGGCTGCCCTCGTCTCTGGCCGAAAAGAGCGACCTCTACCTGCCGCTCCTGCCGGCGTTGCGCTTCGTCGAGACCGCCCAGCGAACCCAGGGCATCGCGGATTTCGGCTTTCTCGCCGCGCAGCGCCTGCACTTTTCCCACATGCGGGAAAGGACGCGGGCCCTGATCGCGCATTCCCCGACGCTGCTCGTCGCGCTCCGGCACGCCTGCTATTGGGCGTCGCGGGAAGACACCATTCTCAGCATGTGGATGGAACATGACGCCGATCATGTGCGGGTCTGCAGCCGGCTTGCCGGCACGAGCGGGTTGCTGCATCTGAAATACGCGCAATGGATCCAGAATATTTTCCCGATCCACATCGTCCGGCAATTCGCGGGGCCCGACTGGATGCCTGCGGCGATCGCCTTTGAATCGTCTTATGCGCCAAGCCCTGCGACGCGGTCCTGCTGGCCGAATGTGCGGTTTCTGTCGGGCCAGCATGCTGCCTGGATCAGCCTGCCGATCACGCTGCTCGGCCTCCCCAATCGTTCGACCGCCTCATTTGCGCCGCCACGCGACAATGAGGACGGCCCTTCCGCCTACGATATCGTCGATCTGCTCAAGCTGATGCTGCCGGCCTATCTCGACGAGGGAACCACGGCCCTTGCCGATGTTGCCGAGATCGCAGGCGTCAGCACGCGGACGCTTCAACGCAAGCTCGCCCATGTCGGCCTGTCCTATTCGGACATACTCGACACGGTCAGGTATGAGACGGCGGGCCGGCTGCTTCGCGACACCGATTGCAGGATCATCGACGTCGCCTTTTCCGCCGGCTACGCAGATCCGGCGCACTTCAGCCGCGCTTTCCGTCGAATGACGGGTATGACGCCGCGTCAGTTTCGTGAGGAGTCTCGCCTTGGCTAAGCGTGTTTCGCCTCGCGCCACCAACAGCCCAACTAAGTGCTTGAGCCACGATGCGCCGCACCGCGTTCAAAAGGGCGCGCCAACGAGCGTCGTCCCAAGATATGCGGGCGTCCGCTCTTGGGCAATGCGCCAACTTCCGCCTGTGGCGCCACCTGTCTAGGCCGACGTCCTTGTCCTCGACCGTCGTCCGGATCTCCCGTCTTTGGGTGCTGCTGAATCCGCCTGGAACGCAATAGGCAAGTGTCGCATGCGCAAGTCGATCGGCCTTTATCAACGACCAGAGGTCCCCGCGGCGATTGGAGCATTGGTATGGGCACGCACAGATGTAGCGACGAAGGCTGTGTTGGATACCGAGCGTTTGAACTCGCCCAAGATCATGGCAAGTCATCAGGCGTCAACGGTTCAAGGGGACCCGCCGACCTCCGAATAGAAGCCGGTGGGTCTCAGGTGATCGGTCTTCAGGTCACGGTCACATACAGCTGCCCGGCCTCGCGATACCTTTCAGCCATGGCTGCCATGCCCTCCTTCTGCGCTTCCGCGCGGATGTCGTGGGAGATGCGCATCGAGCAGAATCTCGGTCCGCACATCGAGCAAAAATGCGCCACCTTGTGCGCCTCCTTCGGCAGCGTCTCGTCATGGAACGAGCGTGCCGTCTCCGGATCGAGCGAGAGGTTGAACTGGTCCTCCCAACGGAACTCGAAGCGCGCGCGTGACAGCGCGTCGTCGCGCAGCTGTGCCGCTGGGTGGCCCTTGGCGAGATCGGCGGCATGGGCGGCGATCTTGTAGGTGATCACGCCGGTCTTCACGTCGTCGCGGTCCGGCAGGCCGAGATGCTCCTTCGGTGTGACGTAGCAGAGCATCGCCGTGCCAAACCAGCCGATCATCGCCGCGCCGATACCGGAGGTGATATGGTCGTAGCCTGGCGCGATGTCGGTGGTCAGAGGCCCGAGCGTATAGAACGGAGCTTCGCCGCAGACCGCGAGCTGCTTGTCCATGTTGGCCTTGATCTTGTGCATCGGCACGTGGCCGGGACCTTCGATCATCACCTGGCAATCCTTCGCCCACGCGATCTGCGTGAGTTCGCCCAACGTCTCCAGCTCGGCGAACTGCGCCGCATCATTGGCGTCGGCGATCGAGCCGGGCCGCAACCCGTCGCCCAGCGAGAACGACACGTCATAGGCGCGGCAGATGTCGCAGATCTCCTCGAAATGCTCGTAGAGGAAGCTCTCGCGGTGATGGGCGAGGCACCACTTGGCCATGATCGAGCCGCCGCGCGAGACGATGCCGGTCACGCGGTCGACGGTGAGCGGGATATAGGGCAGCCGCACGCCGGCATGGACGGTGAAATAGTCCACGCCCTGCTCGGCCTGTTCGATCAACGTGTCGCGGAACACTTCCCAGGTGAGATCCTCGGCAATGCCGCCGACCTTTTCCAGTGCCTGATAGAGCGGCACGGTGCCGATCGGCACGGGAGAGTTGCGCAGGATCCAGTCGCGGATGTTGTGAATGTTGCGACCGGTGGACAGGTCCATCACCGTGTCGGCGCCCCAGCGGATCGCCCACACCATCTTCTCCACCTCCTCCGCCATGGACGAGGTGACGGCAGAGTTGCCGATATTGGCGTTGATCTTGACGAGGAAGTTGCGGCCGATCGCCATCGGCTCGCTCTCGGGATGGTTGACGTTGGCAGGAATGATCGCCCGACCGCGCGCCACCTCGTCGCGCACGAACTCCGGTGTGACGAAATCCGGAATTGCTGCGCCGAAGTTCTCTCCATCGTGCGCAGCCGCCCTCGCTTGTACGCGACCCAGATTTTCGCGAATGGCGACGAACTCCATCTCCGGCGTGATGATCCCCGCGCGGGCATAGGCAAGCTGGGTGACCGCGCGGCTGCCGCTCGCCCGTAGCGGGCGGTGGCGCACCGGATGCTCGGGCGTCGCCCGCTCGATCGAGACGAAGCCGTTGTCTTCCGGCTTCACATGGCGTCCCTCATAGCTCTCCACGTCGCCCCGTGCGGCGATCCAGTCCGCCCTTAGCCGTGGCAGCCCCTCGTCGATGGCGATGCGCGCGGCTGGGTCCGTGTAAGGCCCCGAGCCGTCATAAACCGTGACGGGCGGCTCACCTGCGCTCGGATGCACGGCGATCTCGCGCATCGGCACGCGGATGTTGGGATGCAGGATGCCGGGCCGGAACACTTTCGTCGAAGCGGGCAGCGGTCCGGTTGTCACGGAAGGGGTGGGTGTTTCGGTCGTCATAGGTCAAGGCTCCTCGCATGATGCATGGAGACCCAGATCTGACGGGAATGATGATGGAGGAATCCCCTCGCTAAAAAAGGGGAAACCGGCCGCGCTCGCCGCGACGCATCCGCACCGTCCCTACGCCAGTATGAACTGGATCAGGTTCAACGGGTCACTGCGCCGCAACAGCCGCGAGGGCCGCACCCAGCAGTATCTCAGCCCCTTGTCGGGACCCCCCTGGTGAATGACCGGGAAGGTGCTCCCTTCACCTCAGCCTGTCAATCGACGCGGCCTTCCCCCGACATGCACCGCGCGCTCGAAAAGCTTTACGTAGCGGGCGATGTCGTGGTCGTCGAACTCTCGTTGAACGGCACTCATAAGGGGCCTTTAGTGCTACCGGCCGGTACAGAATACGAGACAGCCTGCACATTGATCGCGTTGCCCGTGGCGGAGGAGAGCGCGGCCATCACGATGTTCCGGATGATCATTGCCCAGGCTCGAGGCCTGATCCACGAGCGCAACCGGATCGAGGAGATTGCGCAGGTCACTCTGGCCGATCAACGCTCTGACAATTCTGGCCGAAGCTGGCGATCTCCGGCGGTTCGGCCATCATCGCCAGTTCTTGAAGTTCTGCGGTCTCGATCTCGCCGCCTGCCAGTCCGGGACATTCTGCGGTCGGACCAAGCTGTCGAAGGACGGCAATGCGCGTCTGCGCCGTACCTTCTAGATGGCAGCGCAGGTCGCCGCGCGGCAACGCGACAACAGCTTTCGCGACAAGCTCGGCCGCTACGTTGCCGGCCACGTGGATGATGCCGATCGCCGCCGCAAGGCGATACCGCGCTCACCGCCAAGATGGCGCGGGTGGCGCATGCCGTTGTCAAGACGGGGACAGAATACCGGCCGTTCCTGGGGGGTTCTTCGGCCCGGTCGGCACATCAGCCCCCGAGGTTCGCTTCTTCCACTTCGCGACCGTCTTCTGGCTGATGCCGCAGCGCTTCGCCAGCGCCCTCAGGCTCGCTTGACTATGTTGGATCGCTCGACGGACTGCCTCAGTCGTCGTGGCGCTCCCGTGAAGAAGCTGGCCCATAGCGCGGCCCTCGATTCCAGCGTCGAGGTTGCACCATCAAAGCCCGGGATCAAACATCCAGCATGCGATTTCGCGCGGTTCTTGTTTCGACCCGAGAGTGGCGGTGAGCCCTGCGCAGGGTCGGATGGTGTGATAAATATTAACTGACGATTATTGACATTCGTCACTTGTCTCGACATATTGGCGTTGCTGTGGATGGTCCGGCGGAGTGCGAACTCCGCCCCCCGAACTCGCGATCCCGGATCGTCCGCAGCGCTCCATTCAGCCTCCCAGTATGTCGAGGGCGCCATGCGCGGACGGTCACCGCTTTCCAGTTTCCTCACGGCCCTGGCTGTTGCAGGGCTCGCCGCGACGCTTTCGGGCTGCGGCCCGGCGGACAGCTCACAGCACGAGCCTGACAAGGCGAGGCCCGTGCTTGCGCGCCCGGTCGCCTTCGAGCCGCGCGTCGGCGAGCGCAGCCTCGTCGGCGTCATCCAGGCTCGCGTCGAGAGCGACCTTGGCTTCCGCGTCCAGGGCAAGGTGGCGAGGCGCCTCGTCAATGTCGGGGACGTGGTCCATCAGGGTGATGCGCTCGCCACCCTCGACGAGGTCGATCTCGGGCTGCAGGTCGAGCAGGCGGAGGCCGAGCGCGGCGCCGCTGTCGCGGCTCGCGCGCAGGCGGAGGCCGAGTTCCACCGCGCGGAAAGACTGTCCAAGGATGGCTGGACGACGGCGTCCACGCTCGACATCCGGCGCGCCGCCCTCGAAGAAGCGAAGGGGCGCCTCGCCCGCGCCGAGCGCGCATTGGACCTCGCGAAGAATGCGTCGTCCTATGCCGTGCTGCGCGCGGACGCCGAGGGCGTGATCACCGCGACCGCGGTCGAGCCGGGGCAGGTGGTTCAGCCGGGCTTCGCCGCCATTCGCCTCGCCCGCACGGCCGAGAAGGAAGCGGTGGTCGCCATCCCGGAGGCGTCCGTCGAACGCGCGCGCACCGCAAAAGCCGTCGTCACGCTGTGGTCGAACGCGAACGCCCGCTACGAGGCGACCTTGCGCGAACTGTCGCCGGCCGCCGATGCCGCGACGCGAACCTATCTCGCGAAATTCCCGGTCACGGCCGCCGGTCCCGAGGTACAGCTCGGCATGACGGCAACGGTCACCCTGACCGATCCGAGCGCGGAACGGATCGTCCGTCTGCCGTTCACGGCGCTGGTCGATCAGGGCAAGGGTCCCTTCGTCTGGACCGTCGCTGCGGACGGCAAGCTCACCGCCAGGCCGATCACGGTCGCGACCTATGAGGCCAAGGACGTGCTGGTGTCCGCAGGCCTCACCGAGGGCGACCGGGTCGTGCTAGTCGGCGCCCAGAAGCTCGACGCCGGACTGTCCGTCCGGGCGGTCGACCAGTTCTCGTTCTGAGTGGGGCCACGACGTCCATGGGCCGTTTCAACCTGTCGCGCTGGGCGGTCGAGCACCGCCCCCTCGTCCTGTTCATGATCCTCGCCATCGCCATTGCCGGTGCTCTGTCGTTCCAGCGGCTCGGACGCTCCGAGGACCCCAACTTCACCGTCAAGGTCGCGGTGCTGACCGCCGTGTGGCCCGGCGCGACGGCGCGCGAGATGCAGGACCAGGTTGCCGACCTCATCGAGAAGAAGCTCCAGGAGCTTCCGCATTTCGACCGGGTGCAGACCTATGTGAAGCCGTCCTTCACGGCGATGCAGATCACCTTCCGCGACGACACGCTGCCCGCCGAGGTGCCCGGCCTGTTCTACCAGATCCGCAAGAAGATGGACGACGTCCGGCCCTCGCTGCCGGCCGGCGTGATCGGTCCCAACGTCAATGACGAATATGGCGACGTCGACTCGATTCTCACCATGCTGACGGGCGACGGGGTGGACTATGCCCAGCTCAAGAAGGTCGCCGACGCGCTTCGCCAGCGGCTGCTCAAGGTGCCGGGCGTCGCCAAGGTGAATGTCTATGGCGTTCAACAGGAGCGCATCTTCGTCGAGTTCAGCCATGCCAAGCTGGCGACCCTCGGCGTCACGCCGCAGGCGATCTTCGATTCGCTGTCCCGCCAGAACGACGTGACGCCCGCCGGCACGGTGGAAACTGATGCACGACGCATCCCGCTGCGCGTCACCGGCGCCCTCGACGGCGTGAAGGCGGTGGCCGAGACCCCGGTGGAATCGGCAGGGCGCACCTTCCGGCTCGGCGATATCGCCACCGTGACGCGCGGCTTCGTCGATCCGCCGGACTTCCTCGTCCGCCAGCGTGGCCAACCTGCGCTCGGCGTCGGGGTGGTCATGGCGCGCGGTGCCAACATCCTGAAATTCGGCGAGGACGTTCTCGCCGAGACCCGCGCCTTCCAGGCGGACGTGCCGCAGGGCGTCTCCTTCGAACAGATCGCCGACCAGCCCGAGATCGTCGAGGAATCGATCTGGGAGTTCGAGCGATCCTTCGTCGAGGCGCTGGCGATCGTGCTCGGCGTCTCGTTCCTGTCGCTTGGCTGGCGCACGGGCATCGTGGTGGCGCTCTCGGTGCCGCTCGTGCTCTCGGCGACCTTCGTCGTCATGTACACGCTCGGCATGGACCTGCACCGCATCACCCTCGGCGCGCTGATCATCGCGCTCGGGCTGCTGGTCGACGACGCCATCATCGCGGTGGAGATGATGGTCGTGAAGATGGAGCAGGGCTATGACCGCATGGCGGCCGCGGCCTTCGCCTGGACGTCGACGGCCTTCCCGATGCTCACCGGCACCGCGGTCACGGTCGCGGGCTTCCTTCCCGTGGGCTTCGCGAAGTCCGCCGCCGGAGAATATGCCGGCGGCATCTTCTGGGTGGTCGGCATCGCGCTCGCCGCCTCGTGGATCGTTGCCGTGGTATTCACGCCTTATCTCGGGGTGATGCTGCTGCCCTCCTCGCTGGCGAAGGCCGGCGCGCACGGCGATCACGACGCCATCTACCAGACCCGCCTCTATCGCGGCCTGCGCGCGGCGATCCGCACCTGCGTGCGCTGGCGGATCACCACCGTGGCGATCACCGTCGCCATCTTCTTCACCTCCGTGGTTGGCTTCGGCCTGGTCCAGCAGCAGTTCTTCCCGCTCTCCGAGCGCAAGGAGCTTTTCCTCCAGCTTCGCCTTCCCGAAGGATCCTCGATCGGCGCCACGACCCGCCTCGTCACTGAAGCAGAAAAGCTGATCGGGCAGACCGATCCCGATATCCAGACCTTCACCGCCTATGTCGGGCAGGGCTCGCCACGCTTCTGGCTTGGCCTGAACCCGACCCTGCCCAACGAGGCCTTCGCCGAGATCGTGATCCTGACCCGGTCCATCGACGGGCGCGAGCGGGTGAAGACCCGGCTCGAGACCGCGATCGGCGCCGGTGCGCTGGCCCAGGCCCGCGCCCGCGTCGACCGCTTCTCCTTCGGGCCGCCGGTCGGCTTCCCCGTGCAGTTCCGCGTCATCGGACCGGATCCGATGAAGGTACGGGAGATCGCCTACCGGGTCCGCGACGCACTGCGCACCAACCCCAACGCCATCGATCCGCATCTCGACTGGAACGAGATGTCGCCCTCGGTGAGGCTGGTGGTCGACCAGGAACGCGCCCGCGCGCTCGGGCTGAACGTGCAGGATGTCGCGCAGACCCTGCAGACTCTGGTCTCGGGCCTCACCGTCACCACGGTCCGCGACGGCGTCGAGCAGGTCGGCGTGGTGGCCCGCGCGGTGGAGAGCGAACGGCTCGACCTCGGCCATGTCGGCGACCTGACCATCGTCGCCCGCAACGGCATCGCCGTGCCGCTGTCGCAGGTCGCGCGGCTCGACTATGTGCAGGAGGATCCGATCCTGTGGCGGCGCAACCGCGACACCGCCATCACCGTGCGGGCCGACGTGGTCGACGGCGTCCAGCCTCCCGACGTGACGGCGCGAATCCTGCCGCTGCTGCAGCCGATCAAGGACAGCCTGGAGCCCGGCTACAGCATCGAGACCGGCGGCGCGGTCGAGGAATCGGAGAAGGCGAACGCCGCGCTGTTCGTCATCTTCCCGATCATGTTCCTCGCCATGCTCACGCTGCTGATGCTGCAGCTCCAGAGCTTCTCGCGGCTCGCGCTGGTGTTCATGACAGCCCCGCTCGGGGTGATCGGGACCGCGGCGGGCCTGCTCATCGCGCAGAAGCCGTTCGGCTTCGTCGCCCTGCTCGGGGTGATCGCGCTGGCCGGGATGATCATGCGCAACACGCTGATCCTGGTGGACCAGATCGAGAGCGACGTCGCCTCCGGCTCGCACGCGCGCGGCGAGGCGATTGTCGAAGCCACCGTCCGGCGAGCGCGGCCGGTGGTGCTGACGGCGCTGGCTGCCATACTCGCGATGATCCCGCTTTCTTCCAGCGCGTTCTGGAGCCCGATGGCGGTCACGATCATGGGAGGCCTGTTCGTCGCGACCTTCCTCACCATCCTGTTCCTGCCCGCGCTCTATGCGCTGTGGTTCCGCAACTCGCTCGACGCACGCGGTGTGCCGGCGGAGTCGGCGCGAGCGGATGTTCCGGCAGGCACGCATCCGGCTCTGGCTGTCGAAGGACATCGGTAGTCCCATATCCTTTCGGTAGGCCATGCCCTTTCGGCAGAACATGTCCTTCGGTAGGACATGTCCCTTGCGATCGTTTCGGAGTAGCCTGAATGGAACGTTCCTCTAGTGCCCCGGCCCGAATGACCGCTCAGACCCAGACCGCCAGCCGACGTCAGGACGGCTCGGAAGGCCAGCGCGAGATCCTCGCGACCGCGCAGAAACTGTTCACCACCATCGGCTACCGCAAGACCACGGTTGCCGACATCGCGGCCGAGCTCGGCATGAGCCCCGCCAATGTCTACCGTTTCTTCGACAGCAAGAAGTCGATCAACGAGGGTGTCGCCGAGCTTCTGCTCGACGGGATCGTGGCCGAGCTGGAAGCGATAACCGCGTCCGGCGAGCGCCCTTCAATGCGCCTTGCCGACTTCCTGCGGACACTGGCGCAGCTCAGCGACGAGCGCTTCATGACCAATAGCCGCGTGAACGACATGGTCGAGGACGCCATGACGGAGAACTGGAGCGTCTGCGTGCGCTATGCCGAGCATGTCCAGGCGATGATCGTGCGGATCGTCGAAGATGGCCGGGCGTCAGGCGACTTCAGCGTCGAGGACGCCGCGGTCGGCGCGGGTTGCGTGAAAGCCGCGATGACCTGCTTCATGCATCCGACCATGATGGCGCTGTGTGCGGAGCTCGGGAGGCCCGGTATCGAGGAGGTGATCGCCTTCGTGCTGCGCGGCCTCGGCCACAGGGCGGCCGGCTGAACCGCGCGCGTCGATCGGCACGGTGGCTCGACTCATGATTGGGGGTCGGAACAAGAACTGTTCCCGCAGGCACGTTAAGAACGAATAAAGCGCGAACGCTCACGATAGATCTGTAGATGAAGCCGGCTAGCTGGTTGAAAGGCTCCGGCTGATGGCGAACAACTTCTCCTTGGAGATCAGCCGGACATAGCGACGGACGAGGATAGCTTGATCCGTCACTTTGCACTGGAGCCGGCAGGTCGTTTGAAATGCGAACGCCGCCGGCGACCTCAGAACAAGTTGGGCTTCGCCGTTCAACTCTGCACAATGCGCCAGACGAGGCGGCTCTTATAGGATACCGAGTAACCGCCCGCGGTGGTGATCACCTATCTCGCGTATCAACTCGGTGTCGATGCGCGTCTAACCGAGGCACGATCACCCATCATGCCGGCGTCGAGAATGGCCGGCGCGCCTTGCTCCGGCCCCTCAGCGCTGGAATCGGTCTTGAATCGGAGATTGCGTTTCCAGAATTCGTGAATCGTGCCGTCCGCCGTGACGACGCGATAGGTGTCCCGGCAAAGGGTGATTGCCTGGACACGCTGTGCCGGCTCAAGGTGGCGCAGGTTTGGAACCGATCCACCACCCATCGTGCCTCCCATGGACATTGACGGCTCGGCGACTCGGCCAGGGGCCGTCACCTGCTTCAGGCAGACCAGGAGATCGGCCCGTACCTGGCCATCCTTGATGCCGGGAAAGGTCATCCGATTCCCAGGTATCAGGTGGGCAGGGTCGGCGAGCCACGGATCGAGAGATGTCTCGTTCCAGACGATGTCAGCCCCTTGAGCGCCGGCGAATAACGCTCGAAGCTCGCCAGGCTCCCGGCCTTCCGGTCCCAAAGTCCGGCGAGGCTCGGTCCGGTCATGTTGCGGTCGGGAGCGAGCGAATGGCATGCGGCGCAGGCCCTGTAAGCCTGCCGCCCACGGTCAGGATCCCCCTCGGCCGCGAGCACGGGTGAGATCAGCACGCACGCGAACAGGAGGTTGAGAAACGCTCGCATGACGCACCTCACCGGAAGAAGACGTATTTCACGAGGGCGGCGATCACCAGTACCAGGACGACGAGGCCGATCAGGCCGGCCAGACCCATGCCCCAGCCCATGGCTCCCATCATGTCATGCATCATTGGACCCTCCTCTCATTCGGCAGCCGCCTTGAGGCCTGCCGGTTCGGGTTCGCGTACAAACTCGGCGTCCGCCGCGCTCCGTGGCAACCGCCAGCCCTTAATCA
This sequence comes from Ancylobacter sp. GW821-FHT10E12, assembly GCF_058809335.1. Taxonomy (NCBI): domain Bacteria; kingdom Pseudomonadati; phylum Pseudomonadota; class Alphaproteobacteria; order Hyphomicrobiales; family Xanthobacteraceae; genus Ancylobacter; species Ancylobacter sp. GW821-FHT10E12. Next base: position 262,428 of record NZ_JBXASN010000005.1, on the reverse strand, counting down.
GCCCGTAGACCGCCGGGATCACGGCTAGCGTCAGCACCGTCGACGACACCATGCCGCCGATCATCGGCACCGCGATGCGCTGCATCACTTCCGAGCCGGTGCCGGTGCTCCACAGGATCGGCACGAGCCCGGCCGTGATGGCGATGACGGTCATCATCTTCGGCCGCACCCGCTCGACAGCACCGAGCATGATCGCCTGGTAGAGATCCGTCCGGGTGAAGGACCGTCCTTCCGCCTCCCGCTCAGCCTTCAGTTCCACCATCGCCTCTTCAAGATAGATCAGCATGATGACGCCGGTCTCGGCGGCGACGCCGGCGAGCGCGATGAAGCCGACGGCCACGGCGACCGACATGTTGAAGCCGAGCCACCACATCAGCCAGATGCCTCCGACCAGCGCGAAGGGCAGCGACAGCATGACGATGAGCGTTTCGGTAAGTGCCCGGAAGTTGAGATAGAGCAGCAGGAAGATGACCAGCAGCGTCACCGGCACGACGATCTTCAGCCGCGCCTCGGCGCGCTGCAGATATTCGAACTGGCCGCTCCACGCGACGTAGGTTCCGGGCGGCAGCTTGACCTCGTTCGCGACCGCCCGCTGTGCCTCGGCGACATAGCCGCCGAGATCCCGGCCGGCTATATCGACGAAGACATAGACCGCGAGCTGGCCGTTCTCGGTGCGGATCGAGGTCGCGCCGCGCGTCAGTTCGACCTTGGCAACCTCGCCGAGCGGCACCGTGCCGCCGCCCGGCAGCGGCACCTGTACGTCGCGGGCGATCGATTGCGAATCGCTCCGGAAGTCGCGGGGATAGCGGATAGTGACGGCGTAGCGCTCGCGCCCCTCGACCGTGGTGGTCACGGTCTCGGCGCCGAGTGCGCTCGCGATCACGCCTTGGACGTCGCCCACCGTGAGGCCGTAACGGCCCAGCGTCTCCCGATCCGGGACGATGTCGAGATAGTAGCCGCCGATCACCCGCTCGGCATAGGCGCTCGAGGTGCCCGGCACCGATCGCAGCACCCGCTCGATCTCGCGGGCGCTCTGTTCCATCTGGCCGAGATCGGTGCCGAACACCTTGACCCCGACCGGCGTGCGGATGCCGGTCGCCAGCATGTCGATGCGGGCGCGGATCGGCATGGTCCAGGCGTTGGAGACGCCCGGAAACTGCAATGCCTGGTCCATCTCGGCCTTCAGGCTGTCGACGGTGACGCCGGGCCGCCATTCCTCCTTCGGCTTCAGATTGATGATGGTCTCGAACATCTCGGTCGGTGCCGGATCGGTCGCCGTCAATGCGCGTCCCGCCTTGCCGTAGACCGAAGCCACCTCCGGGAAGCTCTTGATGATCCGGTCCTGCATCTGCAGCAGCTCGGCCGCCTTGGTGACGGAGATGCCCGGCAAGGTGGTCGGCATGTACATCAGCGTCCCCTCGTCGAGGTTGGGCATGAACTCCGAACCGAGCTGGCGTGCCGGCCACACGGTGACGCCGAGCACGATGAGGGCGATGAGGATGGTGAGCGTCTTCGCCTTGAGCACGCCGCTTATGACCGGCCGGTAGACCCAGATCAGGAACCGGTTGATCGGGTTCCTGTGCTCCGGAATGATCCGGCCGCGTACGAAGACGACCATCAAGGCCGGCACCAGCGTCACCGACAGAAGGGCCGACGCCGCCATGGCGAAGGTCTTGGTGAAGGCGAGGGGGCCGAACATCCGGCCTTCCTGCGATTCCAGCGTGAAGATTGGCAGGAAGGAGACGGTGATGACGAGCAGGCTGAAGAACAGCGCCGGACCGACCTGGCTCGCCGCTTCGATCAGGATCTCCACGCGCGGCTTGTCCGGTGGCGCACGCTCCAGATGCTTGTGGGCGTTCTCGATCATCACGATGGCGGCGTCGATCATGGCGCCGACCGCGATGGCGATGCCGCCCAGACTCATGATATTGGAGCCGAGCCCGATCGCCTTCATCGCCGCGAACGCGATCAATATGCCGACCGGCAGCATCAATATGGCGACCAGCGCGCTGCGCAGATGCAGCAGGAACACCACGCAGACCAGCGCGACGATGATGCTCTCCTCGATCAGCGTGCCCTTCAGCGTCTCGATCGCCCGGCCGATCAGCTCGGAACGGTCATAGACCGGCACGATCTCGGCGCCTTTCGGCAGGCTCGTCGCAATCTCGGCGAGCCGCGCCTTGACGTGCTCGATCACCGTCAGCGCATTGGCGCCGAAACGTTGCAGCACGATGCCGCTCGCGACCTCGCCCTCGCCATTGAGCTCAGTGATGCCGCGCCGCTCGTCCGGCCCGATCTCGACGCGGGCGACATCCTTCACCCGAAGCGATACGCCGCGGTCGGTCTTCAGCACCACATTCTCGATATCGGCAATGCCTCGGAGATAGCCGCGGCCGCGCACCATGAACTCGAACTCGGAGAGCTCGACGGTGCGCCCGCCAACATCGGCGTTGCTGGCCTTGACGGCGTCGCGCACCCGGTCGAGCGGGATGTCCAGCGCCCGAAGCCGGTTCGGATCGACCACGATCGAATATTGCTTGACGAAGCCGCCGACGCTGGCGACCTCCGCCACGCCCTCCGCCTTGGATACACCGAAGCGGACCACCCAGTCCTGCAGCGAGCGCAACTCTGCGAGCGTCATCTCCTTGGCGACGACGGCGTATTGGTAGACCCAGCCGACGCCGGTCGCGTCCGGCCCGAGGGTCGGGGTGACACCCGCCGGCAGGCGTTGCGCGGCGGCGTTGAGATATTCGAGCACGCGCGAGCGTGCCCAATAGGGATCGGTGCCGTCCTCGAAGATCACATAGACGAAGGAGACGCCGAAGAAGGAGAAGCCGCGCACCACCTTCGATTTCGGCACCGTCAGCATCGAAGTGGTGAGCGGATAGGTGACCTGGTCCTCGACCACCTGCGGGGCCTGGCCGGGATAGTCGGTGTAGACGATCACCTGCACGTCCGAGAGGTCGGGGATGGCGTCGAGTGGCAGCGTCTTCAGTGCATAAAGCCCGGCAGCGACGGCGAAGGCCGTACCGACAAAAACCAGTACGAGATTGCGGGCGGACCAGCCGATGAGGCGGGCGATCATGGCTGTGCCTCCGCGGGCGTCAGGCCGCGCAGAGCGGCTTTCAGATTGCTCTCGGCATCGATCAGGAAATTGGCCGCCACGACAACCCGGTCGCCCTCGGTGACCCCCTCGCGGATTTCGGTGAAGCCTTCGCCATGCAGGCCGATCTTCACCTCGCGCGGCTCGAACCGGCCTTCGCCGCGGTCGAGGATCACCACTTGCCTTGTGCCGGTGTCGATGACGGCATCGTCCGGCACGGCGACGACTGGAGCGGCGGCGCCGGTGCCGATCTCCACTTCGGCATACATGTTAGGCAGCAGGGCGCCGTCCGGGTTTGCGATCTCGATCCGCACCTTTGTGGCCCGCGTCGCTTCGCCAACCTGCGGATAGATCAGCGACACCCGGCCATTGAGGCTGCGTTCCGGCAGGCTTCGGACCCGGATCGTCACCGGCGCGCCGAGCCGGACGGCGCCGAGGTCGAACTCCGGCACATCCGCCAGCACCCAGATGGTCGAGATGTCGGCAAGGCGGAACAGCACATCGCCCGGCGCCGCCTTCATGCCGTCGACGACATTGCGTTCAAGCACGACGCCATCGCTCGGCGCCCGCCAGATCATGGAAAGCGGCACCTTGCGGGTGCGCTCGATCTCGGCGATCGCCTCCGGCGGGAGGCCGAGATTCTCCAGGCGCTGGCGGGCGCCTCCGAGAGCGCTATCGCGGCCGCCGCCATTGAGATCGGTGAGGAACTGGGCGCCGGCGGTGGCGATATCCGGCGCATAAAGCCGGAGGAGCATCTGGCCTTTCGTCACCCGGTCGCCCGTAGTGACGTCCGCCACCTCATTGATGAAAGCGTCGCTCCGGGTCGCCACCACGGAGATGCGCCGCTCGTCGAGCTGGACGTTTCCCGGCACGCGCACCAGCCTGCCGACGACACGCCGCGTGACCAGCTCCGAACGCACGCCCGTCCGCTGCAGCTTGCCGAGCGAGACCTTCACGACCGCGCCGTCGTCGTCCTCGCCCTCATGGACGGGGATGTAGTCCATCCCCATCGAGTCCTTCTTCGGCACCGGCGAGGTATCCGGCAGACCCATTGGATTGCGGTAGTAGAGGACGCGCCGCGGACTTGCCGGGCTCGCCACCTCGGCTGTCACCAGCGGCTTGCCCTCGAAGCTCACGTCCTCCCCGGCGCGAACGGCGCGAAACTCCCGGCCGTCCCCGGTCTGGCGCGGGGTCGCCGAATAGGCGGGCTTGCCGTCGGGATCCTGATAATAGATCACGGCCCCCGTGCCGGTCGGTTCGGCAACTGCCGGAATGCCTGCGGCATCGAACAACTGGCGAAGGCCGGGCGCGGGAAGACCCCGGACACCGGCCCAATAGCCTCCGACCCCCGCCGCCAGAACGGCGGCGGGGGCGAGCCCCGTAAGGGCGATCCGTTTCATGGCGTGGCCTTCAGGACCAGCTTGTTCTCGATCGTGCCGGTCTCACCCTGGATCTTGGCGCCGAGCGACAATTGCCAGCCGCCCGCCATCATCAGATTGGCCTTGAAACGGTAGACGCCCGGTTCGGTCGAGGGCAGCGCCTCGATCGGCGCGGCCATGGTCGGCATGCCGTCGGGCGCCATGTCGATGCGGCTCGCGAAGATGACCGCGTCCGGTACCGCCTTGCCGGACCGCTTGTCGACCAGCCGCACGGCGACAACGGCGCCATTGCCCTGCTTGACGTCATTCTGAACGAGCCGGAATTCGTAATTGGCGATGTCGGCGTGCGCCGTCGAGAGAGCCGTCATGGAAAGCGCGGCCGCAAGCGCCGCCGCAGCGGCGTGCTTCGGATTGAAGGTCGTCATGATTTGAAAATCCCAAGTACATCGGAGCGCCGTGCGCATGGCCCGGCGTTGCGCAGCCTATGGCCACGCACTCTCGGCCGCCCGAGCCTCGCTGGGGCGGCACGAGCCGGCGTCGAAACGCCGGCGATGTCTCAGGTTCGCGGAGGTCGGGCCGGCGGCTCTATGGAGAGCGTGGCGCCCATGGCGTCACTGCCGGGGAGGATGGCGTCGCCCTCGGCCTGCAGGACGAATGCCAGGTTTGCAAGCATCGGCGTGACCGAAAAGCACTTGGCCATGCACATCGCCATCAACGGGCAGGTCTTCTGACAATCCGGGACGACCGGCTGCTCGTGCGGGCAGCACGGCATGTCGTCCGGCATCGCCGCCATGGACATAACGGAGGCCGCCGCCGTCGCGGCACCGCTCACCGGGTTGGTGAACGGGCCGGCAATAATCCCCACGATCGCAAGGATCGGGAGCAATCTGCGGAGCCACGTGCTGACCTTCATGACGCGGAAGATGCCACAGGCGTAACGCTCTGGGAATGCGCGCAGCGGTGCTGCGCTGTCACAGGTTCGTGGCAGGCGGCAAGGACGAGCACAACATGCAGGGTGCGTTATAGGTAGACGTCGTTCCCATCCGACTCCCGCACGCTCCCCCGTCGATTTCCCGCTATAGTTCGATATTTCAATCTTTCTCCTGCGTGGGCGCAGGCTATTTGACGGACGGCAGCATCAACTGCCACTGCCTGATGATCTCTGGAGCATCGCCTCACAGAACTCTGCGATGATCGCCTTGATCAGCCGTTCGGTAATGCGATCCTTTGACCAGAGCGCGGTCATCTCAACCGGATTGGGCTCCCAGTCCGGCAGCACGCGGACGAGCACTCCCGATTGCAATGCGTCCTTGACCATGAATTCCGGCAGATTGGCCACCCCGAACCCAGCGATCGCCGCGTCGATTAGGATCGCCTGCCGATTGGCGGCGAAGCCGATTTTCGGGACGATCTCCACCGTCCTTTCGTCCTCGCGGTGCAACCGCCACTCCACTAAGTCCCGCCGAATGGCGAGCCCGGGGAGCCGTTTGAGATCCTCCGGATTGCTCAAATCAGGATGCGCCGAGAGGAACGCCGGACTAGCCACGAGCACGCGCGGCAGACTCGCGATCCGTTTGAACATCAGCCCTGAATCCGCGATCGGCCCCATTCGCACCGCCAGATCGTAACCCTCCTCGATCAGCGAGACATTGCGGTCGGCGAGCACCATTTCGATCACGACATCGGGATGCCGGCTTTTGAACCCGATGAGCGCCGGAGCCAGGACCTCGCTTGCCATGTCTGGCGGGAGCGACATCCGCACGGTTCCCGACAGCGCAGTGCGCTCATCTTGAACCGCCGCAAGCGCCTCTTCCGCCAGCAGGAAGGCATTCCGGCTGCGGTCATAGAGCTGTTGGCCCCGATCCGTCAGCACCACGCCCTTCTTCGTCCGCCGCACCAGCCGCACGTTCAATCGGCTCTCCAACGCGCTAAGGCGGCGCGAGAGGGTGGCCTTGGGAATGCCGATGGCGCGCTCGGCGGCGGCCAGGCCGCCAGATTCGACTATGCGGACGAACAGTGCGAGGCCATCGAAATCGTCGAAGGTCTTCATGTTCCATTTATGGAACGATACGTGCACATTTTTCAAGTCTGCCGACATTTTTGTTTCTTCACTAACTTCGTCCGCAAGCACGAGGACGCAAAGTCAAAGGAGAACAAAGATGTCCGCCAACTTTACCGCAGAGAATTCCGCCCTGCTGCTGATCGACCATCAGATCGGCACGATGCAGCTCATCAAGAATATCGATGTCGGTCAGGCTAAAAAAATGGCTCTGGCGCTTGCGAAAACCGCCAGCATTCTCGGCATTCCGACCGTGCTGACCTCCAGCCAGGAAGACCGTGCGCAGGGGCCCCTTTTGCCGGAGCTCAACGAGATCCTGCCGGCGTCCTTCGAGAACAGGGTGCAGCGCGCCGGCATCGTCAATGCCTGGAGCGACCCCAGCTTCAAGGCCGCCGTCGAGGCGACCGGCCGCAGGAACCTCATCATGGCCGGCGTGACCACGGATGTCTGCCTCGTATTCCCGGCGATCGACGCGGTCCGCGAAGGCTATGGCGTGCAGGCCGTCATGGATGCTTCGGGCTCGCCCTACGAACTCTCCGAAGACATGTCACGACGCCGGATGCAGGACGCCGGCGTGGTGCTCACCGCGACCAATACGATGATTGCGGAACTCGCTCAGGATTGGTCGACGCCGGAAGGCCAGCAACTGATCCAGATCCTGTTTACCGAGGTGCTTCCCCCGATCGGCGACTGATCCCGCGGGTGCGATGCACCCCGAGGATGCAGGACGCTTCTTCTCACCTATCGACAGTTCAGGCATACGAACAATGACCGACATCCGGACTCCGGCGAAGCTCGGAAATCTCGAACTCAAGAACCGGCTGGTCATGGCGCCCATGACGCGCAGCCGCGCGAACCCCGACGGCACGCCCGGTGCGCTCGCCGCCGAGTACTATGCCCAGCGGGGTGGCCTCGGCCTCTTGATCGCCGAGGGCGCCCAGCCTTCCGACGAGGGCCAGGGCTACATCCTGACGCCCGGCATCTACACCGACGCACATGTCGAGGGTTGGAAGAAGATCACCTCGGCCGTGCACGCGGCCGGCTCGCACATCTTCATCCAGCTCATGCATGTCGGCCGCATGTCGCATCCCGACAACACGTCGGACCATATCCGCGCCGTCGCACCCTCGGCGATCGCGCCGAAGGATCAGATGTTCACCCTGGAGGGCATGAAGCCCATTCCCGAGCCTCGCGCTCTGACGATTGGGGACATCGACCGAACCATTAAGGATTTCCGCAACGCGGCACGTCGCGCGGTGGATGCCGGAGCGGATGGGGTCGAGATTCATGGCGCAAACGGCTATCTGATCCAGCAGTTCATCGCCCCTAACGCCAATCTGCGCACCGACTCCTATGGCGGCAGTATCGAGAATCGCGCCCGCTTCGCGATCGAGGTTGCCAAGGCGGTCGCTGGCGAGATCGGCGCCGGGCGCACCGGCATCCGCCTTTCCCCTGGCGTGACGCTCGGTGGACTGGATGAAGGCCCAGAAGGTGCGGACCTCTACCGCTATCTCACCGACGAACTGAACAGGCTCGGGCTCGCCTATGTCCACCTCATGCATCTCGGCAACGAGGCGCTGCTGGCCGATATCCGCAAGGCGTGGCATCAGGCGCTGATCGTCAACAGGCCGGGCCGCGCGCTTGCCGACATCGGCTCGGACATCGCCGCGGGCCTTGCCGATCTCGAATCCTACGGCCGGTTCGTCCTCGCCAATCCCGACTTCACCGAGCGGCTGAAATCCGGCGCTCCGATGAACGAGACGGACAAGGCAACCTTCTATGGTGGTGGCGCCGAGGGCTACACGGACTATCCGACGCTCGGCGAAGAGGTGGCCGTGTGATGCGACCGATCAAGCTCGACAACAGCATGAAGCAAGGTGGCCTGCGGGGAGGTTTCGGAATCGAAATCCTCCATCCGGGCCTCGCCTTGGGCGAGGGCGATAGCGGCATCGGCGCCATCGGCCGGATCGACCAGGCGCGGATTCCGGTGGGATACACCATCAGGATGCATCCGCACCGGGACGACGAGATCCTCACCTATGCCCGCGCCGGCCGGATGCGGCATCGCGACACTGTCGGCAACGAGGATGTGGTCACGCGTACACGGCTGATGCTGATGAACGCGGGCCATACCTTCCAGCACGAGGAGACCATTCTCGGGCCGGAGCCGTTCCAGTGCCTTCAGATATTCATCCGGCCCCGCGTGGCGGACCTCGAGCCGAAGGTGCAGTTCCACGACTTCCCCGAAGCGCAGAGCATGAATACATGGCGGCTTGTTGCAGCACCGCAGGGCGCACCGCTGGAGCTGCGCGCGCAGGCGTGGGTGCAGGATGCACGTGTCTCGGCAGGAGAGAGACTGGTCTTGCCGCCGGTTCCGGCGGCGGGTGTAACCCGCCTGCTTTACGTCTTCTCCGGAGAAGTCCGTGTCGGCGATGTCACGTTCGGTGACGGCGAGAGTCTGATCCTCGATGACGGCCCTGGCGTGGTCGAGGCGTCATCCCAAGCCGATATTGTGCTCTTCTCTACGGATACGCACGCCCCCGTGTTCAAGGGCGGAATGTTCAGCGGCAACGTCCTGACACAGAGCTAGGCGCATCGAAGCTCCCTCCGTCGTCCGCTGAGTTCAATACGCTGAAGCACCGGGAAGACGTCGCCGGCTTTGATCGACGCAGTCGCCCGGCTACCGAGATCCTCGTACCCGAGGCCGAGCAGCCATTCGACCTTTGCGATGGTGCGCTCGACCTTGCGTTCACGCTTGAGCTTTTCGACATAGTCCTCGGCAAGCATGCGAAACGTAATAGCGGCTTCCGCTTCAACCTTGGCGGCTCGCTTTTGTGCCGACGGGTCCTCGCCGGCCAGCAACGCTCGCTTCGCCTGGTCGCGCGCCTGCCGAGCTTCGGCCAAGGAGATCAGCGGGTAGGGCCCGATCGCCAGCAGCTTTTGCTTGCCCTCGAAGCGGTAGGCGAGGCGCCAAAGTTTCGAGCCGTTGGGCTGAAGCCACAGCTGCAGGCCTCCCCCATCGGAGAGTTTCTTGAGGGTTTTGCCCGGCTTGGTGTTCCGGCAGGCGAGGTCGCTGAGCGGCATGGTCGATACCTTGAATCGGGGCGATACCAACACCCCGTTTTCACGATACCATCAGCCGTACCAACGTTCATGTTGGATAGCGTTGCACATCACCGGCGCGCGCTGGACACCGAATAGCACCCAAACCGTTGATTTTGCTGTGCTTGTTGGACTATATCGGACCCCTTCGGGCGGGGGCATGGTGCCGCGGAAGGGATTCGAACCCCCGACCCACGCATTACGAATGCGTTGCTCTACCAGCTGAGCTACCGCGGCGAACGGCGCTTGCCATCGGCGCCTCTGATAGCCGCGAAGCCTCATCTTTTCAAGCGTGCGCGAAACAGCCGCCGCCCTTTTAGCCCCACGGGCCTCGGCGGGCGTTGGAATCGCCTGCGCCGGGGCGGCCCCATACATTGGAGGGCGAGCGCGGAGGCGGCGCGCCACCGCCCCAGCCGGAGCCGGTGGAGGCGCCGCCCATCTCCTGCGCCAGCGCGCGCAGCGCGGCGATGCGGTTCTCGGTCGCCGGATGGGTGGAGAACAGATTGTCCATCCGCTCGCCCGAGAGCGGGTTGATGATGAACATATGCGCGGTGGCCGGATTGTGCTCGGCCGGCAGGTTCGGCACCTGGTGGGCGGCGTTGGAGATCTTGGCCAGCGCCGAGGCGAGCCAGAGCGGCTGGCCGCAGATCAGCGCGCCGACCCGGTCGGCCTCGTATTCGCGCGAGCGCGACACCGCCATCTGCACCACCATGGCGGCCAGCGGGGCGAGGATCATCATGGCGATGGTGCCGACGATGCCGAACGGATTGTTGTTGTTCTCCCGGCTGTTGCCGAAGAACATCGCGAAATTGGCCAGCATCGAGATGGCGCCGGCCAGCGTCGCGGTGATGGTCATGGTCAGCGTGTCGTAATGCTTGATATGCGCCAGCTCATGCGCCATCACCCCGGCGACTTCCTCGCGCGACAGCGAATTCAGCAGGCCCGTCGAGGCCGCCACCGCGGCATTCTGCGGGTTGCGGCCGGTGGCGAAGGCATTGGGCTGCGGATTGTCGATGATGAACACCCGCGGCATCGGCAGCCCGGCCCGCGCCGCCAGTTCCTCGACCAGGCCGACGAATTCCGGCGCGCTGGCGCGATCCACCTGCCGCGCGCCATACATGGACAGCACCATGCGGTCGGAATTCCAGTAGCTGAACACGTTCATGCCGGCGGCGACGACCAGCGCGATCATCATGCCGCCCTGCCCGCCGATCATGTAGCCGACGCCCATGAACAGCGCCGTCATGCCCGCCAGCAGCAGCGCCGTGCGAAAATAGTTCATCCGTCCCTCTTCCGGCGCCATCCCGGCGCTCGCGATGAAAATAGGATGGGAAGCCCGCGGCGCTGACGCAAGGGAGCGGCGGCGCGAACCGGCATGACGGCCCCCGCGGGCCCGGAGGCTTGACGCGCCGCGCCGGCGATGGTTCCCATTCGGGCATGGACGAGAACAGGCCCGCCCCGCCGCCCCCCCGCCAACTCTCCCCCGCTGCCCGCCGGGCGCTGGAGGAAGCCGCCGCCCGCCGCGCCGCGCAGGGCGATCCCGCCCCGGCGCCGAAGGAGATCGACGGCCGCGGCGGCCCCGAGCCGGTGCGCTATGGCGACTGGGAAGTGAAGGGCATCGCCTCGGATTTCTGAGGGGGCATCCCAAGATGCCGGCCGGGTTCGCCTCGAAGGACGCGGGGTGTCGCGGGGGCGCCAGACGTCCGGCCCGACCGCCGGATCAATCCTCCGGCCCGCCGCCCGGCTTGTCGCGGCGCATGGACTTGACGCCGGCGCGCCGGGCCTTGCCTTCCAGCCGGCGGATCTTCGAGCCCAGCGTCGGCCGGGTCGGCCGGCGCGTCACCGGCACCACCGCGGCCTGCCGTATCAGCTCGACCAGCCGGGCGAGCGCGTCCTCCCGGTTGCGCTCCTGGGCGCGGAAGCGCTGGGCGGAAATCACGATCACCCCATCATTGGTCAGGCGCTTGCCGGCGAGGCGCTCCAGCCGCGTCTTCACCGCCTCGGGCAGGTTCGGCGAGCCGCGCACGTCGAAGCGCAGCTGCACGGCGGTCGACACCTTGTTGACGTTCTGCCCGCCCGGCCCGGAGGCGCGCACGAACACCTCGACGATCTCGTCCTCGTCGAGCGCGATGCGATCGGTGACGGGAATCATCCGGGCGACATCCTTTGCGGGATCATGCCGCCTCAGCGTCCGCCCGAATGGATGTCGAGCTCGTCGAAGCGCTGGCGCACGCTCTCCAGCTGGCCGAGCGTCGCGCTCACCCGCGCGCTCAGCGCCTGCGCGATCCGCACCGCCGCCTCGGGATAGCTCTCCACCGTGCGCATGAAGATGATGCGCGGGATGCGCAGCACGGTGGACGGCGCCAGCGCCGTGGCGGTGGCCGGCCGCTTGGTGTCGGTGATCAGCGCGATCTCGCCGAGCAGCGTGCCGGGGCCGACCTCCTCGCTATGGCCGGGCCGGGCGCTCCGCGCCGCGCTCTCGTGGCAGACCCGCACGCGCCCGCTCACCACCACATAGGCGGCATCGGCGAACTGGCCCTCGCGGAACAGCACCTCGCCCTCGCCCAGGCCGCGCGTATCGGCGCTGATGGCGATGACGCGCAGTCCCTCGCGACCGAGCAGCTGGAGCAGCGGCACGCGTTCGAGCAGCGCGATGTCGTCCTCGATGGACATCAGGCGGGAAGACCTCCGGCGCGCGGCCGCGAATCACATGCGCGAATCATCTGCCGCTCGGTCACGGTACCAGTTTGTAGCCTCCGGCTTCGGTGGCAAGCAGGTTGGGGTGGGACGGATCCTTTTCGATCTTCTGGCGTAGCCGGTAGATATGGGTTTCCAGCGTGTGGGTGGTGACGCCGGAATTGTAGCCCCACACCTCCTGCAGCAGGATCTCGCGCGCCACCGGCTTCTTCCCGGCGCGGTAGAGGTAGCGCAGGATCGCCGTCTCCTTCTCGGTGAGGCGGATCTTGGAGTTGCGCTCGGTCACCAGCATCTTGGCGCCGGGGCGGAACGTGTAGGGCCCGATGGTGAACACCGCGTCCTCGCTCGCCTCGTGCGAGCGCATCTGGGCGCGGATGCGCGCCAGCAGCACGGCGAAGCGGAACGGCTTGGCGACATAGTCGTTCGCCCCGGCTTCCAGCCCCATGATGGTGTCGCTGTCGGTGTCATGGCCGGTGAGCATGATCACCGGCGCCTTGAAGCCCTTCTGCCGCAGCCCGCGCACCGCCTCGCGGCCATCGCCGTCCGGCAGCCCGACATCCATCAGCACGATGTCGATGCGGCCGGTCTCCACCGCTTCCTGCGCCGCGCGGACGCTGTCGGCGGCGACCACCTCGAATTCGTCGTAGAGGGCGAGCTGCTCCACCAGCGCCTCGCGCAGTTCCCTGTCGTCGTCGACCACCAGAACTCTCTGAGCATTCGCCATATGTCTGCTTCCGATCGCTTGAGTTGCCGTGTCTGCCTCGTCCGGGGGCGCGGGCGTGATATGAGCTTTCCGTCGACCACGCTCCGACTAGGCAGGCTCGGCACCTTCGGCAAGAGTCGCGGCGTCGCACAAGGCGATACCGCCAGGCTCGTGACGTGATCGTGAACGGAAAACGCGTGAAGAAGAAGAGGCTTCGCGAAGAAAAACCGGGGAAGATCTCCTGCCTGCGCGTGATGGCGCGCCCGGGCCGGCCCAGCCTGGGTCTGGCGACGGCACCGGGATTCTCCGCCCCCGTCGCGCTGGGCCGTACCGGGATACGGTTCGACAAGCGCGAGGGCGACGGGGCGACGCCGGCCGGGACCTGGCATCCCGTGGAACTGCGCTGGCGCGCCGACCGCGGCGCGCGGCCGGCGAGCGGGCTGCCGGCGCTCCGCACGAGGCCCGGCGACCTGTGGTGCGACGCGCCCGATCACGGCCGCTACAACCGGCCGGCCCGGCGCCCCTTTCACGCCTCCCACGAGGAGATGTGGCGCACCGACCATGTCTACGACCTGGTGCTGGTGCTGGATCACAATACCCGGCCGCGCCGCGCCCGCCGCGGCTCGGCGGTGTTCATCCATCTGGCGCGCGACGGCTTTGCCCCCACGGCGGGCTGCATCGCCTTCCGCCGGGCCGACCTGATGCGGCTGCTGCCCCGGCTCGGCCGACGCACCGCCATCAAGATCGGCTAGAGCGTTTCCGGGCGAAGCGCGCCTCAGCGCGTGCCGAAGATGGCGCTGCCGACCCGCACATGGGTGGCGCCGAGCGCGACCGCGGTCTCGTAGTCGCCGCTCATGCCCATGGACAGCGTGGAGAGCCCGTTGCGCCGGGCGATGGCGGCGAGCAGCGCGAAATGCGGCGCCGCCGGTTCTCCCGCCGGCGGAATGCACATCAGCCCCTCGACGTCGAGCCCGTGCTCCTCCCGGCAGGCATCGAGGAAGCCGTCGCAGTCGAGCGGCGCCACCCCGGCCTTCTGCGGCTCCTCGCCGGTATTGACCTGGACGAGCAGCCGCGGCGCCGCCCGCCCGCTCCGCCCGGCCTCGCGGGCGATCTCCTTGGCGAGCTCGCGGGCGAGCGAGGGCCGGTCGAGCGTGTGGATGACGTCGAACAGGGCGAGCGCCTCGCGCACCTTGTTGGTCTGCAGCGGCCCGATCAGGTGCAGCTCGACGCCGGGATACTCCGCCTTCAGCTCCGGCCACTTGGTCTTGGCCTCCTGCACGCGGTTCTCGCCGAACAGAAGCTGCCCGGCCTCCAGCGCCGGGCGGATCGCCGCGGTCTCGAAGGTCTTGGACACCGCGACCAGCGCCACCGCATCCGCCGGCCGGCCGGCGTCCCGGCAGGCCCGGGCGATGGAGGCGCGCACATCCTCGAGGCGGGCGGCGACGGTCATGGAGGCTCCTTTCGGGGAATGGCGGTTCGGATGCCTCATATGCCAAGCGCCGTCACGTTTTGACAGCCTTTCGCCATGCCCGTTTCGCCGGACATATCCTTGCATGGCTTGGGGACAACGTTTAGCCTCAAGGCGCATCAGCTAAAAACGCGCACGAATATCCGTGAGAGACGATCGGGGCCACGACGGCACCCCATCACCTGGAAACACCCGGCTCGCATCATCCTCGCCGGTCGATCGGTCGGGCCGCAAGGGCCGGTCAACGATCAGCCTGCGGGTGCGCCTTGCCGCATTCGTCGTCCTGGTAATGGCGCTGGTGGTCGCCGAACGGGTCGTCAGCATCGTCAATCTGCGTAGCGAGAGCCTCGACGCGGCGCGCGGACAGGTCATGGACCTCGTCGACCAGGGCATCGGCTCCTACAACCTGGCGCTTGCCGCCGCGCGCTCGGTCCTGGCCACGGTAGCCGCCGGCACCAGCGGCAATGTCGCCGAGGCATGTCCGGGCCTCGACGCGATCCTGGCCGTTTCCGCCTCCATCGAGGCCCTGTCCTTCGCCGATGCCAGCGGCACGATCGTCTGCACCACCGTGCCCGATGGCGTGGGCTTCAGCATCAGCCAGCGCGATTTCTTCCAGATCGCCATGCGCGGGGTCGGCACGCTCGACGTCGTGCCGCGCCGCTATATCGACCAGATGCCCGCCATCTACATGGCCGAGCCGCTTCTGGACCCGGACGGCACGCCGCGGGGCGCGGTGGTGGCGCGCGTCGGCATCGACGAACTGTTCCCGACATCCTTCGCCAACCAGCTCGGCCTCGATTCCGAGGCGCTGGTGATCGACCCTTCCGGCGTCGCCATTACCGCCTTCCCCGACAAGGCCGCCCTGCTCGGCAAGAATCTCGGCTGGACCGAGGTGGTCAGCGCGACGATCTCGCGCACCCGCGGCACCGTCACCGCTCCCGGTCCCGACGGCCGGGCCCGGCTCTACGGCTTCAGCCGGATGCCGGCAAGCAACATGCATCTCATCGTCGGCCTCGACATGAACGCGGTGACCCGCCAGGTCGAGCGGACGACCCTGCGGGCGGCAACGACGCTGGTGATCGCCATCACCATCATGCTGACCGGCTTGTGGATGGCCGGGGAGAGCCTGATCGTCGCGCCGGTGCAGGCGCTGTCGCGCCGCTTCACCCGCTTCGGCCAGGGCGAGCAGGACGATGACGCCTCGCAGCGGGCGGTCATCGCCGAGCTCGAACCGCTCGCCTCCGCCTTCGAGCACATGGCCGAGGAGCTCACCCGCCGCGAGAACGCGCTGCGCAGCGCCAACCGGCGCCTCAGCTCGCTGGCGAGCCTCGACGCGCTGACCGGCATCGCCAACCGCCGCAGCTTCGACGCGGTGTTCGCCGTCCAGTGGAGCTCGGCGCACGACCTCGCGCTGCTGATGGTCGATATCGACCATTTCAAGCCGTACAACGACCATTTCGGCCATATGGAAGGCGACCGCTGCATCCGCCGCATCGCCCAGGCCCTTGCCGGCGCGGTGCGCGGCACCGACATCGTCGCCCGCATCGGCGGCGAGGAATTCGCCGTGCTGATGCCCGGCGCCACCCTGGCCGCGGCCATCGACCTCGCCGAGCGGCTGCGCGCCTCGATAGACGACCTCGGCATCGAGCACATGCCCAGGATGAGCGGGCGCGTCACCGTCAGCATCGGCGTCGCCGCCTGCGAGCCCTCGCCGCAGCTGCGCGGCGCCGACCTGATGATCGCCGCCGACCGGGCGCTCTATGCCGCCAAGCAGGGCGGCCGCAACAAGGTGTGCGCCGCCGGCGCGATCGTCGCGGCCGAGACGCCGCGCCCGCCCGGAGGTTGACCGGACGGCTGAGTTCGTGCCTAGTCCCGCGCCTCGGCTGAGCGCGCGCGAGCGCCGGTCCGCCGGCCGCCTCCCACGACCGCACGATCCGGCTTCCAAAGATTTCCGCTTCCAAGAATCTCGGCTTCCAAGAATTTCGGCTTCCATGACCACAGAGCGCTACAATGCCCGCGAGGCGGAACCCCGCTGGCAGAAGATCTGGGACGAACGCGGCATCTACCGCACGGTGAATGCCGACCCGCGTCCCAAATATTACGTCTTGGAGATGTTCCCCTACCCCTCGGGACGCATCCATATCGGCCACGGGCGCAACTACGTCATGGGCGACGTGGTCGCCCGCTTCAAGCGGATGAAGGGCTTCAACGTCCTGCACCCGATGGGCTGGGACGCCTTCGGCCTGCCGGCCGAGAACGCCGCCATCGAGCGCAACACCCATCCGGGCGTGTGGACCTACGAGAACATCGCCACCATGCGCGAGCAGCTCAAGCTGCTCGGCCTGTCGCTGGACTGGTCGCGCGAGATCGCCACCTGCGATCCCTCCTATTACGGCGAGCAGCAGCGCATCTTCCTCGAATTCCTGAAGGCCGGCTTCGTCTATCGCCGCGAGAGCGAGGTCAACTGGGACCCGGTCGACAATACCGTGCTCGCCAACGAGCAGGTGATCGACGGCCGCGGCTGGCGCTCCGGCGCCCTTGTCGAGCGCCGCAAGCTCGCCCAATGGTTCTTCCGCATCTCCGACGCCTCCGAGGAACTGCTCGCCGGCCTCGACACGCTGGAGCGCTGGCCGGACAAGGTGCGCCTCATGCAGCGCAACTGGATCGGCCGTTCCGAGGGCCTGCATGTCCGCTTCGCGCTCGAGGACCCGCCGGAAGGCAGCCTGCCGGAAGACCTGCCGACCGAGGTGAAGGTCTACACCACCCGCCCGGACACGCTGTTCGGCGCCTCCTTCCTCGCGCTCTCGCCCGGCCATCCGCTGACCGAGGCGCTGGCGGCGCGCGATCCCGCGCTCGCCGCCTTCGTCGAGGAATGCCGCCGCGGCGGCACCTCGACCGCCGAGATCGAGACGCAGGAGAAGATGGGCTTCGACACCGGCCTCACCGTGCGCCATCCGCTCGGCGGCGATTCGGTGCCGGTCTATGTCGCCAATTTCGTGCTGATGGACTACGGCACCGGCGCCATTTTCGGCTGCCCGGCGCATGACCAGCGCGATTTCGACTTCGCCACCAAATATGGCCTGACGATCACCCCGGTGGTGCTGCCGCCGGGCGTCGAGCCGTCGGACTACGTGCTGGGCGACGGCCCCTATGAGGGCGACGGCACGCTGTTCAATTCCGGCTTCCTCGACGGCCTCGACGTCGAGGCGGCCAAGGAGGCGGTGGCCGTGCGGCTGGAGCGCGAGCGCCTCGCCGGCCTGCCGGTCGGCGAGCGCACGGTCAATTACCGCCTGCGCGACTGGGGCATCTCGCGCCAGCGCTACTGGGGCTGCCCGATCCCGGTCATCCATTGCGATGCCTGCGGTCCGGTCCCGGTGCCGGAGGACCAGCTGCCGGTGCGCCTGCCCGACGATGTCAGCTTCGACCAGCCGGGCAACCCGCTCGACCGGCACCCGACCTGGAAGCATGTCGCCTGCCCGAGCTGCGGCGCCCCGGCGCGGCGCGAGACCGACACCATGGACACGTTCGTCGATTCGTCCTGGTACTTCGCCCGCTTCGCCTCCGAGCCCGGCACCGCCCCCCTGCAGAAGGACGCCGCCGATGCCTGGCTGGCGGTCGACCAGTATATTGGCGGCATCGAGCACGCGATCCTGCACCTGCTCTATTCGCGCTTCTTCACCCGCACGCTGAAGAAGATCGGCCGCGTGTCGGTGGCCGAGCCCTTCGCCGGCCTGTTCACGCAAGGCATGATCGTCCACGAGACCTACAAGGACACCGCCGGCAGGTGGCTGTTCCCCGAGGAGGTCGAGAAGCGCCCAGACGGCACCGCCGTGAAGATCGGCACCGGCGAGCCGGTCACCGTCGGCGCGCCGGAGAAGATGTCGAAATCCAAGCGCAACGTGGTGCCGCCGGAAGTGGTGGCCGACACTTATGGCGTCGACTGCGCTCGCTGGTTCATGCTCTCCGACACGCCGCCGGAGCGCGACAGCGAATGGACCAGCGCCGGCATCGAGGGCGCCTGGCGCTTCGTCCAGCGCATCTGGCGCCTCGTCGGCGACGCCGCGGCGCTGGCGCCGGCCGATATCGCCGCGCCGGATGATTTCGGCGCCGAATCGATGGCGCTGCGCCGCGCCTCCCACCGGCTCGCCGCCCAGGTGGCCGACGATGTCGAGCGGCTGCGCTTCAACGTCGCGGTGGCGCGGGTGCACGGCTTCGCCAATGAGTTCGGCGACGCGCTCGTTGCCGCCCGCAAGCGCGGCGCGGCCGGCAATCTGGCGCCGGACCTCGCCTTCGCCCTGCGCGAGGCGGCGCGGATCCTCGTCGCCGTGGTGGCGCCGATGGTGCCGCATCTCGCCGAGGAATGCTGGATCGTGCTCGGAATGGACGGCCTCGCCGCCACCGCCTCCTGGCCGGTGGTGGACCCGGCGCTGCTGGTCGACGACACCGTTACGTTGCCGATCCAAATCAACGGCAAGCGGCGCGGCGAAATCACCGTCGCCAAGGAGGCGAGCCCGGCCGACGTCGAAAAGGCGGTGCTGGCGCTCGATCTCATCGCGCAGGCCCTCGACGGGCGCGCCCCGAAGCGTATCATCGTGGTTCCGCAGAGGATCGTGAATGTCGTTGCCTGATCTCCCGCGTCCCGCCGCGCGCGCCGCCAACCCGCCCGCCACCATCCGTCGCCGCCTGCTCGCCGTGGCCGGCGTGCTGCTGCTGTCCGGCCTCACCGCCGGCTGCTTCAACTTCAAGCCGATGTATGCGGAGAGTTCGGCCACCGACGGCGTCGCCCTGCAGGACAAGCTCGCCGATATCGAGGTGGTGTTCGCGCCCGGCCGCATCGGCAACGAGGTGCGCAACGACCTCATCTTCAATCTCACCGGCGGCGCCGGCAACCCGGTGGGCGCTCCCTACCGGCTGGTCCTGGCCGTGAAGGACAACCTCGCCACCGCTTTCCTCGACCCGGTGTCGGGCCTGCCCGAGGTCGAGCTGGTCTCCGTCGACGTCAACTGGCAGCTCTTCGAGGCCGGCAACGACAAGAAGCCGCTGATACAGGCCCGTGCCTTCGGCAAGGCCTCGATCGACAGCGGCTTCCAGCGTTACGCCCGCGCCCGCGCCATCCGCGACGCCCAGAACCGGTCCGCCACCCTGGTCGCCGACATGCTGCACGGCCAGCTGGCGGCCTATTTCGCCAACAAGGAAGCGCTGGACAAGGCGCTGGCGGCGCAGGCGGCCGGAGCCAAGCCGGTCTCGGCCAATGTGACCGACCCGTCGCAGCCCACGCTCAACACCTCCACCGCTCCCAAGAGCTGAACCATGGTCGCGGTCCGGCCCGGCGATGTCGAGGCGACGCTGTCGCGCGTCGATCCGCTGCGGTCGGTGCTGCTGCTGTTCGGCCCCGATCTCGGCCTGGTGCGCGAGCGCGCCCGCGCCTTTCTCGCCCGCGCGTCGGAGGGTTCCACCGATCCGTTCGGCATCGTGCGGCTCGACGGCGACGAGATCGCCGGCGACCCGGCCCGGCTGGTCGACGAGGCCGGCACGGTGGCGCTGTTCGGCGGCCGCCGCGTCGTCTCGGTGCGTGCCGGCTCCAAGAACATCGTCCCCGCCGTCGAGGCGCTGTTCTCGCTACCCGGCCTCGACGCGGTGGTGGTGATCGAGGCCGGCGATCTCAAGAAGGGCGCGCCGCTTCGTTCCGCCTGCGAATCGTCGCCGCGGGCGCTGGCCGTCGCCTGCTATGCCGACAACGAGCGCGACCTCGCCCGCCTCATCGACACCATGACCGCGAGCGCCGGCGTCACCATGGACCGCGAGGCGCGGGGGGAGCTGATGGCGCTGGTCGGCGGCGACCGGCTGGCCTCGCGCGGCGAGATCGAGAAGCTGCTGCTCTATGCTGCCGGCGAGACCCGCATCACCGCCGGGCATGTCCGCGACATCGTCGGCGACGCCTCCAGCCTGGCGCTGGACGAGGTGGTGGATTCGGCGTTGGCCGGGCTGTCGGCGGAGGCCGCCGGCGCCTATCGCAAGGCGCTCGGCGAAGGCATGCGCGGCGACGTCATCCTCGGTTCGGTCTGCCGCGCCGCGCAGGGGCTGCATCTGATGCGGCTCGGCATCGAGGCTGGCGGCAGCGTCGAGCGGGCGATCGAGGGCGCGCGGCCGGCCATTCATTTCCGCCGCAGGCCGCTGGTGGAGAAGGCGCTGCGCGGCTGGACCGCCGCCCGGCTGGAGCGGGCGCTGCTGACGCTCGACGACGCGCTGCTGGCCGCCCGCCGCAACGCCACGCTCGGGCCGGCGCTGGCCGAGCGGGCCCTGCTCCAGCTCGCCGCGAATGCCCGGCGCGGCTAGAACCTGCCGGGATCATCCAGAATCTTCGTGGTCACGGCCGATATGGGCCACTCGGGCGGGCGCCGCTCAGCCGGCGAGCAGCCGGCAGACCTCGTCGAGCTGGTCGAGCGAAGCGTAGCGGATGCGGATCTCGCCCGCCTGGCCCTCATGGCGCAGCGTGACCGCGAGACCGAGCGCATCCGACAGCCGCTTCTCCAGTGCCCGCGTGTCGGCATCGACGGCCGGCGGCACGCGCGGCCTGCGCGGTGGCTTGCCCTCGGCCTGCGCCCTGGCCTCGTTGAGCTCCTGCGCCAGCGCCTCGACGGCGCGCACGTTCAGCCCCCGCTCGACGATGGCGCGGGCGATGGCTTCCGGGTCGTCCTGGGTGAGCAGCGCGCGGGCATGGCCGGCCGACAGCCGGCCGTCGGCGAGATAGGCCTTCACGCTCTCCGGCAGCTTCAGCAGCCGCATGGTGTTGGCGACATGCGAGCGGCTCTTGCCGATGACCCGCGCAAGGTCGTTCTGCGAATAGGAGAACTGGTCGGCCAGCTCCTGGTAGCCGGC
The DNA here is from genome assembly GCF_058809335.1 of Ancylobacter sp. GW821-FHT10E12. NCBI lineage: Bacteria > Pseudomonadati > Pseudomonadota > Alphaproteobacteria > Hyphomicrobiales > Xanthobacteraceae > Ancylobacter > Ancylobacter sp. GW821-FHT10E12. Next base: position 241,038 of record NZ_JBXASN010000005.1, on the reverse strand, counting down.
CGCCTCCTCCAGCGGGTTGAGATCGGCGCGCTGCACGTTCTCGATGATGGCGATTTCCAGCGCCTCGCGGTCGGAGACCTCGACGACGACGATCGGCACCTCATGCAGGCTCGCCCGCTGCGCCGCGCGCCAGCGCCGCTCGCCGGCGACGATCTCATAGGCGTCGCGCTGGCCCGCCACCGCCCGCACCACGATCGGCTGGATGATGCCGCGCTCACGGATCGAGGCGGCGAGATCCTCGAGATCCTCCTCGACGAAGCTGCGGCGCGGATTGCGCGGGTTCGGCCGCAGGAACGTCACCGGCACCCGGCGAGCCCCGCCGTGAGGCGCGCCACGTTCATGCGCCGCCGGGCCGTCATCGCCCATGTCGCCGATCAGCGACGCAAGGCCCCGGCCCAGCCGCGAGCGCCCGCCATCTTCCGCCATCGCCATGGAACGCTCCCTCAGGCCGCCGGGGCGCGCAGGCTGCGCTCCCGCTGAATTATTTCGGATGCGAGACGAAGATAGGCCTGCGACCCCACGCATTTCAGGTCGTAGAGCAGCACCGGCTTGCCGTAGGACGGCGCCTCCGACACCCGCACATTGCGCGGGATGATGGTCTCGTAGACCTTCTCGCCCATGAACTGCCGCACATCCTCCACCACCTGGTTGGAGAGGTTGTTGCGGGCGTCGAACATGGTGAGCACGATGCCGTGGATCGACAGGCCGGGATTGAGCGTCGCCCGCACCTGCTCCACCGTCTTCAGCAGCTGCGACAGGCCCTCCAGCGCGAAGAACTCGCATTGCAGCGGCACCAGGATCGCGTTGGAGGCCGCCATCGCGTTGACGGTGATCAGGTTCAGCGAGGGCGGGCAGTCGATCAGCACATAGGTGTAATCGAAGAGATCGTTCCGTTCACGAGACGAATTGTCGTTCAGCCGCCGCACCGCGTCGCGCAGTCGGTAGGCGCGGTCGCGCGCGGAGGCGAGCTCGAGCTCCAGCCCGGACAGGTCCATGGTGGACGGAGCGATGTGCAGGCGCGGCACCGCGGTCGGCAATGCCGCCTCCCGCAACGAGACCTCGCCGCACATCACGTCATAGGTGGAGACCCGGCGGCTGCGCCGGTCGATCCCCAGCCCGGTCGAGGCATTGCCCTGCGGGTCGAGATCGATGATCAGCACCGTCTCGCCGATCGCGGCCAGAGCGGTGCCGAGATTGATCGCGGTGGTGGTCTTGCCGACGCCGCCCTTCTGGTTGGCGAGCGCCAGAACACGCGGCGCCGGTCGTGGCGCCTGCGGCACCAAGGTCACGCTCTCGTCCATCGTTTCGCTCATGGCCCGATTCCCGATCGCTGCCGGCCCCGGATATCGGTCGGCTCAGCCCTTCGCCGGCGTCAACGGCACCGCTCGACTCACCATCAGGATACGCCCGCCGCCATCGGTCAGGCTTTCCGTGATCGTGGCATCGATTCTCCAAGATTTAGCTGTCTCGGTCAATTCGTTATCAACATCTTGTCCTTTCAAAAACAGGCCGCGGGCACCGTTCCTGAGAAAGGGATAGCTGAGATCGAGCAGTTTCGGCAGCGGCGCCAGTGCCCTGGCGGAGACGATCTCCACGCCGGCGGCGATCTTCTCCGCCACCTGCTCGATGCGTGCCGGCAGCACGGTGGCCGGCAATTCGGCGATGCGCGCGGCCTCGCGCAGAAACGCCGCCTTGCGGGTGTCGCTCTCCACCAGCGTCACGTCGGCATCGGGCCGCTCCGCCAGCACCGCCGCCACCACCAGCCCGGGAAAGCCGCCGCCGGAGCCGAGATCGACCCAGCGGGTGACGTCGCCGGCCAGCGGCACCAGCTGCAGCGAATCGGCGATGTGCCGGGTCCACAGCTGCGGCAACGTATTCGGCGCGACCAGATTGATGGTGCGCTGCCATTTCTCCAGCAGCGTGGCGATCGCCACGAGGCGGTCCTCTGTTTCACGTGAAACAGGGGTCAGGGCCAAGGCGCGGCGGCGGTCGTCCGAATCGATGCGCGTCATGGCGCGATCATAGCGCCAAGACGCGCCACTGACATGCCCGAGCCCGCCCTGCCCCGGAGGCGCTAGCGCGCCCGCCTGGCATGCGCCGCCAGCAGCGCCAGCGCCGCCGGCGTCATGCCGTCGATGCGGCCGGCCTGGCCAATGGTACGGGGCCGAATCGATTCCAGCTTGGCCTTGATCTCGTTGGAAATCCCGCCCAGCGCGCGATAGTCCAGCTCTGGCAGCTCGGCGGCTTCCTCGCGCCGGAACGAGGCGATATCGGCCTCCTGCCGATGCAGGTAGACCGCATATTTGGCGTCGATCTCCACCTGCTCGCCGATGCGCGCCTCCTCGGCCGACGCCTCCGGCCAGATGCGGCAGATATCCGCCCAGCCCACATGCGGATAGGAAAGCAGGTCGAAGGCGCTGCGCCGCTGGCCGTCGCGGTTCAGCGTCAGCCCGTGGCGGTCGCCCTCGGCCGGGGTCAGCGACACGCCGCGGCTCCAGCCCCGCACCCGCTCCAGCGCGTCCAGCCTGCCGGCGAACAGGCGCTCCCGCTCGACGCCCACCAGCCCGAGCTCGACGCCGCGCGCGGTCAGCCGCTGGTCGGCATTGTCGGCCCGCAGCGACAGCCGGTATTCGGCGCGCGAGGTGAACATGCGATAGGGCTCGCTCACCCCGCGGGTCACGAGGTCGTCGATCATTACCCCGATATAGGCCTCGCTGCGGTCGAAGGTGACGCCCTCCATGCCGGCCGCCCGCCGCGCCGCGTTCAGCCCGGCGACCAGCCCCTGCGCGGCCGCCTCCTCATAGCCGGTGGTGCCGTTGATCTGGCCGGCGAGGAACAGGCCCACGGCCTTCTTCGCCTCCAGCGTCGGCCCGAGCTCGCGCGGGTCGACATGGTCATATTCGATGGCGTAGCCCGGCCGCAGCATCGCCACCTTTTCAAGGCCGGGAATGGTGGCGAGCAGCAGCCGCTGCACCTCCTCCGGCAGCGAGGTGGAGATGCCGTTGGGATACACGGTCGGGTCGTCGAGCCCTTCCGGCTCCAGGAAGATCTGGTGCCCTTCCCGCTCGCCGAAGCGGACGATCTTGTCCTCGATGGAGGGGCAATAGCGCGGGCCGACGCTCCTGATGTTGCCGGAATACATGGCCGAGCGGGTGATATTGGCGCGGATCGCCGCATGCGTCGCCGGCGTGGTGCGGGTGATGCCGCACTCGACCTGGGGATTGGTGATGGACGCGGTCAGCGCCGAGAACGGCTCCGGTGGCTGGTCGCCCGGCTGCATCTCCAGCGATGCCCAGTCGATGGTGCGGCCGTCGAGGCGCGGCGGCGTGCCGGTCTTCAGCCGGCCGAGGGTCAGTCCCAGCCGGGCCAGCGTGCCGGAGAGCCCGAGCGCCGGCGCCTCGCCCATGCGGCCCGCCGGAATCTGCCGGTCGCCGATATGGATCAGACCGTTGAGAAAGGTACCGGTGGTGAGCACCACCGCGCCGGCACCGAGACGGCTTCCGTCGCGCAGCACCGCGCCGCAGACGCGGCCCTCGGCGACGATCAGGTCTTGCGCCTCGCCCTCGACGACGAACAGGTTCGGCTGCGAATCGATCGCCGCCTGCATCGCCCGCGCATAGAGCTTGCGGTCGGCCTGCGCGCGCGGGCCGCGCACCGCCGGCCCCTTGCGGCGGTTCAGCACCCGGAACTGGATGCCGCCCTGGTCGGCGACCCGGCCCATCAGCCCGTCCAGCGCATCGATCTCGCGCACCAGGTGGCCCTTGCCGAGGCCGCCGATCGCCGGGTTGCAGGACATGGCGCCAATGGTGTCGCGGCGATGGGTGATCAGGGCGGTACGGGCGCCGAGCCGCGCCGCCGCAGCGGCCGCCTCGGTCCCGGCATGGCCGCCGCCGATCACCAGCACATCGAAGCTGAGGTCGCTCATTCCGATAATTCCTTGAATCTCTCGGCGGAGTTGAAGCTGCAATTCGCGGCCGGCGTCAAGCGTGTCGCGGCCCGGCACGCGGGAACGGAAGGGTGGCGGGCCGGCTCAGCTCTCCGCCGACACGACATTCCCCCCTGATTCACGTGAAACAATACGCAGGCGAATCGAGATCGCCTCGCCGCCTGTTTCACGTGAAACCGCGGCGGCCCGAAGGCGGCAGATCCCCTGAAGGGAGCGGATCGCCTGGAGCTGGCAGATCACCTCGCGGCACGAGATCACTTGCCGATGCAGAATTCGCGGAACACCACGTCGAGCAGGTCCTCGACATCGATGGCCCCCGTCACCCGCCCCAGCGCCCGCGCGGCGAGGCGCAATTCTTCGGCGATCAACTCGTCGCTGAGATCGCCCCATCCGGCGAGCACCTGCCGCACATGCGTCGCCGCCTCGCTCACCGCGCCGCGTTGCCGCTCGCGTATCAGCGCCGGATGCTCGGTGCCGCCGGCCCGCAGCGCCACGAACCCGCCCAGCGCATCGGTGAGGGCGGCGAGCCCCTCCCCGGTCCGGGCCGACACCGCCATCACCTGTGAGGCGAGCAATGCCGATGCTTGCGGCAGCGAGGCCGGCGGCAGCTCCGGATCGCTGCCGAGATCGCTTTTGCTGATGATCAGCCATAGATCGGCGCCATCCGGCCGGACAAGATCGGCGTCCATCTCCGGCACTGCGCGCGTGCTGCCGTCATGCACCCACAGCACCAGGTCGGCGTCCTCGATCCGCGCCCGCGCCCGTCTTATCCCCTCCGCCTCCACGGCGCCGGTGGCCGCGCGCAGGCCAGCCGTGTCGATCAGCACCGCCTTGTGGCCGTCGAGGTCGAGCGCGACCTCCAGCACGTCGCGGGTGGTGCCCGGCTCGTCCGAGACGATGGCGACGTCGCGGGCGGCGAGCGCGTTCATCAGCGACGACTTGCCGGCATTGGGCCGCCCGGCAATGGCGATCGCCGCGCCCTCGCGCACCATGGCGCCACGCCGGTCGGCCAGCGCCGCGTCCAGCGCCGCCGCCAGCGCCTCGAGCTCCGGCCGGGCGAGCGCACGGGCCTCGGCCGGCACGTCCTCCTCCTCGGCGAAATCGATGCCGGCCTCGACGAGCGCCATGGCGCGGATGAGGCCGGCGCGCCACTCGCCCACCCGGTCGCCGAGATGGCCGAAGGCATGGGCCAGCGCCTGGCGCCGCTGCTGCGCGGTCTCGGCGGCGATCAGGTCGGCGAGGCCCTCGGCTTCGGTCAGCGACATCCGGCCATTGAGGAACGCCCGGCGGGAGAACTCGCCGCGCTCGGCCGGCCGCACCCCCGGCAGCGCGAACAGCGCCGCGAGCACGGCGGCGACCACCGCCCGCCCGCCATGCACCTGCAGCTCCGCCATGTCCTCGCCGGTGGCACTGGCCGGGCCGGGAAACCACAGCACCAGCGCCGAATCCAGCGCCTCGCCGCTTGCCGGATCGCGCAGGGTCGCGAGGCTCGCCCGGCGCGGCGCCGGCAACCGGCCGGCCAGCGCCGTCACCGCCTCCCCCGCCCGCGGGCCGGAGAGCCGGATCACCGCGACGGCTGCGGCACCTGACCCGCTCGACACGGCGGCGATTGTGCTGTCTTCCTGTCCGCTCACCAAAGACGCCCTACGTTTGAAGAACACCGACCATCTCCGGGAGAGACGCCGTGCCGAACCGCCTCGCCGATGCCGCCAGCCCCTATCTGCTCCAGCATGCCGACAACCCGGTCGACTGGTGGGAATGGAAGCCGGAGGCCTTCGCCGAGGCGAAGCGCAGCAACCGGCCGGTGCTGCTCTCGGTCGGCTATGCCGCCTGCCACTGGTGCCACGTCATGGCGCATGAGAGCTTCGAGGATGCGGCGACGGCCGCGGTGATGAACGAGCTTTTCGTGAACATCAAGGTCGATCGCGAGGAACGGCCCGAGATCGACCAGATCTACATGTCGGCGCTGCAGCAGCTCGGCGTCTCCGGCGGCTGGCCGATGACCATGTTCCTCGACGCCGAGGGCGCGCCGTTCTGGGGTGGCACCTATTTCCCCAGGGAGGCCCGCTACGGCCAGCCGGCCTTTGCCGACGTGCTGAAGACCATGGCCAATGCCTATGCCTCCGGCGACCCGCGCATCGTCTCCAATCGCGAGGCGCTGCTCCATCGCCTGCGCGAGCGAGCGCATCCGGCGGGAAAGCTGGTGATCGGCACCGCCGAGCTCGACGACATTGCCGGCCGCATCCTCGCCATCTGCGACCCCGAGCATGGCGGGCTGAAGGGGGCGCCGAAATTCCCCAACACGCCGTTCCTGGAACTGCTCTGGCGCGCCTATGAGCGGACCGGCCGCGAGCGCTTCCGCGACGCGGTGCTGCACGCGCTGCATGCGATGAGCGAAGGCGGCATCTACGACCATGTCGGCGGCGGCTATTCGCGCTATTCGGTCGACGACCACTGGCTGGTGCCGCATTTCGAGAAGATGCTTTACGACAATGCGCAGCTCATCGACCTGCTGTCGCTCGCCTATGCCGAGACCCACGAGCCGCTGTTCCGCGCCCGCGCCGAGGAGACCGTCGCCTGGCTGCAGCGCGAGATGCTGACCGGGGACGGCGCCTTCGCCGCCAGCCTCGACGCCGATTCCGAGGGCCATGAGGGCCGCTACTACGTCTGGACGTTGAAGCAGCTGCTCGATGCGCTGGGAGCTGCGGATGCCGAATTCTTCGCCCGCCACTACGACATCGCCCCGTTCGGCAATTGGGAAGGCGTTTCGATCCCGAATCGGCTGAAGCCGGTCGAGCGCTCCGGCGCCGACGAGATCCGCCTCGCTTTGCTGCGCGACATGCTGCTGGCGGTGCGCTCCACGCGGGTGCCGCCGGGGCGGGACGACAAGGTGCTGGCCGACTGGAACGGGCTGATGATTGCCGCGCTCGCCCGTGCCGCCGGGCGACTGGGTCGGCCGGAATGGCTCGATCTCGCCGCGACGGCCTTCCGTTTCATCGCCGAATCGATGACCCGCGACGGCCGGCTCGGCCATAGCTGGCGCGGCGGCAAGCTGGTCTTCCCCGGCCTGTCCTCGGACTATGCCGCCATGGCCGGCGCGGCGCTGGCGCTGTTCGAGGCCACCGGTGAGGCCGGCTATCTCGAGCGCGCCGCCGGCTGGATGCGCACGCTCGATGCCCGTCATGCGGCGCCGGACGGCGGCTACTACATGACCGCCGACGATGCCGAAGGGCTGATCCTGCGCCCGGACGCCACCACCGACGATGCCGTCACCAATCCGAACGCCATCGCCGCGCGCGCCCTCGCCCATCTCGCGGCGCTCACCGGCGACGAGGCCTGGCGCACCCGCCTCGACCGCCTGTTCGACGGATTGCTGCCGCGGGCCGCGCCGTCGATCTACAGCCATGCCGGCCTGCTCAACGCGCTCGACACCAGGCTGCGCGCGGCGGAGATCGTGGTGGTCGGCAGCGCCGGCGATCCGGCCGCCGATGCGCTATGGGACGCGGCCCGCCGCCTGCCGCTGATCGATGCGGTGCTCCAGCGCGTCGATGCCGGCGCCGCCCTCCCCGCCGATCACCCGGCCGCGGGCAAGGCGGCGTCCGTCCACGAGCCGGCGGCGTTCATCTGCGCCAATGCCACCTGCTCGCTTCCTGTTACGGATGCGAATCAATTGCTGGCAAGTCTCGGACGACCGACGCTGGCCGGCTGATGGGCTGACCGGCCGACGTCCAGCCCATCGGATACGGCCGCTCACTCGTGCCCGGTCTTGGTCCGGGCGCCCGCATCTTTGACGAGATTCTACATGGCAGAGCGGGGATGGCCTGAACGAGCTCCGCCATGACGAACTGGATGATCGATTCCACCGGATTTCACGGTAGATTCACGACGGACGGACGAATCCGTCACTCTGTGGGCAAGCCTGTGGATAAATTCGGGATAAAATCGCCACAGGCTCAGGCGAGCCCAGAAATCGCCCAGGACGGCCAAGAGTGGTTTTGTGAACCATCCATCGGATCGGATACGAAACGGCCGCCACGAGTCAAATCTGAGAGGCATCATTCCGGTAGCGAATCAATGCCGGAGACTCGCCTGGATTGCGTCCCGGGGGGTCGGCAGCCGGCTCAGGACCGCCGGCTTCCGTCCTGGCGGCCGAAGCGGGTGCTGGCGAGGAACAGCGGCACCGTGATCGCCAGCGCCGCCCAGATATCGGCCTGCAGCACATAGGAGAAGCCCAGCTCCTCACGCACCGCCGCGCCGATTACCGGGTCGCCGAGTTCGGCGATCACCACCGAGACGGCGAAGGCCACCGGCACCCACAGCATCAGCGGCAGCCACCAGCGCCGGCACGCCATGACGAGGCTGAGCCCGGCGATGGTGAACAGCGTCAGCCACAACACCGTCGCCGGCGGCTCCCGCTCGGCGACGCCGGCAAGGGCCGGAGCGGCGGGCAGGATCCAGCTCGCGAAAACCGTCAGGGATCGCCGCGCCGCCGGTACCATGCCCGCCTCCGTCAGATGCGCATCTGTCAGCTGTTCTGGTCAGGTATTCATCGAGTCGAAGAAGTCGCCATTGGTCTTGGTCTGGCGCAGCTTGTCCAGCAGGAATTCGATGGCGTCGACCGTGCCCATCGGGTTGAGGATGCGCCGCAGCACATACATCTTCTTGAGCACGTCGGAGGGAACCAGCAGCTCCTCCTTGCGGGTGCCCGAGCGGGTGATGTCGATCGCCGGGAACACGCGCTTGTCGGAGACCTTGCGGTCGAGGATGACCTCCGAATTGCCGGTGCCCTTGAACTCCTCGAAGATCACCTCGTCCATGCGCGAGCCGGTATCGACCAGCGCGGTGGCGATGATGGTCAGCGAGCCGCCTTCCTCGATGTTGCGCGCCGCGCCGAAGAAGCGCTTGGGGCGCTGCAGGGCGTTGGCATCGACGCCGCCGGTCAGCACCTTGCCGGAGGACGGCACCACGGTGTTGTAGGCGCGCCCGAGCCGGGTGATCGAATCGAGCAGGATGACGACGTCGCGCTTGTGCTCGACCAGCCGCTTGGCCTTCTCGATCACCATTTCGGCGACCTGCACATGGCGGGCGGCCGGCTCGTCGAAGGTGGAGGACACCACCTCGCCCTTCACCGAGCGCTGCATGTCGGTGACTTCCTCCGGCCGCTCGTCGATGAGCAGCACGATGAGGTAGCACTCGGGATGGTTGGTGGTGATCGACTGGGCGATGTTCTGCAGCAGCACCGTCTTGCCGGTGCGCGGCGGCGCCACGATCAGGGCGCGCTGCCCCTTGCCGATCGGCGAGACCACGTCGATGATTCGGGCCGAGAAATCCTTGCGGGTCGGATCCTCGATCTCCAGCTTGAAGCGCTCGTCGGGATAGAGCGGCGTCAGATTGTCGAAATTGATCTTGTGCCGGATCTTCTCGGGGTCTTCGAAATTGATCGTGTTGACCTTGAGCAGCGCGAAATAGCGCTCGCCCTCTTTCGGCGAGCGAATCTGTCCCTCGACGGTGTCGCCGGTGCGCAGGCCGAATCGGCGGATCTGCGAGGGCGAGACATAGATGTCGTCGGGACCGGGGAGATAGTTCGCGTCCGGCGAGCGCAGGAAGGCGAAACCGTCGGAAAGGATCTCGACGACTCCTTCACCGATGATATCGGTCTCGCGAGCGGCAAGTTGTTTCAGAATGGCGAACATCAGCTCCTGCTTGCGCAGTGTGCTGGCGTTCTCGACCTCAAGCTCTTCGGCGAACACGAGAAGTTCAGCCGGAGTCTTGGACTTGAGGTCCTGGAGCTTCATTTCCCCCATGGGAAAGGGCCTCGGAGTTTGGATGTTGTCGGGGGAACGGCGAAGGGCCGGCCCGGACGATCGGGGAGTAAGGGAAGCGCTGGTCTGCGGACCGAGCCGGGAAATGTCGGCTTCCTGTCCGACCCACCGGCCGGCATCGGGGAAGATGTCGGTAAAAGCGGTGCGTCAGCCAGCTTCGTGGAAGAGAGCGCACCATAGGCAAGCCGGCGATTCCGCGCAAGCCTGCAGAACGGCGATTAGAAGGGTTTCACCACGACGAGGATCACAATTGCGATCATCAGCAGCGTCGGCACTTCGTTGGCGACGCGGTAGAAGCGGGAGGAGCGGGTATTGCGATCCTCCGCGAAATCGCGCACCCGGGCCGTCAGGAAGCCGTGGAAGCCGCTCATGGCCAGCACCAGCGCCAGCTTGGCGTGGAACCAGCCGAACATCCACCAGCCGCCGACATAGGCGAGGTAGAGCCCGGCCAGCCAGGTGACGCCCATGGCCGGGTTGATGATGGCCTTGAGCAGCCGCCGCTCCATCACCTTGAAGGTCTCGGACTGCACCGAGCCGGCCGGCGCGTCGCAGTGATAGACCATGAGGCGCGGCAGATAGAGCATGCCCGCCATCCAGGAGATGACGGCGAGGATGTGCAGCGCCTTGATCCACTCGTAGAGCATCAGAAGCCCCTCACCCGCTTCAGCATCCGCTCGACATGGGCGATCGGGGTCTCCGGCCGGATGCCGTGCCCGAGATTGAAGATATGGGCGGCGCCGCGGAAATCCTCCATCAGCGCGTCGATGGCGGCGTCCAGGCTCGCCCCGCCGGCGATCAGCTGCAGCGGATCGAGATTGCCCTGCAGCGCCACCTTGCCGCCGAGCGCCAGGCGCAGCGCCTTGCGGTCGGCCGTCCAGTCGAGCCCGACGGCATCGACCCCGGTTTCGCCGACCAGCCGGGTCAAGCCGGACAGCGTCGCCCCCTTCGGGAAGCCGATGATGCGCGCATCGGGCCGGGCTGCTCTCACCAGCCTGACCAGACGCGAAATCGGGCTGATCGTACACCGGACAAAACTCTCGGGATCGAGCACGCCGGACCAGCTGTCGAAGATCTGCACCGCGTCGGCACCGGCTTCCAGCTGCCCGATCAGATAGGCGGCGGAGACCTCGACCAGGCGGTCGATCAACGCGTCGAAGAAGGCCGGATCGGTGAGGGAGGCGAGGCGGGCCGGCGCCTGGTCGGGAGTGCCGCGGCCGGCGATCATATAGGTCGCCACCGTCCAGGGCGCACCGCAGAAGCCGAGCAGCGCCGTCTCCGGCGGCAGGCTGGCGCGGGTCTTCGCCACCGCCTCGAACACGGGGGAGGTACGCGCCGGATCGAGCGTCTCGCGCAAGCGCTTCAGATCGTTGAGATTCGTTACCGGATCGAGCCGCGGCCCCTCGCCGGCTTCGAAGGCGAGCTGCATGCCGAGCGCATGCGGCACGACAAGAATGTCCGAGAACAGGATCGCCGCATCGAAGCCGAAGCGGCGGATCGGCTGCAATGTCACTTCCGTGGCGTAGTCGGGATTGTAGCAGAGCGAGAGGAAGTCGCCGGCCTTGGCGCGCAGCTCGCGATATTCCGGCAGGTAGCGCCCGGCCTGGCGCATCATCCAGACCGGCGTGCGATCCGGCACATGACCGGCCAGAGCCTGCAGGATGATCGACTTTGGAAGCACCTCGTCCACCAGGCTCTTCATACTTAATTAATCTCTTTAAATGAGAGTCGTAGTTGTTTGTGGCTGGGCATTAGCCGGGTTACTCGCGTCCGACAACCGGCCCCCAGTGCGCCGGGACTTTCCCCGATTCCCACTGCTGCGATAAAATACGTCTTCTCAAGGACTTGAGCGGATTGGCGCAGCTTATCCTCACAGTTCGCCGCCTGCCTGGCTTCACCACCCACACAGGCCGGCCATGTGGATGGAATCGCCCTCCGTCCCCAGAGGGCCTCTTGCCAGCCGCCTATCCGCATGGCTTGTTCCCAGACTATGCACAGCCCTGTGGATGGCTCCGTGACCGAACCCGCGCGACCGGCCGAGAACTATTATCACCTCCACCTTGTGTCGGATTCCACCGGCGAGACGCTGATCAGCGTCGCCCGCGCCGCCGCGGCGCAATATAGCGGCGTGAAGCCGATCGAGCACATCTACCCGCTGGTGCGCACGCACAAGCTGCTCGACAAGGTGATCAGCGGCATCGATGAATATCCCGGCATCGTTCTCTACACCCTCACCGAGCCGGAGCTGCGCAACCGGCTGAAATCCTATTGTCTCGACAATGGCATACCCGTGCTGTCGGTTCTGGCGCCGGTGGTGCGGCTGTTCCAGGCCTATCTCGGCGGCGTCCCCACCCCGCGCGTCGGCGGCCAGCACCAACTCGACGGCGAGTATTTCCGCCGCATCGATGCGATGAACTTCACCGTCATGCATGATGACGGCCAGCACACCGACGGGCTGGAAGCCGCCGACGTGGTGCTGCTCGGCATTTCCCGCTCGTCGAAGACGCCGACCAGCATCTATCTCGCCAATCGCGGCATCAAGACCGCCAATATCCCGCTGGTGCCGAGCATCCCGGTGCCGCCGGGCCTCGCGGAGCTGAAGCGCCCGCTGGTGGTGGGCCTGGTCGCGAGTGCCGAGCGGGTGGTCGAAATCCGTCGCAACCGCCTGCTCGGGCTCAATGCCACCCAGCCTAGTGACGGCTATATCGACCGTGATTCCGTCGCCGAGGAGATCGCCTTCTCGCGGCGCCTGTGCGCGCGACACGACTGGCCGGTGATCGACGTCACCCGCCGTTCCATCGAGGAGACCGCCGCGGCGATCATCGGCCTGTTGCAGGAGCACCGTCGCCGGCGGGCCGAGGCGGGCAGCTGATGCCGGGCAGCGACGCGAAGGGTCTCAACTCGCTGTGGCGACGGGCGGACGCGCTGGTGCTCGCGTCCCAGAGCACCACGCGCCTTTCATTGCTGGCGGCTGCGGGCCTGCCGGTGGAGACGGTTGGCGTCGCCATCGACGAGCGCGGGCTCGAGGACCGTCTCGTCGACGGCGGTGCCTCGCCGGCCGATGTGGCGCTGGAACTGGCCAAGGCCAAGGCGCTGGCCGGCAGCGCCCTGCATCCGGGCCGGCTCGTCGTCGGCGCCGATCAGACGCTGGCACTGGGTGCGGAGCGCTTCCACAAGCCGGTCGACCGCGAGGCCGCCGCGGCGCAGCTGCGCCGGCTTTCCGGCCGTACCCATGCGCTGCATTCCGGCGTCACCGTGGCACTCGACGGGAACATCCTGTTCCGAACGGTCGAGACCGCGCACCTGTCGATGCGCGAACTCAGCGAGGCGGCGCTGAACGCCTATCTCGCCGGAACCGGGGCGGCGGTATCCGCCAGCGTCGGCGGCTATCAGCTCGAAGGGCTGGGCATCCACCTGTTCGACCGCGTCGAGGGCGACCACACGGTGATCCTCGGCTTGCCCTTGCTGCCGCTGCTCGCCTTTCTGCGCGCTCGGGGAGATCTCCTGTGACATTTCGGGTCGCGATCATCGGCCATCCGGTAGCCCATTCGCGCTCGCCGCTGATCCATGGCCATTGGCTGGCCGAACTCGGCATCGACGGCAGCTACGACCGGCGCGACGTCCCGCCGGAAGACATTGCCGGCTTCCTCGCCGGCTTCGCGGCAACCGGTCTCGTCGGCGCCAATGTCACCGTGCCGCACAAGGAGGCCGCCTTCGCCGCTGCTTCCGTCCGCGATCCGGTGGCCGAGGCGCTCGGCGCGGTGAACACGCTGTGGCTGGAGGATGGACGGCTGCACGGCGCCAATACCGATGTGCATGGCTTCCTCACCAATCTCGACGCCGCCGCGCCGGAATGGGACCGGGCGCTCGACGAAGCGGTGGTACTGGGAGCCGGGGGTGCGGCGCGGGCCATCGTCCACGGGCTTCTCGGTCGGGGCATAGGCCGGGTGACGGTGGCGAACCGTACCCGCGCCCGCGCCGAGGCCCTGCGCGAACAATTCGGCGAGAAGGTGCTGCCGGTCGACTGGCGTGACCTCGCCGGGGCGCTTCCGGGTGCGCGCCTGCTCGTCAACACCACCTCGCTCGGCATGAAGGGCCAGCCGCCGCTCGACATCGACCTGTCGCCGCTGTCGCCGGACGCCGTGGTGACCGACGCGGTCTATGTCCCGCTGGAGACGCCGCTGCTGCGGGCGGCGAAGGCGCGCGGGCTCGCCACGGTCGACGGGCTCGGCATGTTGCTGCATCAGGCGGTGCCGGGCTTCGAACGCTGGTTCGGCGTCAGGCCCCAGGTGACGCCGGCACTGCGCGCACTGGTGGTGGAGGACCTGCGCGCCAAGGGTCAGCTGGTGTGACCGGGTCGGTTGATGTGACGGGAGCCCGGCCGTTCCGGCTCGGCCTCACCGGCTCTATCGGCATGGGCAAGTCGACCACTGCCGGGCTGTTCCGCGAGCTCGGCGTGCCGGTGCACGACGCCGACGCCGCCGTGCACGACATCTATGGCAAGGAGGGCGTTGCGCCGGTCGAGGAGGCGTTTCCGGGAGTCGCCGTCGACGGGCGAATCGACCGCACCCGGCTCGGAGCCCGCGTCCTGCACGACGCGGCGGCGATGAAGCGCCTCGAGGCGATCGTGCATCCGCTGGTGCGTGCCCGCGAGCAGTCCTTTCTCGATGACGCCGCCCGTCGCGGCGCCGCATTGGTGGTGCTCGACATCCCGCTCCTCTATGAGACCGGGGCGCAGGACCGTGTCGACGCGATCGTGGTGGTCTCGGCGCCGGAATCTGTGCAGCGCGCACGGGTTCTGGCCCGCGAGGGCATGACGGAAGCGAAGTTCGCGGCGATTCTGGCGCGGCAGATGCCTGATTCGGAAAAGCGCCGCCGCGCCGACCATCTCATCGGTACCGGCGAGGGCATCGACGCCGCCCGCGCCCAGGTCGCCGAACTGGTGAAGAGGCTTACGCCGCAAAAGGAAGGGTGACGCCATGCGCGAGATCGTTCTCGATACCGAGACCACCGGCCTCGACCCGCTGCGTGGCGACCGGCTGGTGGAGATCGGCTGCGTCGAGATCCTGCACCGCATCCCGACCGGACAGAATTTCCACGTCTATATCAATCCCGAACGCGACATGCCGGTCGAGGCGTTCAACGTCCATGGGCTGTCGCGGGAATTCCTGTCCGACAAGCCGCTCTTCGCGCAGGTCGTCGACGATTTCCTCGCCTTCATCGGCGATTCGCCGCTGGTGATCCACAACGCCTCGTTCGACATCGGCTTCATCAATGCGGAGCTGGCGCGGGTCGGGCGGCCGGCCCTCACCTTCGACCGCGTGGTCGATACGCTGAGCATGGCGCGCCGGCGCCATCCCGGCGCGTCCAACCGGCTTGACGACCTGATGGCGCGCTACGGCATCGACGGCTCGCGCCGCACCAAGCATGGCGCGCTGCTGGATTCGGAGCTGCTGGCGGATGTCTATGCCGAGCTCGCCGGCGGGCGGCAGGCGGCGCTCGGTCTCACCGTGGTGGAAACCGGCAAGGATGTGGACGCCGAGCGACTGGAGCCGGCGATCCTGGTCCGGCCGGCGCCGCTGAAGCCGCGCCTGACCGAGGCGGAGATCGCCGCGCATGCCGCCTTCGTGCGCACGCTCGGCGATCATCCGATGTGGAGCGAATACGCCGCCGCGCCCCAGGGCTGACCGGCAGCGCTGGTCTCAGGAGGCCAGCACATTGCTCGGCGGGGTCTTTGCCATGCGCTGGCGATACAGCGTCACGAAGTCGACCGGATCGATCATCAGCGGCGGGAAGCCGCCATTGCGCACCGTGTCGGCGACGATCTGGCGGGCGAAGGGGAACAGCATGCGCGGGCATTCGATCATGATGAACGGATGCACCGTCTCCTGCGCCACGTTCTGGGCGCGGAAGATTCCGGCATAGAGCAGCTCGAGCGCGAACAGCGTCTTGTTCTGGATCTCCGCCTTCACGTCGATCTTCAGCTCGACCTCGTACTCGCCGTCGCGGACCGGTCGGGCGTTGACGTTGATCTGGATGCCGATCTGCGGCTGGCCTTGAGGCGCCAGCGACTCGGGTGCGCCGGGATTCTCGAAGGACAGGTCCTTGATGTACTGGGTCAGCACATGCAGCGTCGGCATGGCGGGGGTGGCGGCGTCGTTCTCGGCCATGGTCGTCTCCGTGCTCCGCCGTCCGGCGGTGCCTCGCGTCGGCGTGATCTGCTGCGGCATCGGCCTCTTGGCTGACCGCAGGGCTGGAAAGGCGGCAGTGGCTAACACGGTTGCCAGCCGGTCACAAGGCGGTGTGCCGTCGGCCGCCCCCGTGCCCGGCGGGGGGCTCGATGCGCAGCGCCTTTGCCGCGGGCGGCCCCTTGCTCTACTCTTTCATCGAATTGTCGGATAAGGACCTCGGCATGTTACGGTGTCGTTGGGTCAGCTTGCGACGCGAGGAGACTGGCGAAATCGCCAGAACGACGTAAATAGCCTAGGAGGACGTCCCCCCGGTCGCTGCATGAGGCGGGTCCGGTCGGGCCGGGCGGCCGCGTCACACACCCATCGCTTCCGGCTCGCGGGCCGGCGGCGACGAACAACGGCGAAATGCGAAGTGTTCGACATTTACACGATCATATTCCTGGCGCTGGCCGTCTTCATCTTCATCCGGCTGCGCAGCGTGCTCGGCCAGCGCACCGGACGCGAGCGCCCGCCCTATGATCCCTATTCGCGCCGCGACCCTGCCAAGGCGCCGGCGGGTGCCGAATCCGGCGCCGAAAAGATCATCAACTTCCCGGACCGCAACGGCGAGCCCGCGGCGGCGCCCGCGCCGGTGGAGCCGGCCGAGGACGGCGAGAGCGCGGCCCCGCGCTGGGCCGGCGTCGCCGAGATCGGCTCGGCGGTCGCCAACGGTCTCGACGCCATCGCCGCGCAGGATCGCAGCTTCGACGCTAAGCACTTCCTCACCGGCGCCCGCGCCGCCTATGAGATGATCGTGGTGGCCTATGCCGAGGGTGACCGCTCGACGCTGAAGGACCTGCTCGCCAAGGACGTGTTCGACGGCTTCGCCGCCGCCATCGCCGAGCGCGAAGCGCGCGGCGAGAAGATGGAGACGCGTTTCGTCGGCATCGAGAAGGCCGATATCGCCGAGGCGCTGGTGAAGGGTCGCACCGCGCAGATCACCGTGCGCTTCCTGTCGCAGCTGATCTCGGTGACGCGCGACCGCGGCGGCCAGGTGGTCGACGGCGACCCGGAGCAGGTGGCGGACGTCACCGACGTGTGGACCTTCTCGCACGATCTCGGCGCCCGCGATCCGAACTGGAAGCTCGTCGCGACCGAGGCGGCTTCCTGATACGCTGAGCGGGTGCATGCGCTCGCCCCCACCTTCTGGTCCTTCCTCGCGGCGGGACTGATCCTCGTTGCACCGGCGGCGTCGGCGAAGGTCGCCCCGCCTCCGGCGGCGCCGCTGTTCGACCAGGCGGCGGTCGAGCCGGTGCGCTTCGCCGATCTGCCGGGATGGCGGCAGGACGATCCGCGCGAGGCGCTTGCCGCCTTCCGCCGCAGCTGCGCGAAGATCCGCAGCACGACTGATCTTGTCGAACCGCCCAGGCCGGTCTTCACCGCGCTCAGGGCCACCTGCCGGCAGGCCGCCCATCTGCCGTCGCATCCGAGCGTCAAGCGGGCGCGGGCGTTTTTCGAGACGCAGTTCCGGCCGCTGCGCGTCACCCCGCTCGCGGCCGATCACGGCTTCCTCACCGGCTATTACGAGCCGGAAGTCGCCGGCTCGCTGACCCGCACCGACCTCTACGCCACCCCGCTGTACCGGCGGCCGCCCGACCTGGTTTTGGAGGCCCCGCCGCAGGCCGGTGTGCCGGCCAATCGCGGCAAGGCGTTCCGCGACGACAATGGCACGATGGTTCCCTATTACGACCGTGGTGCCATCGAGGACGGAGCCCTGGACGGCAAGGGGCTGGAGGTCGCCTGGATCCGCGATCCCGCCGACGCCTTCTTCGCCCACATACAGGGCTCGGTACGGGTGCGGCTGCCGGACGGGCGCTTGCTGCGCCTGAACTATGACGGCCATAATGGCCAGCCTTATACGCCGGTCGGCCGGATCCTGGTGGAGAAGGGCATCATCCCGCGGGAGAAGATGTCGATGGACGCCATCCGCGCCTATATCGCCGAGCACCCCGACGAGGGCCGGGCGCTGATGCGCGAGAACCGCTCCTATGTGTTCTTCCGCATCGCCGACCACCTGTCGGACAAGGACGGCGCCGTCGGTGCGCAGGGCCTGCCGCTGGCGGCAGGGCGTTCCATCGCCGTCGACAAGCGCATCCATGTCTACGGTACGCCGATCTTCATCGATGCCGAGCTGCCGCTTTCCGCCGACGGCACGCTGCAGCCGTTCCAGAGGCTGACCATTGCCCAGGACACCGGCTCGGCCATTGTCGGCCCCGCCCGCGCGGACATCTTCTTCGGCGCCGGTGCCGAGGCCGGCTCCACCGCCGGCCGCATCCAGCATCCCGGCCGCTTCACCGTGCTGGTGCCGCGCGCGGTCGATCCCTTCGCGCGGCATGCGGCGCCTCTGCCGCCGCGCCCGCCGCTGCGGACCGCCATCCAATGAGCGCCGACGACGGCAAACCCGCTCGCCCATCCCGGCGGCGCCGGGGTCTGGAGGCGGAGGAGCGGGCGCTGTGGGAGCATGTCACCCGATCGGTGCGCCGGCTGCGCCCGGAGCCGAAGCGGGCGGCCGCGCCAGAGCCGAGCTTCGCCGAGATCATGGCGGAGACCCCGACGAAGGAGAAAACCGCCGCGCCGGTTCCTCCCCGTTCGCCGGTGCCCGCCGCGAAACCGCCCGGACCGCCGCCGCTGGCGCCGCTGGAGCCCAAGCTGCGCCGCCGCCTGTCGCGCGGGGCGGAGGTCGATGCCCGCCTCGACCTGCACGGCCTGACGCAGGCGGCGGCGCATCAGCGCCTCGCCACCTTTCTGCGCGGCGCCCAGGGCGAGGGCCATGCCGTGGTGCTGGTGATCACCGGCAAAGGCGCCCCGTCGGGAGCCCGTCCGGGCGGGGACGCCCATGTGCTCTCCGGCGAGGGCGGGCGCGGTGTGCTGCGCCGGCTGGTGCCGCAATGGCTGGCGGCGCCGGAGCTGCGCGGCATCGTCATCGGCTTCGAATCCGCCAGCCGCGGCCATGGCGGGGAGGGCGCGCTCTATGTGCGCCTGCGCCGGGTGCGGGAGGGGCGGCGATGACACCTTTTGGCCGGCGCATGCGCGAGATGCGCGCCGAGCGCGGGGTGACGCTCAGCCAGATGGCCGAGCAGATCGGCGTGTCCGCCGCCTATCTCTCGGCGTTGGAGCACGGCAAGCGCGGCCAGCCGACCTGGCTGATGCTCCAGCGCATCATGGCCTATTTCAATGTCATCTGGGACGAGGCGGAGGCGCTGAAACTGCTCGCCGAGATCTCCGACCCACGCGTGGTGGTGGATACGGCCGGCCTGTCGCCGGAAGCCACCGAACTCGCCAATCTGCTGGCCCGCGAGGTCGCCACCCTGCCGCAGGAGGCGGTCGCCGAGCTGCTCGGCCGGCTCAAGATCCTGAGCCGGCCGGGATAGATGCCGACCGCTCGCGCGCGACCGGTGCCGTTTTCACGTGAAACATCCGCTCACAGGATGTAGCGGCTGAGATCGGCATTGCGGGCGAGATCGGCGACACGGTCGCGCACATAGGCGCCGTCGATGATCACCGTCTCGCCGGAACGGTCCGGCGCGGAAAAGGACAATTCGTCCAGCACCCGCTCGATCACCGTTTGCAGGCGGCGGGCGCCGATATTCTCCACCGTCGCATTCACCTCCACCGCGACGTCGGCGATCGCCTCCACCGCATCGGCGGTGATGTCGAGGGTGACGCCCTCGGTGTCCATCAGCGCCACCGACTGCTTGACGAGGCTCGCCTCGGTCTCGGTGAGGATGCGGGTGAAGTCCTCGCGCGACAGCGGCTCCAGCTCGACGCGGATCGGCAACCGGCCCTGCAGCTCCGGCAGCAGGTCCGAGGGCTTCGACACATGGAAGGCGCCGGAGGCGATGAACAGGATGTGGTCGGTCTTCACCGGCCCGTGCTTGGTCGAGACGGTGGTGCCCTCGATCAGCGGCAGCAGGTCGCGCTGCACGCCTTCGCGCGAGACGTCGGCGCCGCCGCGGCGTTCCGAGCCGGCGATCTTGTCGATCTCGTCGAGGAACACGATGCCGTTCTCCTCGACCGAGCGGATCGCCTCCTGCACGATGGCGTCCTGGTCGATCAGCTTGTCCGCCTCTTCCGAGAGCAGCAGCGGATGCGCCTCCTTCACCGTGACCCGGCGCGGCTTGGAGCGGCCGCCGAACGCCTTGCCGAGCATGTCGCCGATGGAGATGGCGCCCATCTGCGCGCCCGGCATGCCGGGAATCTCGAACATCGGCATGCCCTGGCCGCCGCCGGACGCGATCTCGACCTCCACTTCCTTGTCGTCGAGCAATCCATCGCGCAGCTTCTTGCGGAAGCTCTCGCGGGTGCCGGGCGAGGCGCCGGGCCCGACCAGCGCGTCGAGCACGCGCTCCTCGGCGGCGAGATGCGCCTTGGCCTCGACATCCTTGCGCTTGGCCTCGCGGACGAGGCCGATGCCGATCTCCACGAGGTCGCGCACGATCTGCTCGACGTCGCGGCCGACATAGCCGACCTCGGTGAACTTGGTGGCCTCGACCTTGAGGAACGGCGCGCCGGCCAGCTTGGCGAGGCGGCGGGAGATCTCGGTCTTGCCGACGCCGGTCGGGCCGATCATCAGGATGTTCTTCGGCAGGACCTCCTCGCGCAGATGGCCTTCCAGCTGCTGGCGGCGCCAGCGGTTGCGCAGGGCAATGGCGACCGCCCGCTTGGCCTTGTGCTGGCCGACGATGTAGCGGTCGAGTTCCGAGACGATTTCACGCGGCGAGAAATTGTTCATTCGGGTGCTTTCGCGGGGGAGCGGACCATCGGCGTTCAGCCGATGGTTTCCACCACCACGTTATGGTTGGTGTAGATGCAGATGTCGGCGGCGATGGACAGGCTCTTGCGCACGATCGCCTCGGGCTCCAGCTCGCTCTCGGCGAGCGCGCGGGCCGCTGCGAGCGCATAATTGCCGCCCGAGCCGATGGCGGCGATGCCGGATTCGGGCTCCAGCACGTCGCCGGTGCCGGTCAGCACCAGGGTGATGTTGGCGTCGGCGACGATCATCATCGCTTCCAGCCGGCGCAGATAGCGGTCGGTGCGCCAGTCCTTGGCGAGCTCGACGGCGGCGCGCTGCAACTGGCCGGGATACTGCTCGAGCTTGGCCTCGAGCCGCTCAAAGAGGGTGAAAGCGTCGGCGGTGGCGCCGGCAAAGCCGCCGATCACGTCGCCGCGCCCGAGCCGACGCACCTTGCGGGCGTTCGACTTCATCACCGTCGCACCGAGCGTCACCTGCCCGTCGCCGCCGATGGCGACGCGGTTGCCGGACCGCACGGACACGATGGTGGTGCCGTAGATGGTGTCGGGAGAATGCTGGGTGGGGAAACCGCTGGTATTCATGGGGAACTCCGAAACAGAGCCCTTAGGTAGGAACGGGTTGCACTTTCGCAACAGCTGCCGGCTCAGCCTGCCGTGCGCATTCGCCACGCCGGCACCATGCCGGCCAGCACGATCAATCCGCCGAGCAGCAGGAAAGCGTCGCTCGGCAGCGCCACGAGCAGGCCGGTCATCAGCCCGGCGACGAAGACCGACAGCGCGACCGACGCATTGGCGATGCCGAGGGCCCAGCCGCGCTCGCTCTCGTCCACGCAGGAGGAAATGGCGGCGAGCAGGGTGATGAAGGCGAGGATGTTGCTCATGGTGGACAGGAAGCCGAGGGCGACCTGGCCATAGGCCGGGATCGGCAGGGCGCTGGCGGCGACGAACAGGCCGCACAGGGCCAGCCCGATCAGCGCCACCGGCCGATCGTTGGAAAAGCGACCGCGCACCAGCTTGTAGCCCCAGGCGGAGGAGACGGCGCAGCCGAGCCCCATCACCATGGAGAACAGGCCGAGATCGGCGGTGGTGAAGCCGTAGGAGCGCTGCATCTCGATGAGAATGAAGGTGTAGTAGATCAGGAAGCCGAACTGGAACAAAAGGAAGGCGCCGCCGGGCCGCCAGATTGCCGGCCGGTCCTGCACCCGCGCCAGCAGCCGGAAGGGCTGCTTCCAGTCCAGCCTGAAGGCGCGACGGGCCTGGTCGGCGGCGAAATGCGCGTTGCGCAGCAGGACGAGCGTGACGAGGCAAAGCAGCAGCGCGAGGCCGAGCGGCAGGCGGAAATCCCAGTGGCCGAGCAGGCCGCCAATGGCCGGGCCGGCGACCATGCCCAGCGTGTTCACCAGCACCACCTGCGCCATCGCGGCGCTGCGCTCGCTTTCCGCTGCCGCATCGACGACCGATGCCTGGGCGATGGGGGCGGTGCCGGCCATCAGCCCGCAGGCGAGGCGGCCGACGAAGAACAGCCACAGATGACCGATCTCCAGCGCCATCCACATCAAGCCATAGCCGGCGGCGAGCCCGCCCATGCAGATCATCAGCGTCTTGCGACGTCCCATCGCGTCCGACAGGTCCCCGAGCAGCGAGGCGCCGAAGAACATGCCGATCGGAAACAGCGCGAAGGCGAGCGACAGCAGCGTATCGCGCGCCGCCGGCGCGTAGGCCTCGGCTACCCAGCCGCCGCCGAATAGCGCGACGATCAGCGGGTACATCAGCCCGAACGAGAAGATGTCGATGAAGACGGCGAGGAACAAAGGCGCGCGGGAACGCAGCGCAGCGACATTCATGGGCAGGTTCCGGGTGAGGCGCGCGATGATGACGGGAAAGCATGAGCTTGCCCAGCATGTTGGCCGCACGGATCGGCTTTATATGGCCCCGATATGGCGCCGGACCTGCAATGCTGCTAAGACGCCGGCTCTTCCGGGAGCCCCTGAATGCGCACGGCGTCCATCACTCGCGCCACCAAGGAAACCGATATCCGCCTTTCCGTGAACCTCGACGGCACGGGCAAGGCGACGATCGCGACCGGCGTGGGCTTTTTCGACCATATGCTGGACCTGCTCGCCCGCCATGCGCGGATCGACATGGACATTGCCGCCAAGGGCGACCTGCATGTCGACTTCCACCACACGGTGGAGGATGTCGGCATCGCCCTCGGCCAGGCGATCCGCCAGGCGCTGGGCGACATGCGCGGCATCACCCGCTATGCCAGCCTGCATCTGCCGATGGACGAGACGCTGACCCGCGTCGCGCTCGACATTTCCGGCCGGCCCTTCCTGGTGTTCCGCACCGAATTCGCGGTGGCGAAGATCGGCGATTTCGACACCGAGCTGGTGCGCGAGTTCTTCCAGGCCTTTGCCATGAATGCCGGCATCACCCTGCATGTCGAGACGCTCTACGGCACCAATGCCCACCATATCGCCGAGAGCTGCTTCAAGGGCCTGGCCCGGGCGCTGCGGGCGGCGGTGGCGATCGATCCGGCTGCGGCCGGCGAGATCCCTTCCACCAAGGGCAGCCTGGGCGGCTGAGAACGGGCGGCCGGGCGGCCGGGACGAGAGAATATGGCGGTGTGGACGGTATTCGAGCCTGACGAGGCGGTGCCCGGCGAGCGGCAATGGGCCGACCGGGTCGTGCTCGTGCGCGAGAAGACCGCGTGGAGTGCGCTGTTCTTCGCGCCGCTGGTGCTGCTGGCGCATCGTCTGTGGCTCGCCTTCCTCGTCCATGCGGCGGTCGAGCTCGCGCTGCTGGCGGCGTTCGTGCGTTTTGATCTCGGCGGCTGGTTCGTGGTGGCGCTGCTGGTGCCGAACCTGTTCGTGGCGCTGGAGCTCCCGAGCCTGCGGCGGCGCAAGCTGGTCTGGCAGGGCTTCGAGGAGGTCGGCGCGGTGAGCGCCGAACATGGCGAGGCGGCCGAGCGGCGCTTCTTCGAGCTGCATCTCGGCGCACCCGCGACGCCGGGCCCGGTGCTCGGCCTGTTCCCGGAGGCAAGGGGGCGATGAGCGGTTCCGATACGGTCGTTCTTATCGATTACGGCTCGGGTAACCTGCACTCGGCCGGCAAGGCGCTGGAGCGTGCCGCCCGCGAAGGCGGCTCAGGCGCGCGCGTGGTGGTGTCGAGCGACCCGGAGACGGTGCGCCGCGCCGATCGCATCGTGCTTCCCGGCGTCGGTGCCTATGCCGATTGCCGGCGCGGGCTCGACGCGGTCGACGGTATGGTGGAGGCGCTCACCGAGACGGTGATCGAGAAGGGCCGCCCCTTTCTCGGCATCTGCGTTGGCGCCCAGCTGATGGCCGAGCGCGGGCTCGAGCACGGCGTGACCTCCGGCCTCGGCTGGATAGCCGGCGACGTGGTGAAGATTTCGCCGGACGATCCGATGTTGAAGATCCCGCATATGGGCTGGAATGCGCTGGAGGTGCGGCGCCCGCATCCGATCCTCGCCGGTATTCCCACTGGCGCCGACGGGCTCGATGCTTATTTCGTGCATTCCTATCATCTCGCCGCCGCGCGGGACGACGAGCTCGTCGCCACCGCCGACTATGGCGGCAAGGTCACGGCGATCATCGCCCGCGACAACCTCGCCGGCACCCAGTTTCATCCCGAGAAGAGCCAGCGCCTCGGCCTCGCCCTTCTCGCCAATTTCCTGACGTGGACGCCGTGATCCTCTTTCCCGCCATCGATCTCAAGCAGGGCCTGTGCGTACGCCTCCAGCAGGGCGACATGGCGCGCGCCACCGTGTTCAATCACGATCCCGCCCAGCAGGCGGCGCAGTTCGAGGCGCAGGGCTTCCGCTACCTGCATATCGTCGACCTCGACGGCGCCTTTGCCGGCAAGCCGGTAAATGCCGGCGCGGTGGAGCGCATCCTTGAAGCGGTGACGATGCCGGTGCAGCTCGGCGGCGGCATTCGCGACCTTGCCGGCGTCGAGGCGTGGCTGGAGAAGGGCATCACCCGCGTCATCCTCGGCACCGCGGCGGTGCGCGATCCGGCTTTCGTGAGGGAGGCGGCGCGCCGCTTTCCCGGCCGCGTCGCCGTCGGGCTTGACGCCAAGGACGGCCGCGTCGCGGTGGAGGGCTGGGCGGAGACCTCGGACCTGACCGCGCTGGAACTGGCGCAGCGCTTCGAGGATGCCGGCGTCGCGGCGATCATCTACACCGACATCGCCCGCGACGGCCTGCTCAAGGGCCTCAATCTCGACGCCACCCTCGCATTGGCCGAGGCCATCTCGATCCCGGTGATCGCCTCCGGCGGCCTCGCCTCGATCGACGATGTGCGGGCGCTGCTGGAGCCGCGCGCCAGCAAGCTCGAAGGCGCCATCACCGGCCGCGCGCTCTATGACGGCCGCCTCGACGCCCGCGCCGCCCTGGCGCTGGTCGCCGGGGTGGCGGCATGAGCGCGGATTCGATGCTCAAGGTTCGCGTCATCCCCTGCCTCGACGTGAAGGACGGGCGGGTCGTCAAGGGTGTGAAATTCGTCGACCTGCGCGATGCCGGCGATCCGGTGGAGGCGGCAAAGGCCTATGATGCCGCCGGCGCCGACGAGCTGTGCTTCCTCGACATCACCGCCAGCGTCGAGGCGCGCGGCACGCTGATCGACGTGGTCAGCCGCACCGCCGAACAATGCTTCATGCCGCTGACCGTCGGCGGCGGCGTGCGGACCGTCGAGGACATCCGCGCGCTGCTGAACGCCGGCGCCGACAAGGTGGCGATCAACACCGCCGCGGTGAACCGGCGGGAATTCGTGGGCGAGGCGGCGGCGAAGTTCGGCGAGCAGTGCATCGTCGTCGCCATCGATGCCAAGAAGGTGTCGCTCGCCGGCGAGGCGGACCGCTGGGAGATCTTCACCCATGGCGGGCGCAATCGCACCGGCATCGACGCGGTGGACTATGCGCGCGAGGTGGTGGCGCTCGGTGCCGGCGAGATCCTGCTCACCTCCATGGACCGCGACGGTACTGGCGAAGGCTTCGATCTCGCCCTCACCCGCGCCGTTTCCGACGCGGTGCCGGTGCCGGTGATCGCCTCCGGCGGCGTCGGCACGCTCGACCATCTGGTGGAAGGCATCCGCGATGGGCGCGCGAGCGCGGTGCTCGCTGCCTCGATCTTCCATTTCGGTACCTTCACCATCGGCGCGGCCAAGGACCGGCTTGCGCAAGCCGGCCTGCCGGTTCGGCGCGGCTGAGGAGCGAGCCATGAGCGACGAACGCGTGACCCTCGACGACCTCGCCGCCATCGTCGCCGCGCGTGCGGCCGGCGGCGGGCCGCCCTCCTATACCCGCTCGCTGATCGAGAAGGGCGTTGCCAAATGCGCCCAGAAGCTCGGCGAGGAGGCGGTCGAAACCGCGCTGGCCGCGGTCGCGGCTGATACGAAAGCCGTCGTTTCGGAGAGCGCGGACCTCCTCTACCATTTGCTGGTGCTGCTCCATGCGCGGGGGATTCCCCTCGAGGACATCTATGCGGAGCTCGGTCGCCGTACCGCCCGTTCGGGCATCGATGAAAAGGCGTCCCGGCCGGCCGGCTGAGCGTCCCGCAGGGCCGGGAGCCAGTCGTATCGGACGGAATCGTAGTGTGGTATACGGTCGACCAACGCTCGGCACCAAAGTCCGGGCGAGGACGGGGAAACGCTGCCCGGGGATTCGCAGCCGATGGACATGAAGCTCGACGGAGAGGGGCTGTCGCCCTTCCGCAATTTCTCGCGTGCCGAATGGGCGTCGCTGCGTGCCGACACGCCCCAGCCGCTGACCGCCGACGAGATCGCTCGGCTGCAGGGCCTGAACGACCGTCTGTCGCTGGCGGAGATCGAGCAGATCTACCTGCCGCTGTCGCGGCTGCTCTCCATCTATGTCGGCGCGACGCAGAAGCTGTTTCGCGCCATGCAGAAATTCCTCGGCCCCGAACAGGCCGGCAAGATGCCCTATATCATCGGCGTCGCCGGCTCGGTGGCGGTGGGCAAGTCGACCACCTCGCGCGTGCTGCAGGCGCTGCTCGCCCGCTGGGCCAACACGCCCAAGGTGGCGCTGGTGACGACCGACGGCTTTCTGCTGCCCAATGCGGTGCTGGAGCGCGAGGGGCTGATGCAGAGGAAGGGCTTTCCCGAGAGCTACGACCTGCCGGCCCTGCTGCACTTCCTCACCGACATCAAGGCCGGCCGCCACCCGGTGGCCGGGCCGATCTACAGCCATTTCGACTATGACGTGATGCCCAACGAGCGGGTCGAGGTCGATCAGCCGGACATCCTCATCGTCGAGGGGTTGAACGTGCTGCAGACCAGCCGCCCGCCCAAGGACGGCAAGGGCATTCCCTTCGTCTCCGATTTCTTCGACTTCAAGGTCTATATCGACGCCGACGAGGCGATCCTCGAGCGCTGGTATGTCGAGCGCTTCATGCGGTTGCGCGAGACCGCCTTCCGCGATCCCGCCGCCTATTTCCACCGCTATGCCGGCATCACGGCGGCGGAGGCCGATCAGACCGCCCGTTCCATCTGGCGCACCATCAACCTCGTGAATCTGCAGGAAAACATCCTGCCGACCCGCCAGCGCGCCGACCTGATCCTGCGCAAGGGCGGCGACCACGAGGTGGAGGCGGTGGCGCTCCGCAAGCTCTGAGGCGCGCGATGGCCCCCGCTCCCCTCGAACTCGCGCCCGGCTGCCTGTGGTGGCAGGGCTATCTCGACCGTCCGGCACAGGAAGCGCTGGTCGCCGACATCCGTGCCGTGCTGGAGCTGGCGCCGCTTTTCGTTCCGCGCATGCCGCGTACCGGCCAGCCCTTTTCGGTGCGCATGTCGAATTGCGGGCCGCTCGGCTGGATGTCGGACGAGACCGGCTATCGCTACCAGCCTAACCATCCGGTGACCGGAAAGCCCTGGCCGCCGCTGCCGGCGGTGCTGCAGCGGGCCTGGGACGAACTGGCCGGCTGTGCGCTCGCCCCGGAAGCCTGCCTGATCAACTGGTACGCGCCCGAGGCGCGCATGAGCCTGCACCAGGACAAGGACGAGCGCGAATTCTCGGCCCCGGTGCTTTCGCTGTCGCTCGGCGACACCGCCATCTTCCGCATCGGCGGCGTCGAGCGGCGCGGCGCCACGCGCTCTATCCGCCTCGCCTCCGGCGACGCGCTGCTGATGTCCGGGCCGAGCCGTCTCGCCTATCATGGCGTCGATCGCATTCTGGCCGGAACCTCGACACTGCTCAGCCAGCCCGGCCGCATCAATCTGACGTTACGGCGCGTGCATCCGGCTCGCGGGAGCGACGATGCGGCGCTATGAGCACAACGGGCCTACCCGTTTTCCCACGGAAGGAAATTCAATGCGCCGTCTCGTCCGCGCCGTCGTCCTGATCGCCGCCCTCGTCGGTTCGTCCGTCGCGGCTCTGGCCGAGCCGCTCTTTCCCAATGGCGGATCGGTGGGAATGGAGCCGCCGGCCGGCATGACGCCGATTCCCAGCGTCGCCGGGTTCGAGGACCGCGCCGCCAAGGCGATGATTCTCATCGTCGAGGTGCCGCACAGCGATTTCGACGCCATCGTGAAGACCTTCGAGCCGCAATCGCTTCAGAGCAAGGGCGTCACCATCGAGGGCCGCCGCGAGATCGCCCTGCCCGATGACGGGCGCGGACTGGTGCTCACCGGCTATCAGAGCGTCGGTGCGGTGGCGGTGAAGAAATGGATCATGCTGGCCGGCGGCAAGAGCCAGACCGCCATCGTCACTGTTCAGTTCCCCGAGGAATCGTCGAGCCGCTATCCCGACGCCGCCATCGAGGCGGCATTGGCGAGCGTGGTGTTCCGCGCGCCGCCGACCCAGGAGGAGCTGCTTGCCCGGCTGCCCTTCACCTTCCAGTCGCTGGAGGGCTTCCGGGTGATGAAGGTGCTCGGCAATTCGGCGGTGCTGCTGGCGAAGGGCGAAGGGGATGCGCCGGAAGCCGGCCGGCCGATCTTCATCGCCGGCGTGGTGCCCGGCGAGGTCGGCGAGGACGAGCGCGAAAGCCTCGCCAAGCGCGCGGTCGCCTCGGTGCCGGGTGTGAAGGACCTCAGGATCGAGCGCGGCGGCCCGCTTCGCATCGGCGGTCAGCCCGGCATCGAGATCGTCGCCAATGCCGTCGACCTGCAGACCGGCAAGCCGGTCAAGGTGGCGCAATGGATGCGCTTCGGCCGCAGCGCCTATGTCCGCATGGTGGGCGTGCTGCCGGCGGATGATTTCGCCCGCGACTTCGACAGCCTGCGGGCTCTGCGCGACGGGTTGGAGCTGCGCTGACGCGCAGCCGGGCCGCCGCGAGCTGTATCCCGGCGGTCCGGCGATTCGGGCCTGTCAGCCCTCGCTGGCCTGCGATTCGGCCGGGGCGGCCTTCGGACCGCCCTTGGATACGCCTACCAGCGCCGGGCGCAGCACGCGCCCGCCGATGGTGAAGCCCGGCTGGATCACCTGCACGACGGTGCCGGACGGCACCTCCTGATTCGGCACCTCGAACATCGCCTGGTGCAGATTGGGGTCGAAGCGGGTGCCCTCCGCCTCGATGCGGGCGACGCCATGCTTGGTGAGCGTCTGGTTGAGGCTGCGCGCCGTCAGCTCGATGCCGTCGAGCAGGGTCTTCAGCGTGCCGTCGGCGTTGGCGCGGGCCTCCGCGTCGATCACCCCGAGGGCGCGTTCGAAATCGTCGCCGAGCGACAGCACGTCGCGGGCGAATCCGGTGATGCCGTAAAGCTTGGCATCGGCGACTTCGCGCTCGGCGCGCCGGCGGACATTGTCGGCTTCGGCGAAGGCGCGCAGGAACTTGTCCTTCAGCGCGGCGATTTCCGCCTCGTAGCGCTCGCGCTCGGCGGCAAAGGCCTCCTCGGCGGCTTCAGCGGCACCGCCGACGGTCTCTTCGCTCGGGGTGCCGGCGATCTCATCGGAAGCGTCCGCCGGCTTGTGGTTGTCTTCGGTCATGACTGCCTCGTCGGAGGAATGGATTTGCGGTTGCCGTCGCACCCGCATGCGCCCGCCATATCGGGTGATGGCGGCAAAAAATCAAGCCGCGTCGATGCCGGTGCCAGCCAGAACCCGGCTCACCACCCGCGCGGTGAAATCGACCATCGGCACGATGCGGGCATAGTTCAGCCGTGTCGGCCCGATGACGCCGAGCACGCCGACCACCCGGCCCTGGCCGTCGCGATAGGGGGCGACGATGGTGGAGGATCCGGAAAGCGAGAACAATTTGTTCTCCGAGCCGATGAAGATGCGCAGTCCCTGCGCGTCCTCCGCCCGCCCGAGCAGGTCGACGACCTCCTGCTTGGCCTCGAGATCGTCGAACAGCAGCCGCACCCGCTCGAGATCCTCGATCGCCCGGAGATCCTGCAGCAGCTTGGTCTGGCCGCGCACGATCAGCCGGCGTTCCGCCTTGTCGCCGCCCGACCAGGAGGCGAGGCCGGCGGCGACGACGCGGGCGGTCACCTCGTCGAGTTCGGCGCGGCGGGCGGCGAGCGTGCGCTCCACCTCGACGCGCAATTCGGAGAGGGTTCGTCCGCGGGTGCGCGAATTGAGGAAATTCGTCGCCTCCACCAGGGCGGAGGAGGGCAGGCCGGCGGGCAGCGGCACCAGGCGGTTCTCGACCTCGCCGTCGTCCGAGACGAGGATGAGCAGTGCCCGCGTCGCGTCGAGCGGTACGAATTCCATGTGCTTGAGCCGCGCGTCGCTCTTGGTGGTGGTGACGACGCCGGCGCCGCGCGACAGGCCGGAGAGCATGTTGGAGGCTTCCGCCAGCACGCCGTCCACCGTCTGCGCGCGGGCGGCCGCGTTCACCTGCACCTCGATGGCGTTGCGTTCCTCCTCCGAGACGTCGCCGATCTCCAGGAGCGAATCGACGAAGAAGCGCAGTCCGCGCTCGGTCGGCAGCCGCCCGGCGCTGGTATGCGGCGCGAAGATGAGGCCGGCGGCTTCGAGATCCGCCATGACGTTGCGCACCGACGCCGGCGACAGCGTCATCGGAATGAGGCGCGAGATGTTGCGCGAGCCCGCCGGCTCGCCGGTGGCGAGATAGGTTTCGACGATCTGCCGGAAAATCTCCCGCGAGCGCTCGTCGAGCTTGGCGAGCGAGGGGGAGCTGGAGGCCAGAAGCGGATCGAGGGGCATGGCAGCGCTCGTTTCGCCGGAAAGGCGTTTCATGTGAAACATATAATCGGCCTTCGCGCCGACCCATACAAGGCACAGGCTTTAAGCGCTTGCGATTGTCGGGCGCTGCCCCTTACAAGGGGCGCCCGTCAGCAATGGAGACATCACCATGCGTCCGTCCCGCCGCGCCTCCGACGAGATGCGGGCCGTCAGCTTCGAGCGCGGTGTGCTGCGCCATGCCGAGGGCTCCTGCCTGGTGAAATTCGGCGAGACCCATGTCCTCGTGGCGGCGACGCTGGAAGAGCGGCTGCCGCCCTGGCTCAAGGGGCAGGGCCGCGGCTGGGTCACCGCCGAATACGGCATGCTGCCGCGCGCCACCCACGAGCGCACCCGCCGCGAGGCGACCGCCGGCAAGCCCTCCGGCCGCACCCAGGAGATCCAGCGGCTGATCGGCCGCTCGCTGCGGGCGGTGGTCGATCTCGAAAAGCTCGGCGAGCGCCAGATCACCGTCGATTGCGACGTCATCCAGGCCGATGGCGGCACCCGCACCGCCTCGATCACCGGTGCCTGGATCGCGCTGTATGACTGCCTTTCCTGGATGAAGGCGCGCAGCATGATCCCGGCGATCCCGCTGCGCGACCATGTGGCGGCGGTGTCCTGCGGCATCGTCCAGGGCGAGCCGCGGCTCGATCTCGACTATGCCGAGGATTCTGACGCCGATACCGACGTGAATTTCGTGATGACCGGTACCGGCGGCTTCGTCGAGGTGCAGGGCACGGCGGAGAAGACCCCCTTCACGGAGGAGGAATTCAACGCCATGCTCGGTCTCGCCCGCAAAGGCATCGGCCGGCTGGTCGACCTTCAGAAGATGGCGGTGGCCTGAGCCATGGACGCGTTCGCCAACCAGCTGCATCGTCGCCTCACCGGCCGGGTGGTGATCGCCACCCACAATCCCGGCAAGCTCATCGAGATGCGCGGGCTGATGGAGCCTTATGGCGTCGAACCGGTTTCCGCCGGCGACCTCGGCTTGCCGGAACCGGAGGAGACCGGGCTCACCTTCGCCGAGAACGCCCGCATCAAGGCGCGCTCGGCCTGCGAGCTCACCGGCCTGCCGGCCTTTGCCGACGATTCCGGCCTGTGCGTCGAGGCGCTCGGCGGCGCGCCGGGACTCTACACCGCCCGCTGGGCCGGGCCGGAGCGCGACTGGGGCCTCGCCATGGCCAGGGTGGAGGAGGAACTGCGCAAGGTGGATGCCGTCGAGCCGTTCCAGCGCCGCGGCTATTTCATCTCGGCGCTGTGCATTGCTTGGCCGGACGGCCATGTCGAGGATTTCGAGGGCGTGGTGGCCGGCGAGCTGGTCTGGCCGCCGCGCGGCAATTCCGGCCACGGCTACGACCCGATGTTCCTGCCGGACGGTCATACGCGCGTCTTCGGCGAGATGACCGGCGAGGAGAAGCACGGCATGCCGCCGCTGGGTCGCGGCCTGTCGCACCGCGCCCGCGCCTTCATCGCGCTGGCCGAGGCCTGTCTCGGGGCGCATTTTGACTGAGGCCGCGCATCGGGCGGCGCATCGGGCGGGCAAGGTCCTTGCCGCGCCGCCGCTCGATCCCGGCTTCGGCGTCTATGTGCATTGGCCGTTCTGTCGCGCCAAATGTCCCTATTGCGACTTCAATTCCCATGTCCGGCACGCGCCGCCGGACGAAGCGCGGTTCCTTGCCGCCTTCCGCGCCGAGATCGCGCATGTGCGCGAGCGGATCGGCCAGCGCCGCACAGCGAGCGTGTTCTTCGGCGGAGGAACTCCCTCGCTGATGGCGCCGGCGACGGTGGAGGGCATTCTCAACGCCATCGACGCCGCCTGGCCGCTCGATGCGCGCGCCGAAGTGACGCTGGAGGCCAATCCCACCAGTGTCGAGGCCGGCCGCTTCCGCGGCTATCGCGCCGCCGGGGTCAACCGCGTCTCGCTCGGCGTGCAGGCGCTGGACGACGCCTCGCTGAAGGCGCTCGGGCGCATGCACAGCGCCGCCGAGGCTCTGGACGCTGTCGCTATCGCCCGCTCGGCCTTCGAGCGGGTATCGTTCGACCTTATCTATGCCCGGCCCGGCCAGAAGCCGGAGGATTGGGCGCGCGAACTGGAACGCGCGATCGCCGAGGGCTGCGAGCATCTCTCGCTCTACCAGCTCACCATCGAGGAGGGCACGCCGTTCGCCGCCCTCTACCGTGCCGGCAAACTGAAGATACCGGACGGCGAGGTCGCCCGCGCCCTGTGGGACGCGACGCAGGAGACCACGAGCACCGCCGGCCTGCCGGCCTATGAGATCTCCAATCATGCCCGGCCCGGCGCCGAGAGCCGGCACAATCTCATCTACTGGCGCTATGGCGAGTATGCCGGCATCGGCCCCGGCGCCCATGGCCGGCTCGACACGCCGGAGGGCCGGCGCGCCACCTCCACCGAGCGCGGCCCGGAACAGTGGGTGGCGCGTGTCGAGGCACAGGGCCACGGCCTCGTCGCCGACGAGGGGCTGAGCCGGCCGGAGCAGGCCGACGAATATCTCATCATGGGGCTTCGGCTCGCCGAGGGCATCGACCGCCACCGCTTCGCGTCGCTGTCCGGGCGCGATTTCGATGCGGGCCGCGTGGCGGCGCTGATCGGCGAGGGCATGGTCGAGCAGCTGGCCGACGGCCGCCTGCGGGTGACGCCGCAGGGCTTCCCGGTGCTCGACGCCATCGTCGCCGATCTGGCCGCCTGAGGCCGGCGGGAGGGTTCAGAACCCCTGTTCGGCGAAGCTGCGCGGGGCGGGGCTGGCGACCTGCACGCTGCCATTGGCAATGCGCATCACGGCAAGGCCGCGCTGGTTGGTGCCGTCCGAGCGGAAGCGGAAGATGCCGTCGATACCGCTGAAGCCGGAAGGGTTCTGGATGGCGGTGTCGTTCAGCCCGGCCTCGCCCTGCGCGTTCACCAGCGCTGCCATCAGCGACACCGCGTCATGCGCCAGCGTCGCCGTGCGCACCGGCGCCTGGCCGTAGCGGGCCTGATAGCGTTGCGAGAAGGCCCGGTAGCCTGCCGGATCCGGCGCGGCGAAGATGCCGCCGGACAGCTGCGGCGTGTTGAACAGCGCCGGGCTGTCCCACAACCCGGTGCCGATGAGCTGCTTGCCGGAGAGGTTGATCTTGGCGGTGGTCATCGCCTGCAGGATCTGCGGCACCGCATCGCCGGAATCGGGCAGGAACAACGCGTCGGCCTGGGCGGCCGATGGAGCCAGCCGGCGGACCGCCTCGGCATATTGCCCGGCATTGCCCGGCGTATAGCGCTCGAGGCCGAGCACGCGACCGCCCGTTGCCGGCACGGTTTCGCGGAAGGCCGCCTCCACCACCGAGCCATAGGCATTGTCCGGCAGCAGCGCGATGAATGCCCGCTTGCCGGTGGAGGCCGCGTAGCGCACCGCCCGCACCACGTCGGTCTGCGGCAGGAAGGAGAGCAGGTAGACCCCGCGGGTGGCCACATTGGTGTCGGTGGAGAAGCCGACCAGCGGGATGTTGCGCGCGCGCGTCACCTGCCCGGCCGCGGCGACGGTATGGGCGAAGATCGGGCCGATGATCGCCTTGGCGCCCTCGTCGAGCGCCTGCTGGGCGGCGGTCTGGGCGCCGGGCCCGGTGCCGCCGTCGTCCTTGACGACGAGCTGGATATTGGCGCCGGTGAATTCGGCGATGGCCATGTCGGCGGCGTTGCGCAGCGACTGGGCGGCGAGCGCGGCATTGCCGCTCGCCCCCAGCGGCAGGATGAGGCCGATGCGCACCATGCCGGCACCGAGCACGTTTCCCGGCTGGGCGGGAGCGGTCGGTTGCGGCGCCGGCGGCAGGGCGGCCTGGGGCGGCGCCGAATCCGGCATGGAACCGCAGGCGGCGAGCGTGGCGCTGCCGGCCATGAGCAGGAAGCTGCGGCGGCTGTGGCGAAGCGCGGCGCGGGCGCCGATCGGTGCCGGGGTGTCGGGCTCGGTCATCGCCTCTACAGGTTGGGCTTAGCGGGCTGGTCCCTTCTTGTAGGATGCCGGAAGGCGCCCTGTCACGCCGCCGCAGCGGGCCGCGCGCGAATTTGCGCGATATATCCCCTTCGGTGGCGTCTGCGCGGGCATGACGGCGAGCGGCCGGACCTCTAGGATGTCGCCACGATGAATATCTCCCCCACCGACGCTCCACGCTCGTTCCGTCTCGCCGGCCAGAAGCTGCCGGCGCCGCGTCTCGATGCCGGCCTGCACATTGTCGCCACGCCGATCGGCAATCTCGGCGACGTCACCATCCGCGCCCTGGAGACGCTGGCGGGGGCGGATCTCATCGCCTGCGAGGACACGCGGGTGACCCGGCGGCTTCTGGATCGCTACGGCATCGAGACGCCGCTTGTCGCTTATCACGATCACAATGCGGCGAGCATGCGCCCGCGCCTGCTGGCCCGGCTCGCCGAAGGCGGCGTGGTAGCGCTGGTTTCGGACGCCGGCACGCCGCTGGTTTCCGATCCGGGCTACAAGATGGTGGAGGCGGCGATCGCCGCCGGCCACCGGGTGGTGCCGGTGCCCGGCGCCTCGGCGAGCCTCGCTGCGCTGGTGGCGGCTGGCCTGCCGACCGACCGCTTTTTCTTCGAGGGCTTCCTGCCGCAGAAGTCCGGTGCCCGGCGCAGCCGCATCGCCGAGCTGGCGACGCTGCCCGCGACGCTGGTGCTCTATGAAAGCGGCCCGCGCCTGCCCGAAAGCCTCGCCGATCTCGCCGCCGGCCTTGGCGGACGACCCGCGGCGGTGTGCCGCGAACTGACCAAGACCTTCGAGGAGGTGCGGCGCGGCCTGCTTCCCGACCTCGCCGCGCATTATGCCGAGGCCGGCTCGCCCAAGGGCGAGATCGTGCTGATCGTCGGCCCGCCCGGTGAGAGCGAAGCGACCGACGCCGATGTCGACGGCGCGCTGCGGCAGGCGCTTGCCAGCCTGTCGCTCAAGGACGCGGCGGCGACGGTCGCTACCGCCACCGGCCGGCCGAGGCGGGATGTCTATGCCCGGGCCCTGGTGCTGGCGCGCGAGACGTCATGAGAGCGACACGGCGGGCGAAACGGTGAGCGAAGCGAAGCGCGCGGCCTTCTCACGCGGCGTCGATGCCGAGGACGTTGCCGCCCGGCTGCTCGCCGACCAAGGCTTCACCATCCTCGGGCGCCGGGTGCGCACGCCGCGTGGCGAGATCGACCTGGTGGCACGGCGGGCGAATCTGCTGATCTTCGTCGAGGTGAAGGCTCGCTCAGGTCTGCGCGCGGCCGCCGAATCGGTGCTCCTGCGCCAGAGAAGACGCATTGCCGCGGCGGCGGAAATCTATCTCGCCGACCATCCCGACCTTGCCCAGCTCGACATGCGGCTTGACGTCATCCTGCTGGCGCCGGGGCGGAAGCCGGTGCATCTGCCCGGCGCCTTCGAGGCGGAATGAGCGGCGCCGGCTGCATGGCGCTCGTCCGCTCGAGGCGGTAAACAGGGACGAACGCCGCCACCGCGGCCCCCTCCTCGCCTTGGGACCCCAGATTTCCATGAGCCTCAACGTTGCCATCCAGATGGACCCGATCGACCGCATCAACATTGCGGGCGATTCCGGCTTCGCCCTGCTGCTGGAAGCACAGGCGCGCGGGCACGCGCTTTCCTATTACACCACCGACCGGCTCGCCATGCGTGACGGCGAGGTGTTCGCCACCGTGCAATCGCTTGAGGTGCGGGACATCAAGGGCGATCATTTCACGCTCGGCGACCCCACCCGCGTGCGGCTCGACAGCTTCGATGTGATCCTGATGCGGCAGGATCCGCCGTTCGACCTGAACTACGTCACCGCCACCCATCTGCTGGAGCGGGTGCACCCGAAGACGCTGGTGGTGAACGACCCCTTCCATGTGCGCAACGCGCCGGAAAAGATCTTCGTCACCCAGTTTCCCGAACTGATGCCGCCGACGCTGATCACCCGCGATCTCGAGGAGATCAAGGCGTTCCGCGACGAGCAGGGCGACATCGTGGTGAAACCGCTTTACGGGCATGGCGGCGCGTCGGTGTTCCGGCTCACCCGCGACGACCTGAATTTCGGCTCGCTCTACGACCTGTTCGCGACCACGTTCCGTGAACCTTGGGTGGTGCAGCGTTTCCTGCCCGAGGTGAGCGCGGGCGACAAGCGCATCATATTGGTGGATGGCGAATTCGCCGGCGCGGTGAACCGCGTGCCGAGCCCGGGGGATTTGCGTTCCAACATGGTGCGCGGCGGGGCGGCCAAGGAAACCGACCTGACCGACAGGGAGCGGGAAATCTGTGCCCGTCTCGGGCCGGCCCTGCGCGAGCGGGGATTGCTGTTCACCGGCATCGACGTGATCGGCGGCAATCTCACCGAGATCAACGTCACCGCGCCGACCGGCATACGCGCCATCCGCCGCCTGGGCGGGGCCGACATCGCGGCGCAGGTCTGGGATGTGATCGAAGCCAAGCGGCGCTGAAAGCAGAGAGGCGCCGCTTGGCAAGGGCGGCGCCTCTGGATCAATGCACGCTCACCGTCACCAGCTCGTTCTGCATGGCGCTGGCGATGGCCGCCTCGCGGCTGTCGGTCAGCATCATGGGCGTGCCGTCGGCCGCGTGCAGCGTGAACAGCTTGAGGCCGGGCTGCAGCCGCGCCTGCGGGAACATGCGGGAAGCCTCTTCCGAGGCGATCGGGCGCACATAGGCGATGTGGCCGCCGCCGAGGCTGGCGAAGGCTTCCGGCGTCAGCTCGCCGGGAACGGCACCGTTGGCAGACGGGTCGACATGAAATTCGTTGGTCATGGTCCGCGACTCCTTTCCAAGCTGTCGAGACCGGATCAGGGCATGCTCATTCGTCGGTTGCTATGGCGATACGCCTGACCACCCGTTCCGGTTCCGGCCGGATGAGGTCAACCGACAAAAGACCGTTCTTCAATTCAGCTCCGACGACACGCATTCCCTCAGCCAGCACGAAGGTGCGCTGGAACTGGCGGGCTGCGATGCCTCGATGAAGAAAGGTCCGCCCAGGCTCCTCGGCCTGACGGCCGCGGATGACGAGCTCTTTTTCCTCCAGCGTCACTTCCAGCTGATCGCGGCTGAAGCCGGCGACAGCAAGAGTGATGCGCAGCCGCTCGGGCTGGTCCGGCGCGGCTATGCGTTCGACATTGTAGGGCGGGTATCCGTCCGAGCCTTTGGCGACCCGGTCCAGAGCCCGCTCCACCTCGTCGAACCCTAGAAGAAAGGGACTCGACAGCGTGGGAATACGCGACATGCTCCCAAAGTCCTTGTCCGAAGCGACTTTGCAGTTTGGGACCCCCGAGGGGCATCCCGTTGAGGGTCATATGGGCAAGGCAGCGCGGCGGCGCAAGATGTCGCCGGCCGCGGTATTTTCAGGGAATCGACAGGCAATCGGTCAGGCGGCGTGCCGTTCGGCATTCACCCCGAAATGGCCGAGATAGCGCGGATTGATGCGCTCGATCGGCAGCACGATCAGCACGTCGGTGGTGCCGAACTGGTGATCGACAACCGCACCTTCGCCGATCTGGGCGCCAAGGCGCAGATAGCCCTTGATGAGCGGCGGCAGCTCGTTGAGCGCGGCCTTGGCGTCGATGCCGTCCTTCGCCACGCCGTCCATCGCCGCCATGCGGCCCGGCAGCGCCCGTGCGCGCCATTCCGGCTCGGAGGGGGCGAAATGATGCAGGAAGGAAAGCGGCCGGGCGAGCTCAAGGGGATCGGTACCTTCAAGGCTGGCGCAGCCGAACATCACGTCGATATGGTGCCGGCGCACATAGGCCCAGATGCCGTGCCAGAGCAGCTCCACCGTGCGCTTGGTGCGGTAGGGTCGCAGCACGCAGGAGCGGCCGAGCTCCAGGAACCGCCGATGCGGGTGCCGGGCGAGCAGCGGACCGATGTCGAACTCGCTGGCGGTGTAGAAACCGCCATGACGATCGGCGATCTCCTGCCGCAGCAGGCGGTAAGTGCCGACCACCTGGGGCACGCGGCGCCCGCGCACGGTGCGGCAGGAATCGTGGTCGAGTACTAGGAGATGGTCGCAAATGGCGTCGAACCCGTCGAAATCGCGGCGGGCGAG
This sequence comes from Ancylobacter sp. GW821-FHT10E12, assembly GCF_058809335.1. Lineage (NCBI taxonomy): Bacteria > Pseudomonadati > Pseudomonadota > Alphaproteobacteria > Hyphomicrobiales > Xanthobacteraceae > Ancylobacter > Ancylobacter sp. GW821-FHT10E12. The sequence goes on along the minus strand of NZ_JBXASN010000005.1, from coordinate 202,066 downwards.
GCGGGCGGCAGTGGCCGGCACCGCCGACATCTCCTCGTAGAACACCTCGTAGCGCAGCCGTTGCGCGCGCCGCACATCGGCGGCGGTCCGGGCGAGGCGCACTTCCAGCGAGCCGATGCGGCCGAGGCTTTCCGGCCCCGGCTGGGCCCGGCTCTCGCGATGACGCAGGCCGGAATAGGAGCGCAGCGCCGGTACCAGCCGCGAGGGGGCGAGCGGCCCGGCCATGCGGCGCATCGGCTCAGCGAGATGGGGCGCGAATGCCGCGGGCAGAACCAGCCGGAGTGCGGAAGCGAAGGCGTTCGGCGTGGTCCGGGCCGGGCCGTCGGCAATCGATTGGGTCATGGCGTGCCCTTGCATCTGTCGCACATCATAGCTTCAAGGGTCTAGAGAATCACGCTTCTCCGACGCGGTTATGACAGATCGGGCGTCACCATGGGGCTTTTGCGACAGGTGCGCCTGCGGCGCCGGCCGGGGGACGGAGGCTTCTCACGCCATGGATGGGCGGTGTATCAGCGTGAGGATGACGGCAATGCCGCCCGAACGGCGGTGCGGACAGGAAATGGCCCCGGGATGGGGCGCGACCGAGGGGCGATGATGCGCGATTTCGAAGGACCGGGCCGCTCGCTCGCGGTGGGGCGTGAGGCGATGGTGGCGACCTCGCATCCGGCGGCGACGCTGGTCGGCCTCGACATTTTGAAGGCCGGCGGCAATGCGATCGACGCCGCGGTTGCGGCCTGCGCCGTGCAATGCGTGGTCGAGCCGGGTTCGACCGGCATCGGCGGCGATTGCTTCGCGCTGCTGGCACCGGATGTCGGCGGCGAGGTGCTGGCCTATAACGGTTCCGGCCGCACGCCGGCGGTGCTGACGCTGGAGCGCTTCCGGGCGCTGGGATTCAGCGAGATCCCCCGCGCTTCGCCGCATGCGGTCACCGTGCCGGGCGCCGTCGAGGCCTGGGCGCGGCTGATCGCCGACCATGGGCGGCTCGATCTCGGCGCGGTGCTGGCGCCGGCGGTTCGGATCGCCCGCGAGGGCTTTGTCGTCGCCCCCCGCGTCGCCTATGATACCGCCAACCAGGCCGAGCTCCTGCGCGGCGACGCCACCTCGGCGGGGGTGTTCCTGCCGGGCGGGGCGCCGCCGTCGGTGGGCGACGTGCTGACCCAGCCGATGCTGGCCGACACGCTGGAGGCCATCGGCCGCGACGGACCGGACGCCTTCTATCGCGGGCCGGTCGCCGATGACATGGTGGGCTTTCTCCAGAGCCTCGGCGGTCTCCATGCGCTCGAGGATTTCGCGACGGTACGGGGCGAGTATGTGACGCCGATCCGCACCCGCTTCCACGGCCACGACATCTACGAATGCCCGCCCAACGGCCAGGGGATCATCGCGCTGATGATCCTCAACATCCTGTCGCGCTTTCCCGGTGGCGGCGATCCGTTGAGCCCGGAGCGGCTGCATATCGAAATCGAGGCGACGCGCCTTGCCTATGCCGCCCGCGACCGCTTTCTCGCCGATCCGGCGCAGGCCGAGGTGCCGGTCGAGTACCTGCTCTCCGGCCGTCTCGCCGATGAGCTCGCCGGCGAGATCGATCCGGTTCGGGCGCTGCCGGCCATGCCGGCCTTCGGCAATGGCGTCGAGCACAAGGACACCGTCTATATCGCCGTCGTCGACAAGGACCGGATGGCGGTGAGCTTCATCAACTCGATCTTCCATCCCTATGGCACCGGGCTGATGAGCCCGAAGAGCGGCGTATTGTTCCATAATCGCGGCCAGAGCTTCGTGCTTGAGCCCGGTCATCGCAACGCGCTCGCGCCCGGCAAGCGGCCGCTGCACACCATTATCCCCGGCATGGCGGTGAAGGACGGGCGGGTGGTGATGCCCTTCGGCGTGATGGGCGGGCAATATCAGGCGATGGGCCACGCGCATTTCCTCGCCAAGGTGCTCGGCGACGGGCTCGACATCCAGAGCGCCATCGACCTGCCGCGGCTGTTCCCGCTGCCGGGCACCCGCACGGTGGAGATCGAGTCGCGGCTGCGCCGCCTCGTCGGGCCGGAGCTGGAGCGGCGTGGATTCGAGGTGAAGGCTCCGGCCTCGCCGATCGGCGGCGCGCAGGCGATCCGCATCGATCACGATCGTGGTACCTTGATAGGCGGTTCCGATCCCCGCAAGGATGGCTGCGCGCTTGGAATCTAGCCGGCTCAGACGTGCAGGAAGCGGTCCTTGAGGCCGGGATCGGCGCGGAAGGCGGCGGTATCGCCGCTCCAGGCCACCCGGCCCTTTTCGAGGATGACGTGGCGGTCGGCGATGCGGGCGAGGGCGTCGGCATTCTTGTCGATGACCAGGATGGCGAGGCCGGCGCGCTTCAGCCGATCGAGACAGGCCCAGATCTCGACGCGGATCAGCGGGGCGAGGCCCTCCGTCGCCTCGTCGAGGATGACGAGCCGAGGATTGGTCATCAGCGCCCGGCCGATGGCGAGCATCTGCTGCTCGCCGCCGGAGAGCTGGCTTCCCAGGTGCCGTTGGCGCGCGGCGAGGCGGGGAAACAGTTCGTAGATCGCCGGCAAGGTCCATTCCGGCGCCGGTGGGCGGGCGCCGGCCCGAGCGGTGGCGACGAGGTTTTCGCGCACGCTCAGGGTCGGGAAGATGCGCCGGCCCTCCGGCACCAGGCCGATCCCCGCACCGGCGATGCGGTAGGGCGGCAGGCCGAGCAGGGGGCGGCCCTCGAAGGCGATGCGCCCGCCGCGCGCCGGTAGCAGGCCCATGACGGTCTTCACCGTGGTGCTCTTGCCCATGCCGTTGCGACCCATCAGCGTGACGACCTCGCCGGCACCGACGCGCAGCGAGACGCCGAACAGCACTTGGCTGCCGCCATAGCCGGCCTCGACGTCGGTCAATTCCAGCATCACGCCTCCTCGCCGAGATAGGCCGCGCGCACGGCGGCGTCGGCGCGGATCGCGTCCGGCGTGCCGGAGGCGATGATGCGTCCCTCCACCAGCACGCTGATACGGTCGGCGAGGGCGAACACCGCCTGCATGTCGTGTTCGACCAGCAGGATGGCCGTCCGGCCGGAAAGCCGGCGCAGCACGTCGAGCGTGCGCCCGGTCTCCGCCTTGCCCAGCCCGGCCATCGGCTCGTCCAGCACCATCAGCCGCGGGCGGGCGACCAGCGCCATGGCCAATTCGAGCTGGCGCTTCTCGCCATGGCTGAGCCGGCCGGCGAGGACGTCGGCGCGCTCCGCCAGCCCGACCTCGTCGAGCGCGGCGCGCGCCGGGGCGTTCAGCGCTTCCTCCGAGGCGACCGGGCGCAGGAAACGGAAGCTGGAGCCCGCCAGCGCCTGCGCGCTCAGCGCGACATTCTCCAGCACGCTGAAGCGGTCGATCAGGCGGGTGATCTGGAAGGAGCGGGCGAGGCCGCGATGCACCCGCCCATGCGCCGGCTCGGCCGTCACATCATGCCCATCGAGCAGGATTCGGCCGGAATCCGGGGCGATCTCGCCGGCGATCTGGCCGATCAGGGTGGTCTTGCCGGCGCCGTTCGGCCCGATCAGCGCATGGGTCTCGCCGGGCAGCACCTCCAGCCAGACGTCGTCGCTGACCCGCAGCCGGCCGTAACGTTTCACCAGCCCTTCGAGACGCAGCACCGGCGCGTTCATCGCGCCCTCCTGCCGAGCAGCCGGGAAAGGCCGTCGTGCCCGGCGAGCGCTGCCAGAACCAGCAGGGGGCCGAAGATCAGCCGCCAATGCCCGGTGATCTCCGCGAGACCCTCCTCCAGCAGCACGATGCCGGCGGCGCCGAGCACCGCGCCATGCAGCGTCCCGGTGCCGCCCAGCACCACCATGACGATGAACTCGCCCGAACGCTGCCAGGACAGGTAGGCCGGGCTGACGAATTCGGTGAACTCGGCATAGAGCCCCCCGGCGAGCCCGGCAATGCCGCCGGCAATGACGAAGGCGACCAGCCGGTATCGGATCACGGCAAATCCCGCTGCAATCACCCGCCGCTCATCCTCGCCCGCCGCGCGCAGCACCCGGCCGAAGCGCGAGGCGACCAGCGCGCGGCCGGCGAGATAGACGAGGGCCAACGCCGCCAGCACGCTATAGTGCATCGCCACCGGCGAGCCGAACGGATCGGCGCCGAAGAAGCGGGCGCGGGAGGGGAGGCTCAGCCCGTCATCGCCGCCATAGGCCGAGAGGCTGGTGGCGGTGAAGAACAGCATCTGCCCGAAGGCGAGCGTGATCATGATGAAATAGACGCCGCGGGTGCGCAGCGATACCGCGCCGATCGGCAGGGCGAACAACGCGCCGGCGGCAATCGCGGCGCCGAGCACCAGTGGCCCGCTGGTGACGCCATGTGCCGAGAGGATGCCGACGGCATAGGCGCCGGCGCCGAAGAAGACGGCGTGGCCGAAGCTGACCAGCCTTCCATAGCCGAGGATCAGGTCGAGGCCGATCGCGGCGATGGCGAGGCACATGATGCGGATGGCGAGGTTCACCGCGTAGGCGTCGCCGCCGGCCGCGAGTGGCAGCAGCGCCAGCCCGGTGCCGAGGGTGAGCGGCAGGAACAGGCGAGCGTGCCGTGCGCTCATCCTGCCCTCGCCGGAAACAGCCCGCGCGGCCGCACCGCCAGCACCAGCGCCATCAGCACATAGACCAGCATGGAGGCGAGCGCCGGTCCCGTCTGCGCGGCAGCGGACGGGTCGAGGACCAGCCGCATCAGACTGGTGGAGAAGGAGCGCCCCAGCGTGTCGACGAGGCCGACCAGCAGCGCCGCCACGAACGCGCCGCGCATCGAGCCGATGCCGCCGATCACCACCACCACGAAGGCGAGGATGAGGATGTTGTCGCCCATGCCGGGCTCGACCGACAGGATCGGCGCCGCCAGCGCCCCGGCGAAGCCCGCCAGCATGGCGCCGAAGCCGAAGACCAGCGTGAACAGGCGCCCGACATTCACCCCCAACGCCGACACCATCGCCGCGTCGCTGGCTCCGGCGCGTACCCGCATGCCGATGCGGGTATGGGCGACCAATATATAGAGCAGCACCGCCACGCCGAGGCCGGCACCGATCAGCACCAGCCGGTAGAACGGATACAGCAGGCCCGGCATCAGCCGCACCGCGCCGGACAGCGCTTCGGGAATATCGACATGCAGCGGCGCCGAGCCCCAATAGGCCCGCACCGCCTCGTTGAGGAACAGGATGATGCCGAAGGTGGCCAGCACCTGGTCGAGATGGTCGCGCCCATAGAGATGGCGGAGCACCAGCCGCTCCAGCGCGATGCCGCACGCCAGCGCGGCGAGCAGGGCCAGCACGAGCCCGAGGGCGAAGCTGCCGGTGGCGGCCGAGAAGGCGGCGAGGAAATAGGCGCCCAGCATGTACTGGACGCCATGGGCGAGATTGATGAAGTCCATCACGCCGAACACCAAGGTCAGCCCGGCGGCGATGAGGAACAGCAGCACGCCGAGCTGAAGTCCGTTCAGCGTCTGGATGAGCAGCAGCATCGTGCTCATGCCGGCGGCGCCCCCGGCCGCCGGCGCATCCTGCGGGCCGGCATCACTTCATTGCGCATTTGGCGGCGTAGACATCGCCATATTGCTTGAACACCGTCTCGACCACCTCGGTCTCATACTTGCCGTCGGACCGCTTGGCGACCTTGACCAGATAGAAATCCTGGATCGGGAACTGGTTTGTGTTGAAGGAGAAGGCACCCCGCACGGAGGCGAAGTCGGCCTTCTTCAGCGCCGCCCTTACCGCGTCCTTGTCGTCGAGCTTGCCATTGAGCGACGTCACCGCCGCGTCGATCATCAGCGCGGCGTCATAAGCCTGCGCCGCATAGAGCGCCGGCACATAGCCATATTCCTTCTCGAAAGCCGCGACGAAGGCCTTGTTGGCCGGCGTATCGAGATTGGGCGCCCAGGGCGCGCCGGAATAGAGGCCGAGCGCGGCATCCTGCGTCGCCGGCAGCGTCGTCTCGTCCACCGTGAAGGCGGAGAGGAAGGGGACGGTGTCGGCGAGCCCGGCCTGCCGGTACTGCTTGACCAGGTTCACCCCCATGCCGCCCGGCATGAAGGTGAACACCGCATCCGGCTCGGCGGCGGCGATGCGCGCGAGCTCGGCGGAAAAGTCGAGCTGGCCGAGCTGGGTATAGATTTCCTCGGCGACGACGCCCTTGTAATGCCGCTTGAATCCGGCGAGCGAATCCTTGCCCGCCTGATAGTTCGGCGCCATCAGCACCACCTTCTTGTAGCCCTTGTCCTGCGCATATTTGCCCAGCACCTCGTGGTTCTGGTCGTTCTGGTAGGAGGCGGAGAAGAAATACGGGCTGCAGCCCTCGCCGGCGAGGGTGGACGGGCCGGCATTGGCGCTGATGACGAAGGTCTTCGATTCGGTGAGCGGCTTGACGACCGCGTTCATCACATTGGAGAACACCACGCCGACCACGAAATCGACCTTGTCGCGCTCGACCAGCGTCTTGGCCTTGGTCACGGCGATATCCGGCTTCAGCTCGTCATCGACCACGATCACCTCGGCGGTCTCGCCGCCGAGCTTGCCGCCCCGCTCCTTCACCGCCAGCAGGAAGCCGTCGCGCAGATGCTGGCCGAGGGCGGCGGAGGGGCCGGACAAGGTGGACATGAGCCCGATCTTTAGCTCGGCGGCGCCGGCGGTCACGGCCGACAGGGCCAGAATGGTGGCGAGCGCCGCAGCGCCGATCGTCCGCTTCACGTCGACATCTCCCGTAGGTTCACCCAAAGTCATCCCTCGTGCTTTCTGGCATGAGCGGGGCGCGCGCAACAATCCCCCAAAAGAGCGGTTGTGCCGTCATGGAACGGCCTCGCCCGCCAGTAGCTCGAGTGCCGCCGTGTGCAACACCGCCCCAGGTGTCGCGAGGCTGTCGAGAATGTCGAAATGATTGGCATCCGGCACGATCAGGCGACGCGGAGCTCGCTGCGCCCAGGTCTCGACCATCTGCTCGGTCTGCTGCCGGAAGCCTGCGGTTTCCGCTCCACCGACCGCCAGCGCGATGCGGACCGGCCTCCGGCTCGGCGTGCGATGAAGGCTGAGACGGGCGGCTTCTTCCATGCCGAGCTGCAGGTCGGCATTGATGCTGGTCGCGCGAAGCGGCGAGAGATCGAACACCCCGGAAATCGGCAGCGCGCCCTGGAACGGCGCTTCGGGCAGGCCATGCCTCGTCCAGTCGGTGGCGAGCAGGTCGGCGACCAGATAGCCGCCGGCGGAATGACCGGCGATCACGATCCGGGCCTGCTCGGCCGGATCGAGCAGGTTCGCATGGAGATGGACGAAGGCGGCACGGACGGCCGGCGCGATGGCGGCGAAGGGCGATTGCGGGCAGAGCGGATAATTGAACAACGCGACCGAATAGTTCGCGGCGAGGAAGCCGTCGGCGATCCAGGAGAACTCGTCCTTCGACCGCGCCCGCCAGAAGCCGCCATGGATGAAGATCAGGGTCCCGCGCGGATCGCGGGCGCGGAACAGGTCGAGCCGTTCGCGCGGATGCGGGCCATAGGCGATGTCGGCCATGGGCGGATGGCGCAGCCGGGTCGCTGCCGCCCGCGCCGGCCAGGCGCCGGTGATCGCCGGCATGCTTGGCACGCTGAGCGCGAGATTGTACTGGCGCTCGGCGTCGGGATCGATGGCGGCGGCCGGAAGCGTCATGTCCGTCTCTCTTCGTCTTGTTGCCATCGGCAGGGCAGCGGCATCGGATCTCCACCGCCGCCGGAGAGTGCCGCCCGCATGGCGTGCTGTCGATGCGAACGGGTGTTGACGGGTCGCCGATGCACGGTGCGGGGATGCTGGAGAATCGGTTCGCCCGCCTCGCCGCTGGTGCGACGGCCGATACGGCCCCGAGGTCTGTCGCATCGCGATGCAGGCGCTTGCCGGATGTCGGTTCGGTGCCGGATGAGACAGGGCAGCGAGCCGTCGCGATCCTCCATGCCTTTTGGCGCCATCCGGCAATAATGTGATGGGAAGGACCCCATGCGCGGATCTCGGCTTGGTACCGAGCCCATTGCCGGCCGATTGCCGCCCCCACTTCGTCGGCGGAAACGGCTGGTCCGCATGGGCCGGCATGGGACATGGCATGGGAGCGAGCAGGAGCAGCAAGGTGGATGGCGAGCGGTGCGGCGCCCCGCCCACGATCCGCTATCTTGCCGGGCCGCCGCTCCAGCCGTCCGCGGGCCATGCGCATGTTCCCGCCGATGTCGTGTCGCGCCACGATCCTTCCCCGGCGCGCTCTGCCCGCCTCTTCAGGCCGCCGCGCTCGCCCGGTCGATGCCGACGCGATAGGCCAGCGCCTCGGCGATATGCGGGCGGCCCACCGTTTCGGCACCGGAAAGATCGGCGAGGGTGCGGGCGACGCGGAGCACGCGGTGATAGCCGCGTGCCGAAAGGCGCATGATACGGGCGGCGTCGGTGAGCAGAGCCGCACCGCCATTATCCGGCGCGGCGATCTCTTCGAGGATGGGGCCTGCCGCCTGCGCATTGGTGGTGAGGTCCGGGCGACCGAGCGCAGCAAAGCGTTCGGCCTGGATCTCCCGGGCCGCGGCGACCCGCCGGGCGACGCTCGCGCTCGATTCCGACGGCGTGGGCCGGACCAGGTCCACGGCGGAGACCGAGGGCACATCCAGATGCAGGTCGATGCGATCGAGGAACGGGCCCGACAGCCGCGCCTGATAGTCCGCCGCGCAACGGGGCCCGCGCCGGCAGGTGAAGCCGGGCTCGCCCGCCCGTCCGCAGCGGCATGGATTCATCGCCGCCACCAGCTGGAACCGCGCCGGGTAGGTGACGCGGTGATTGGCACGGGCGATGAAGGCGTCGCCGGTCTCCAGCGGCTGGCGCAGCGCGTCGAGCACCGAGGGCTGGAACTCCGGCAATTCGTCGAGGAACAGCACGCCATTATGGGCCAGCGACACCTCGCCCGGCCGGGCACGCCCGCCGCCGCCGACCATCGCCGCCATGCTGGCGGAATGATGCGGCGCGCGGAACGGCCGCCGGCTGGTCAACGCGCCGGATTGCAGCGTGCCGGCGACCGAGGCGATCATCGATACTTCCAGGAGTTCGGCCGGCGAGAGCGGTGGCAGGATGGACGGCAGCCGCTGCGCCAGCATCGACTTGCCGGCTCCCGGCGGTCCGGTGAACAGCAGGTTGTGGCTGCCGGCGGCGGCGACTTCCAGCGCCCGGCGTGCCGTTTCCTGCCCGCGTACGTCGGCGAGGTCCGGCAGCGCCGCGCCGGCGGCCTCCAGCCGCGGCTCCGGCCGGGTCAGCTTCTGCCGGCCGGTGAGATGACCCACCAGCTGGATGAGCGAGGAGGGCGCCAGCACCGGCATGTCCGGGCTGGCCCAGGCGGCTTCCTGGCCGCATGCGGCCGGGCAGATGAGCCCGTGACCGCGGGCATTGGCGCCGATCGCCGCTGGCAGCACGCCGGCCACCGCGGCGATGCGCCCGTCGAGCGCCAATTCCCCGAGCACGGTGAAGCCGTCGAGTGCTTCCGCCGGCACCGCGCCGATCGCCGCCATCAGGCCGAGGGCGATCGGCAGGTCGTAATGGCTGCCTTCCTTGGGCAGGTCGGCGGGGGCGAGATTGACGGTGATGCGCTTGGGCGGCAGCGCGAGGCCGGAGGCGATCAGTGCCGCCCGCACCCGCTCCTTCGCCTCGGTGACCGCCTTGTCGGCGAGGCCGACGAGATTGAAGGCCGGCAGGCCCGGGCTCACCTGCACCTGCACGTCGACCGGACGCGCGTCGATGCCCTCGAATGCCACCGTCGCCACGCGCTGGACCATTGAGCCCCCGTTCCCGATCACGTCTTCGCGCGAACGACCGCTGCCGTTCCGCCCCCGATACCGTCACTCTACGGCATGGCCGGGATGCGTCAAGAACAATAAGGGAACATTCCGGGCCGATTCGCCCGTCGGCCCATCGATGCCGGGCTCGTTCGATAGAACCTTTCTATCAAGAGACGAAACACCGGAATTGATTTTGCTCCGGTCCGGCCCAATGTTCCCCATTGGAAAACTTTAAAAGAAGGTCCGGGAGAAATGCCGCACTACGAGCCATGGAGCGAAGACAGGGCGCAAGCCGTGATCGGCGAGTTCGCCCATCTCGAAGGCCCGCTCATGCCGATGCTCCACGCGGTGCAGGAAACCTTCGGCTATGTGCCCGACGCCGTCGTGCCGATGCTGGCGGAACGGCTGAACGTATCCCGCGCCGAAGTGCATGGCGTGGTGACCTTCTATCACGATTTCCGCCATGAGCCCGCCGGCCAGCACGTGCTGAAGCTGTGCCGCGCCGAGGCCTGCCAGGCCGCCGGCGGCGACGCGCTCGCCGAGCACGCCGAGCACCGGCTCGGCTGCAAGCTCGGCGAGACCACGGCCGACGGACGGGTGACGGTCGAGCCGATCTACTGCCTCGGCCTGTGTGCCACCGCGCCTTCCGCCATGCTCGACGGCCGCATCGTCGCCCGTCTCACCGAGCGTCGTCTCGACGCGCTGATCTCGGAGGCCCAGTCGTGACTGCAAACTCCGTGACCGTTCGCATCTACGTTCCCAAGGATGCCTGCGCCGTCGCCTGCGGTGCCGACGAGGTGGCGGAGGCCATCAAGGCCGCGGCGCTTTCGCGTGGCCAGGCGATCGAGATCGTGCGTACCGGCTCGCGCGGCATGCTGTGGCTGGAGCCGATGGTCGAGGTCGGCACGCCCGAGGGGCGCATCGCCTATGGCCCGGTGGAAGAGGGCGACGTCGAGGCGCTGTTCGAGGCCGGCCTGCTGACCGGCGGCGCGCATGCGCTGCGCATCGGCAAGCCGGAAGAGCATCCCTTCCTTGCCAAGCAGACGCGGCTCACCTTCGCCCGCTGCGGCATCGTCGATCCCGCCTCCTATACCGACTATGTCGGCATGGGCGGCTACAAGGGGCTGGAGCGGGCGCTGGCGCTCGGACCGGCAGAGATCATCGAGGAAGTGAAGAAGTCCGGCCTGCGCGGCCGTGGCGGCGCCGGCTTTCCGACCGCCATCAAGTGGAAGACCGTGGCCGACGCCAGGGCCGACCGCAAATACATCGTCTGCAATGCCGACGAGGGCGACAGCGGCACCTTCGCCGACCGCATGATCATGGAGGGCGACCCCTTCCAGCTCATCGAGGGCATGACCATTGCCGGCATCGCGGTGGGCGCCACCAAGGGCTACGTCTACACCCGCTCGGAATATCCCCACGCCATCCGGGCGATGGAGAAGGCGGTCGAGGTCGCCCGCGCCCACGGCATGCTCGGCGTCAACATCGCCGGTTCGCAGCACAGCTTCGACATGGAAGTGCGCATGGGCGCCGGCGCCTATGTGTGCGGCGAGGAGACGGCGCTGCTCGACAGCCTCGAGGGCGGGCGCGGCACGGTGCGCGCCAAGCCGCCACTGCCGGCGCACAAGGGCCTGTTCCAGAAGCCGACCGTGATCAACAACGTGCTGTCGCTGGTCGCCGTGCCGCATATCCTGGCCGACGGGGCGCAGAAATACGTCGATTTCGGCATGGGCCGCTCGCGCGGCACCATGCCGATCCAGATCGCCGGCAATGTAAAGTTCGGCGGCCTGTTCGAGACCGCCTTCGGCATCACCCTCGGCGAGCTGATCAACGACATCGGCGGCGGCACCGCTTCCGGCCGGCCGGTCAAGGCGGCGCAGGTCGGCGGCCCGCTCGGCGCCTATGTGCCGACCTGGCAGTTCGACCTGCCCTTCGACTACGAGGCCTTCGCGGCCAAGGACGCGCTGATCGGCCATGGCGGCATCGTCGTGTTCGACGAGACCGCCGACATGGTCAAGATGGCCCGCTTCGCCATGGAGTTCTGCTCGGTGGAGAGCTGCGGCAAGTGCACACCCTGCCGTATCGGTTCCACCCGCGGGGTCGAGGTCATCGACCGCATCGTCGCCGGCGAGCGCCGCGAGAAGAACCTCGAAGTGCTGAAAGACCTCTGCCAGACCATGAAGCTCGGCTCGCTTTGCGCGCTCGGTGGCTTCACGCCCTATCCGGTGCTTAGCGCCCTCACCCATTTCCCCGAAGAATTCGGCGACACGCCCCGTCGCCTCGAAGCCGCCGAGTGAGGAGGACACGCATGTCTCTCGTCCATGAGATCGACTACGGTACCCCCGCCCCCAAGACCGACAAGATGGTGACGCTCACCATCGACGGCGTCGAGGTCACGGTCGCGGAAGGCACGTCCATCATGCGCGCGGCGATGGAGATGGGGACGCAGATCCCCAAGCTCTGCGCCACCGACATGCTGGATGCCTTCGGCTCCTGCCGCCTCTGCCTGATCGAGATCGAGGGCCGCAACGGTACCCCGGCCTCCTGCACCACGCCGGTGGCGCCGGGCATCAAGGTCCACACCCAGACGCCGCGCCTCGCGCAGCTGCGCAAGGGTGTGATGGAGCTCTACATCTCCGACCATCCGCTGGACTGCCTCACCTGCGCCGCCAATGGCGATTGCGAGCTGCAGGACATGGCCGGCGCGGTCGGCCTGCGCGAGGTGCGCTACGGCATGGAGGGCGCCAACCATTTCGCGCCGACCTCCGAGCTCGTCATGCCCAAGGACGAGTCGAACCCCTATTTCACCTATGATCCGGCCAAGTGCATCGTCTGCAATCGCTGCGTGCGCGCCTGCGAGGAAGTGCAGGGTACCTTCGCGCTGACCATCTCCGGCCGCGGCTTCGACAGCCGCGTGTCACCCGGCCAGTCGGAAGCCTTCCTCACCTCCGAATGCGTGTCCTGCGGCGCCTGCGTGCAGGCCTGCCCGACCGCGACGCTTTCCGAGAAGCGGCTGATCGAGATCGGCACGCCGGAGCATTCGGTGGTCACCACCTGCGCCTATTGCGGCGTCGGCTGCACCTTCAAGGCGGAGATGCGCGGCCAGGAAGTGGTGCGCATGGTGCCGTGGAAGGAAGGCAAGGCCAATCGCGGCCATAGCTGCGTGAAGGGCCGCTTCGCCTGGGGCTACGCCACGCACCGGGACCGCGTGCTCAACCCGATGATCCGCGCCAAGGTCACCGACCCGTGGCGGGAGGTCTCCTGGGACGAGGCGATCGCCCATACCGCCTCCGAGCTGAAGCGCATCCAGGAAACCTATGGCCGCCGTGCGGTTGGCGGCATCACCTCCTCGCGCTGCACCAACGAGGAAGCCTACCTCGTCCAGAAGATCATCCGCGCCGGCTTCGGCACCAACAATGTCGACACCTGCGCCCGCGTCTGCCATTCGCCGACCGGCTACGGCCTCAACCAGGCCTTCGGCACTTCGGCGGGCACGCAGGACTTCGATTCGGTCGAGGATTCGGACGTCATCCTGATCATCGGCGCCAACCCGACCGACGGCCACCCGGTGTTCGGCTCGCGCATGAAGAAGCGCCTGCGCGAAGGGGCGAAGCTGATCGTCGTCGATCCGCGCCGCATCGATCTCGTGCGCTCGCCGCATATCCAGGCCGACTTCCACCTGCCGCTGCAGCCGGGCACCAACGTCGCCATCGTCACCTCGCTCGCCCATGTCGTCGTCACCGAGGGCCTGGTGAACGAGCCCTTCGTGCGCGAGCGCTGCGACTGGGAGGAATTCCAGGACTGGGCGGAGTTCGTCTCCGACGCGCGCCATTCGCCGGAAGCGGTGTCCAAGCTCACCGGCGTGGCGCCGGAGCTGATCCGCGGCGCCGCGCGGCTCTTCGCCACCGGCGGCAACGCGGCGATCTATTACGGCCTCGGCGTCACCGAGCACTCGCAGGGCTCCACCACGGTGATGGCGATCGCCAACCTCGCCATGGCGACCGGCAATATCGGCCGCCGCGGCGTCGGCGTGAACCCGCTGCGCGGCCAGAACAACGTGCAGGGTTCCTGCGACATGGGCTCGTTCCCGCACGAGCTGCCGGGCTACCGCCACATCTCCGACGATGCCACCCGCGCCACCTTCGAGGCGATGTGGGGTCGTCCGCTCGATCCCGAGCCCGGCCTGCGCATTCCCAACATGCTGGACGCCGCCGTCGACGGCACCTTCAAGGCGCTCTACGTGCAGGGCGAGGACATCCTCCAGTCCGACCCCGACACCAAGCATGTCGCCGCCGGCCTCGCCGCCATGGAGCTGGTGATCGTGCAGGACCTGTTCCTGAACGAGACCGCCACCTACGCCCATGTCTTCCTACCGGGCTGCACCTTCCTCGAGAAGGACGGCACCTTCACCAATGCCGAGCGCCGCATCCAGCTGGTGCGCAAGGTGATGGCGCCGAAGAACGGCTATGGCGACTGGGAGGTCACCCAGCTTCTGGCCCGCGCCATCGGCATGGACTGGAACTACACCCACCCGTCCGAGATCATGGACGAGATCGCCGCGCTCACCCCGACCTTCGCCGGCGTGTCGTTCAAGCGTCTCGACGAGCTCGGCTCGGTGCAGTGGCCGTGCAACGACGCGAATCCGGAAGGTGTGCCGATCATGCACATCACCAGCTTTGCGCGCGGCAAGGGCAAGTTCGTCGTTACCGAATATGTGCCGACCGACGAGCGTACCGGCGGGCGCTTCCCGCTGCTGCTCACCACCGGCCGCATCCTCAGCCACTACAATGTCGGCGCGCAGACCCGTCGCACCGACAATGTCGCCTGGCATCCCGAGGATCTGCTCGAGATCCATCCGCACGACGCCGAGCAGCGCGGCGTGCGCGATGGCGACTGGGTTCGCATCGACAGCCGTGCCGGCTCGACCACCCTGCGCGCGCAGATCACCGACCGTGTGGCGCCGGGCGTCGTCTACACCACCTTCCACCACCCGACGACACAGGCCAATGTCGTCACCACCGACTTCTCGGACTGGGCGACCAATTGCCCCGAGTTCAAGGTGACGGCGGTGCAGATCGCCCGTTCCAACGGGCCGTCGCAGTGGCAGGAGGACTATGACGCCTTCGCCCGCCAGAGCCGCCGCATCGCTGTCGAAGCGGCGGAGTGACGGCACACGGCGATGATCGCTCCGGTGCTCCGCGTTCCCCGTCTCGCCTGCACACCCCAGGGTGCGCAGGCGGGCGAGCGGACGATTCCGGAGGAAACCCCGGTTGCCATCGTCCATAACGGCTCGACCTATGCGGTCATGATGGCGACGCCTGCCGATCTCGAGGATTTCGGCATCGGCTTCAGCCTCACCGAGGGCGTGATCGACGGTCTCGCCGATGTGGAGGACCTCGAGGTTCTCGAACATGACGAGGGCGTCGAAATTCGTTTATGGATCGAGGCGGGCCGCGCGGGCCAGATGGTGGCGCGGCGCCGGCAGATCGCCGGTCCCACCGGCTGCGGCCTGTGCGGGGTCGAGAGTCTTGAGCTCGCCGTCAAGCCCGCACGGGCGGTGGGCGAAGGGCGGGTCTTCGCGGCCGCCGACATCGCGCGCGCAATCGCCTCGCTGGCGCCGGCGCAGAAGCTCAATCATGCCACCCGCGCCGTCCATGCGGCTGCCTTCTGGGAGCCGGAGGCCGGACTGGTGGCGGTGCGCGAGGATGTCGGGCGCCACAACGCGCTCGACAAGCTGGTCGGCCATCTGGTGCGGCAGGATCGTGCCGCGGCGGCAAGCTTGGCTGCTTCCGGCATCGTGCTGCTGACCAGCCGCGTGTCGATCGAAATGGTTCAGAAGACCGCCATGCTCGGCGCGCCGGTGCTGGTGGCGGTATCGGCGCCGACCGCCCTGGCGGTGCGGACCGCCGAGGCGGCGGGCATCACCCTCGCGGCAATCGCGCGGGACGACGGATTCGAAGTGTTTACCCACCCTCACCGCATCGCGCCTGGTGGGGAAGATAAGGAGTTGGTCGCCCATGTCGGCTAATACGATGGACCGTCTCGTCTACATGGCGAATCAGATCGGCGCGTTCTTCTCCTCGCAGAAGCACGACAAGGCCGTGCCCGGAATCGCCAAGCACATCAAGGATTTCTGGGATCCGCGCATGCGCGCGATGATGGAAGACCATGTCGCGCGGGGCGGCGAAGGCCTGGCACCGCAGGTGTTCGAGGCGTTCAAGTCGCTGCCGCCGGTGAAACGGGCCGATATCCCGGTAGCCCGCCCGTCCGGATCGCTGCCGGCGCATCATTGAGCTGGACGTCTCTCGGTACCTCCCCCTCGTCGGTCGGGTGTTGCCCGATGGCCTCGGTAGTGAACCAAGCGTCTTTTTGCTGTGATTCCGATAACGGGGCATTCAGCCGAACCGTAAAAGGTGGTCGGATAGGCGCTTGGCGCCTTTTCGGTCGCGTTGCCACCATCGTTCTGCCATTGCCGGAAGGCATCGGAACGGTGGGGTACGAGATCGGTCGTCAGAGCCGATCGCGGAACGGAGTGAGTGGGCATGCACGGGGAAGGCCACGGACTGTTGATCTCGGCGCTGGTGTTCCTGGTGGCGCTGGTCGTCGCGGTCCCCCTCGCCCGGCGGCTCGGTCTGTCTCCCATCGTCGGCTATCTGGTCGCCGGCATCGCCATCGGCCCCTCGGGCATGGGGGCCATCCGCGATCCCGAGCGCATCATCACCGTCGCCGAGATCGGCGTGGTGCTGCTGCTCTTCGTCATCGGCCTTGAGCTCAAGCTGTCACGCCTGTTCGCGCTGCGACGGGCGATCTTCGGCATGGGCGCGGCGCAGCTCGTCTTCACCGGCGGCTGCATCGCGGTGCTGGCGCATTATGCCGGCAAGGATTTCGACTGGCGCGCCGGCACCATTGCCGGCCTCGCCCTCGCCTTGTCCGCGACCTCCATCGCGCTGCAATTGCTGGAAGAGAAGAACGGCCTCGCTCAGCCCTACGGCCAGCGCGCCTTCGCGGTGCTGCTGTTCCAGGACATGGCGGTGGTGCCGCTCATCGCCTTCATGCCGCTGATGGCGCCGGGCATGCACGAGGGCCGTACGATCCTTGACGCCCTGCGCGATGTCGGCACGGTGCTGGCCGCCCTCGCCGTGGTCATCGGCACCGGACGCTATCTGCTCACGCCGCTGTTCCAGATCCTCGCCCGCAGCGGCGCCCGCGAGGTGATGACCGCGGCGGCGCTGCTCGTGGTGCTGGGGGCCGGCGCGCTGATGGCGGCGGTCGGCATGTCGATGGCGCTCGGCGCCTTCCTTGCCGGCGTCATGCTGTCCGAATCGAGCTTCCGCCACGAGCTGGAGGCGAATGTCGACGCCTTTCGCGGGCTGCTGATCGCGTTGTTCTTCATGAGCATCGGCATGTCGATGAATCTCGACGTGGTGCTGGCCAACGCCCCGCTGCTGATCATCGGCACGCTGCTGGTCACGCTGGTGAAGGCGGTCTCAGTCTGGGCGGTGTTCCACCTTTCGGACGGTTCGGAAGCCGATTCGGTACGCGCCGCCTCGGTGCTCACCTCCGCCGGCGAGTTCTCCTTCGTGCTGTTTCCTCTCGCTCTCGGGCTCGGCCTTCTCACCGCCCGGCAGGCCGACCTCCTGTCCGCCTGTGCGGCGATGACCATGATGCTCGGCCCGCCGGTGGCGCTCATCGGCGAGCGCATTGCCCGAAACCTGGAGCGGCGCGACATGACCACGCCGCTGCCGGCCGATTTTTCCGACGCCCATGGATCGGTGCTGGTGGTCGGCTTCGGCCGCTTCGGGCAGATCGTCTCGCAATGCCTGCTGACCCAGGGCATGGAAGTGACGATCATCGACAATGATGTGGAGATGATCCAGAGCGCCGGGCGCTTCGGATTCCGCATCTATTACGGCGACGGCACGAGGCTCGACGTGCTGCGGGCCGCCGGCGCGGAGCGGGTGAGGGTGATCGCGGTCTGCGTCGATCGACGCGAGACGGCCGACCGCATCGTCGAGATCCTGCGGGCCAACGTCCCCAATGCCCGGCTGCATGTGCGCGCCTATGACCGCACCCACACGCTCTCCCTCAGGGCGAAGGGCGTCGACTTCGAGATCCGCGAGACCTTCGAATCCGCGCTTGCCTTCGGCAACGCGACGCTGCGCGCCAACGGGATCGCGGCCGATGCCGCGCGCAACACCATCGCCGAGGTACGGGAACTTGACCGCCAGCGCCTGCTGCGCCAGGCCGAGGAGGGGATCGATTACGGGATCGACCGCACGGTAGCCGAGCCGGAGCCGCTGGTGCGGCCCGAGCGTGCCGCCCATCCGCTCAACCCCGAGGCCGAGGACGCCCTGCGCCACGAGACGGAGTTCTCCGGCTAGAAGAGCAGGTCCGGCAGAAACGGGAGGCGTTTTTCCAGGCCCTCATAGGGTAACCGCCTGGACGGATCCGCTTCCCCATCGATCGCGCGTTCCAGCTGATCGAGGGGGCTCTGCCGGCGAAGGATCAGCTCGCGGCGGCCTCCGCCTCGGCTTTCGCGGCGAGGTCATTGGCAATGTTCGCCCGGTTGATCGCGGCGGCGGCGGCCTGGTCGGCCGGCGAGCCCATCGCCTGGACGGCGACGGTGTTGTTGGCGAACTCGATGCCCTGCTGTGGCAGGATGCGGATCATCCGCTTGATCGCCTCGCGCTGAATCACCGTCGGGCGACTGGGCTTCACCGTGAATTTGAAGCGCACGACCAGGGCGTTGTCGGCGATGTCGGCGACACCCTGCATCTTCAGCGGCATCAGGAACTCGTCCTTGATCTCGGGGTCCTCGAGCATTTCGAGGCCGATCTTCTTCACCGTCTTGCGCAGCTTCTCGATGTCGGTATCGCGGGTGAAGCGCAGGTTGAACTTCAGCGTCGCCCAGTCGCGGCTGAAATTGGTGATCTGGCCGAGCTGGCCGAAGGGGATGGTGTGGATCATGCCGTTCTGGTGGCGCAGCTTCAGCGAGCGCAGGGTAAATCCCTCCACCGTGCCCTTGGCCCGGCCGCAATCGATATATTCGCCGACGCGGAAGGCATCGTCGACCAGGTAGAACACGCCCGAGACGATATCCTTCACCAGCGTCTGGCTGCCGAAGGAGATGGCGAGGCCGACAATGGACGCGCCGGCGATCAGCGGCGTGATGTTGATGCCGAGCTGCGAGAGCACCGTCAGGCCGGCCATGATGACGATGGCGAGCAGCAGCGTGATGCGCAGCAGCGGCATCAGCGTGCTCATGCGCGAGGCCGTCGGCGCCGCCTCCTCGCTGTCCTGGTGACCGGGCAGGCCGGCGGCGGGCGAGGCGGCGTGCCGGCCGGTGAAATAATTCACCACCTGCCAGGCGCAATAGGCGGCGAGCAGGATGGCGCCCGCCGGAAGCGCCGCCGCCGCCAAGGCGTTGTAGCCGCTCATGTCCATCATGCCGATGCCCGAGACCGCCCAGATGCGGAACAGCAGGCTCAGCGCGCCGAGCAGGACCGCCACCCTCGCGCAGCGCATCAGCGCTTCTGTCGCGCGTTCGCGGTCTGACGTCCGCGGCTCCATGTCGGCCCGCATCAGCCGAACGACCTTGTCCATGAAGGATTCGAGGATGAGCAGCCCGATCAGCACGTTGCCGGTCATCAGCAGCGCCCTGTGCACGCTGTCCGAGGTGGTGAGCGCGCCGTAGACGCCGGCCATGCCGAGGATGAGGAAGACCGGAACGGCGACCACCAGCCAGAACCGGGCGACGGTGGCGGCGAGCGGCCTCCGCTTGTGGCCGTGTCCGAGGCCGTGGAACCACTTGGCCACCGGGTCGCGCACCGCGATGGCGGCGGCAATGAGCAGAGCCGTCAGCAGGATGGTCTTTATCACGATGGCGCAGGCGATCACCAATAGCGGCGCCTGCATTCCCTCCAGGATGCGCCGCACATCGTCGAACACGATCGCGGCGAAGATGATGGCGGAGGACCAGTGATAGATCTTCAGCGCCTCGCCATCGTCGATCTCGGCGAGTCGCGCCTGCGGCAGGTCGGGGCGCAGGGCGATGCGGAAGACGAACAGATAGAGCCGCCAGTAGAAGACGCTGGTCAGCACCAGGAATCCGAAGCGGGCCTGCGGCACGGTCCCGCTGAACAGCGCGACGATCAGCGCGTGCGTCATCAGCCAGAGGCCGGTGAGGACCACAATGTCGAGGCTGACCAGGGCGGTGAGCGCCCAGAGCGACGAGGCTCCCGATACGCGGCTTGCCAGATAGCGGCGCGGCAGGCGCAGGGCGAGGCGCAGCAACGCTTCCGTCGCGAGCGCGGCCGCGACGCAGGCCGCCAGCACCAGCAGGAAGCGCCCGGGTTCGCGGCCATTGTTGATGTCGGCGCGAAGCGCCGCCGGGATACGGCTGCTGTGCTCGATCAGTCCGGGAAATTCCGCCAGCACCTCGTCCGTCTGGTCGAGCACCTCGATGAATTTCTTGCTGGCCGGCTCCTCGTTCATCATGTTCATCATCATCGGCGGATTGGCCGATGATGAGGCCGGGGAGGTCGCCCCCTCCACCTTCGGAGCCGGCGTAGCGGCCGGTTCCTCCGCCTTTGCGGCAGCCGGGGTCTCGACGGCAGCCGGAGCGCCGGCCCTCAGCCGCTCCGCTACCGCCTTCGACAGAGAATCCACCAGTTGGTCGAATTGCTGCTGGGTGAGTGGCGCGGCCGTCTGCGGAGACAGCTGCGCGGGTGCTTGCGCAGCGGTTGGCGCCGCCGCCTGGAGCAGCAGCAGGAAGAGAGCGATGAGCAGGCGACGCACAGGGATCATGGAGGCTCGGCCGGACAATCAACCGCCATGTCGGCCGTTTCAGCGAGGTACGGCCCCGGCGGAATGCCCCCGGGCCGCAGCCCCGAATTCAACCGGTCGCTTCGAGGCGGTCATCTTCGGTGCGACAATTGCCACTATCGGGCCGACCCCGCCGCCTGTCCATGGGGAATCCATGGGCGGCGGCGCAGTGCCGGGCTCCAAGCTGCCGGGATGATCTTGATCGCCGGGGCTCACCCCGCGCGCGTCACGCCTTGGCTTTGCGACGCGTCGTCAGGCTCACGCCGCCTTCGCCTCGCGGCGACGGCGGTGGAGGACGAACTCGGTGTAGCCGTTCGGCTGGGCCCGGCCCTCGAAGACGAGGTCGCGAGCGGCGCGGAAGGCGAAGCCGTCATAGGACGGCGCCATCGGCTTGTAGGCCGGGTCGCCGGCATTCTGTTCGTCGACGACCTTGGCCATGCGGCGCAGCGTCTCTTCCACCTGCGCGTCGGTGACGACGCGATGCAGCAGCCAGTTGGCGACGTGCTGCGAGGAGATGCGCAGCGTGGCCCGGTCTTCCATCAGCCCGACATCGTGGATGTCCGGCACCTTGGAGCAGCCGACCCCCTGGTCGATCCAGCGCACCACATAGCCGAGAATGCCCTGGATATTGTTGTCGAGCTCTTCCTGCACCGAGGCCGGCTCCCAATTGCCGCGGTCGACCACCGGCACGGTGAGCAGGTCGCGGCGCGCAGCCGGCTTGCGGGAGCGCAATTCCGCCTGTCGGGCGAAGACATCGACCTTGTGATAGTGCATGGAATGCAGCGTCGCCGCGGTCGGGGAGGGCACCCAGGCGGTGTTGGCCCCAGCCAGCGGATGAGCAATCTTCTGCACCAGCATGTTGGCCATGCGGTCGGGCATCGCCCACATGCCCTTGCCGATCTGACCCTTGCCGTCGAGATGCGCGGCAAGGCCGGCATCGACATTGTTGTCCTCATAGGCCTTGATCCAGACCTGCGCCTTCATCTCGTTCTTGCGGACCATCGGGCCCGCCTCGATCGAGGTGTGGATCTCGTCGCCGGTACGGTCGAGGAAGCCGGTATTGATGAAGACGACGCGCTCGCGCGCCGCGTCGATGGCGGCGGGCAGGTTGACGCTGGTGCGGCGCTCCTCGTCCATGATGCCGATCTTCAGCGTGGTCGGCGCCATGCCGAGCAGCGCCTCGACCCGGCCGAACAGCTCGACGGCGAAGGCGACCTCTTCCGGTCCGTGCATCTTCGGCTTGACGATATAGACCGAACCGGTGCGGCTGTTGCGCAGCTTGCCGGCGCCCTTCAGGTCGTGCAGGGCGATCAGCGAGGTCAGCGCCGCGTCGAGCAGCGTCTCGGGGATCTCGGCGCCGTCGGGGCCGAGCACGGCGTCGGTCATCATGTGATGGCCGACATTGCGCACCAGCAGCAGGCTGCGCCCGTGCAGAATCTTCTCGCCGCCGTCCGGCGCCGTATAGGCGCGATCCGCGGCGAGGTGGCGTTCCACCGTGCCGCCGGCCTTGTCGAAATGGGCGCTGAGCGTGCCCTTCATCAGGCCGAGCCAGTTGCGATAGACGAGGATCTTGTCGGCGGCGTCCACCGCCGCGACGCTGTCCTCGCAGTCGATGATGGTGGTGACGGCCGCCTCGACGACGACGTCGGCAATGCCGGCGGCGTCGGTGGCGCCGATCCGGCTGGTCCGGTCGACCTTCAGTTCGACATGCAGGCCGTGATTGACCAGCAGCACGGCGGTCGGTGTCGCGGCGTCGCCGGTATAACCGGCGAACTTGGCCGGATCGGCGAGGCCGGTCGCCGCACCGGAACCGAGCGTCACCTCGAGCATGCCGCCCGCGACCGCATAGGCCGTGGCGTCGCGATGCGAGCCGGCGGCGAGCGGGAAGGCCTCGTCGAGGAACTCGCGCACCTTGGCCACCACCAGCGCCGCCCGCACCGGGTTGAAGCCGCCGCCACGCTGGGCGCCGCCTTCCTCGGGCAGCGCGTCGGTGCCGTAGAGCGCGTCATAGAGGCTGTTCCATCGCGCATTGGCGGCGTTCAGCGCATAGCGGGCATTGGTGATCGGCACCACGAGCTGCGGGCCGGGAATGCGGGCGAGCTCGTCGTCGACATTCTGCGTCACCACCGAAACCGCCTGCGGCTCGGGAAGCAGATAGCCAATATCGCTGAGAAAGGTCTCGTAGACCGCCGGGTCGATCGGCTTGCCCCTATGGGTGCGGTGCCAGTCGTCAAGCGTCGCCTGCAGCACGTCGCGATGCGCCAGAAGCTTGCCATTGCGCGGCGCGAACTCGCCGACGATCTCGGCAAAACCCTGCCAGAAGGCCTCGGGGGCGATGCCGGTGCCGGGAATGGCCTCGTCATTGACGAAAGCGTAGAGGTCGGCGTCGATGCGAAGGCCGGCGATATCAACCATGCTCATGATTTGGCGTGCTCCGAGCGAGTTGGCCGGCATTGGCGCCGGCAGAATTTGTCTATTTTGCTATGCAGCGAACTATAGTGCGGCGCAATATCGCATAAAGTCGGGGGTCGGGCCGGCTCCCGTGTCGCGGCCGCGGCGAGCTCCGCTTGCCCAACCCCCTCAGAATGCACGACATTCCGGCTCCCTAAGGGAAGGGTGCGAACTCAGCCCTTCGCCAGCGCCGCCACCGGGTCCAGCCGCGAGGCGTTGCGTGCCGGCAGGAAGCCGAAGGTGATGCCGATCAGGCTGGAGCACAGCACGGCGGTGACGATCGACGCCGTCGAATAGACGAAGCTGAAGCCGGAGCCGAGCGCGCCGAAGGCGGCGCCGAGCCCGAGCGCGGCGAGGATGCCGAGCAGGCCGCCGATGAGGCACACGAGCACGGCCTCGATGAGGAATTGCTGCAGGATGTCGGCCCGCCGCGCCCCCACCGCCATCCGCACGCCGATCTCGCCGACCCGCTCGGACACCGATACCAGCATGATGTTCATCACCCCGATGCCGCCGACCACCAGCGAGATCACCGCGATGGCGGCGATCAGCAGCGTCAGCGTCTGGGTGGTGGCGGTGATGGTGTTACGGATGTCGTCGGTGTTGAGGATGAAGAAGTCCTTGGTGCCGTGCCGCTGCGTGAGCAGCCGCGTCACCGTCTGTTCCGCGAGGTTGGTCGGCACGTCGTCGGCGACCCGCACGGTGATGGAGCGCAGCGACCGGCTGCCCAGCACCCGCGCCTGCACCGTCGTATAAGGTAGATAGAGCGACAGGTTCTGGCTGGAGCCGAACCCGCCCTGTTGCGGCTGGGTAACGCCGATCACCCGTGCCGGCACATCGCCGACGAACACGACCTGGCCGATCGGACTGCCGGCGAAGTCGTCGAACAGCGTCTTGCGGGTGTTCTCGTCGATGACGACGTCCTGCGCCAGGGCATGCACGCTTGTCGCGTCGAACAGCCGGCCCTGCGCGAGGCGGGTACCCTTGGCGTTGAAATATTGCTCGCCGACGCCGTTCACCAGCGCATTGGCCTCCTTGGCGCCGAAACGCACCGTGCTGGAGGTCGAGACGGTCGGCGTCACCGCCGCCACATAGGATTGGGCGGCCAGCGCCTCGGCATCGCCCACCACCAGCGTGGTGATGCGGCCGGAGCGGGTATCGCCGAAATCCTTGCCGGCGAAAATTTCCAGCGTGTTGGTGCCGAGGCTGGAGATGTTGGCGAGTACCCGTTGCTGCGAGCCCTGGCCGAGCGCGACGACGCTCACCACCGAGGCGATGCCGATGATGATGCCGAGCATGGTGAGGAAGGTGCGCAGCCCATGCGCGCGCATCGACAGGAGCGCCATGCCGAAGGCCTCGCGGAAGCGGTCGGCGAAGGCGCTCCATTGACCGCGCGAGGGTCCCGGCGGCGGCTCCTGGTCGGGTACCGGCGCCTCCGTCGCGGCGGTCCGCCGGTCGGAGAGGATTTCGCCGTCGCTGATCTCGATGATGCGCCGGGTGCGGCTCGCCACCTGCATGTCGTGGGTGACGATGACGATGGTGCGCCCCTCGGCGTTGAGCTCGGCGAGGATGCGCAGAACTTCCTCGCCGCTGTGCTTGTCGAGCGCCCCGGTCGGCTCGTCGGCAAGGATCACCTTGGCGTCGTTCATCAGCGCGCGGGCGATGGAGACGCGCTGCTGCTGGCCGCCGGAGAGCTGGCTCGGCCGATGCCCGGTGCGATCGCCCATGCCGAGCCGGCCGAGCAGGGCCGCGGCGCGGGTGCGCCGCGCGCCCGGCGCCTGGCCGGCATAGACGGCCGGGATCTCGACATTGCCGAGCGCGGTCAGTTCGGCGAGCAGGTGGTAGCGCTGGAAGATGAAGCCGAAATGCTCCCGCCGCAGCGCCGCCAGTTCGTCGGCGTCGAGATCGGCGACGTTGCGGCCGGCGACGCGGTAAAGACCGGCGCTCGCTCGGTCGAGGCAGCCGAGAATGTTCATCAGCGTCGACTTGCCCGAACCGGACGCGCCGACAATGGCCACCATCTCTCCCGCCTCGATGGTGAGGTCGACATCCCTGAGCACGGCAATCATCCGATCGCCGGAGGGGAACTCCCGGCCCAGGCCTTTCAGCTCCAGCAGCGCCTCGCCCATGGTCAGAAGCCCATGGGGCCACCGGGGCCGGGCGGGCGGGAGGAGGTCGAGGCGGTCTGCGCGGTCGCCTCGTCGATCACCACCTGCTGGCCTTCCTCAAGGCCGGAAAGCACCTGCGCGGTGATCTTGTTGTTGAGGCCGATCTCCACCGTGCGGACGGAGACGGTGCCGTCCGCGCCGGCGATCCGCACGGTGTAGCGGCCCTGCGCATCGCGGGCGCCCAGCGCCGAGGCGGGAATGGTGAGTGCATCGCGGGCACCGCCGAGCACGATGCGCACCTCGGCGGTCATGTAGGTGCGCAGCTGCCCGTCCGGGTTCGGCACGTCGAACACGCCATTGTAATAGATGGCCTCCGACGACGACGAGGAGGTGGAGGAACTGCTGCTGGAACTCGACGAGGTCGAGGAGGAGAAGCTCGAATCGCTGCGGATCGATTCCGGCGCCGGCTCGAGGAATTCCAGCGCGGCGTCGTAGCGCCGGTCGGGATCGCCGAGCACGGTGAAATAGACCGGCTGGCCCACCTTCACCCGCACGATGTCGGCTTCCGAGATCTCGGTGCGCACCGTCATCGTGTCGAGCTGGCCGAGAATGACGATGGTGGGGGCCGACTGGGCGGCATTCACCGTCTGGCCCTGCTGGCTGACGATGGCGAGCACCGTGCCGTCGATGGGCGCGGTGATACGGGTATAGCCGAGATTGGCGCGAGCGGTGTCGACCGCCACCTGCGCCTCGACGATCTGGGCGGCCAGTGCCTCGATCTGGGCGCGGGTGACGTCGACATCGGCCCGTGCGGTCTCGAACTCGGCCCGCGACACGGCGTTCTGATCCACCATGCGCGTCTGGCGCGCCAGCGTCGCCTCGTTCAGCGTTAGCGTGGCCTGCTTCTCGACGCGCTGGGCGGTGACGTTGGCGAGCGCCGCTTCGGCGGTGCGCAGGTCGTTTTGCTGGGTGACCGAATCGATCTGCGCCAGCAGGTCGCCGGCACGGACCGTCTCGCCGAGCTTCACCTCGACCGCCGTTATGCGCCCGGAGACCTGCGAGCCGACCGCGACCAGTTTGACCGGCTTCAGCGTGCCGGTGGCGAGCACGGTTTCCTCGATGTCGCCACGGGTGACCGGCGCGGTGATGAGCGCGGGTGCGGCATTGCTGGACATCTTCTGCCAGCCGAGTGCACCGGCAGCCAGCGCCACGACCAGTGCCAGTGCGCCGATGATGCGGATCCGGCCGTTCATCGGCATCTCCCCGGCGGCTTGGCGAGGCCGGAGCGGCCAGAAAGCCGACGCGGTATCATGGAGCCCGCGGACAGCCGGGATGCCGACCCGGCAGGGTGGAAAGCGCCTCGGTCAGACGGGAGCAGGGGTCGGATCACAGCCGTTCCAAAATTAGAAAACTTATCAGTCTCTATAGTGATCGCCGCCTTGAAATGTCAAACGGCATCGAATGGATGTCGTCACGCTGCGGATGTGACAGGATCGGCGCGCAGAACGGGCAGGCGGACATGTCGCAGGGATTGTTGGAAGCAGGCGCGCAGACGCAGAAGCGCGGGCGGGGTCGCCCCAAGGCACGCTCGGATGCCGACCAGGTGGTGGCGATCGTCGCGCAGGCGCGCGTGCTGTTTCTCGAAGGCGGCTACGGTCGCACCACCATGGACGACATCGCCGCCGCGTGCCGGATTTCCAAGCGCACGCTCTACCGGCTGTTCCCTGCCAAGATCGACCTGTTCGCGGCCATCGTCGTGGATCACCGCTTCACCATGCTGGCGCTGCCCGGCGACTATGATCATCTCCCGCTCGCCGAGGCGATTGCCGCGATTTTTCGGATCGAGATCGACGATGCGGCCAATCGCGAACGGATGGCGCTGCTGAGCTTCGTGATGGCGGAGATACGGCAGTTCCCGGAGCTGGGGACGATCGTGCGTGTGCACGGCGCCGACCCGTCGCGCGCCGAGCTCGCCGCCTGGCTGGAGCGCCAGGCCGACCGTGGCCGCATCCGCATTGCCAGCGCCCAGCGCACGTCGCGGATGCTGATGGACCTCATCTTCGGCGCCGTGCCGCTGAAGGTGCCCGGCCTGCCCGACTGGCCGGGTGAGGACGACCGCCGCGCCTATCTGCGCGAGGCGATCCGGCTTTTCGTCGAGGGCCTGGCGCCGCGCTGAGCGCCAGTGCCGCCAGCCGTCTCACGGCATCAACCCGAGACGCCGGAAGCAACGGGCCGATTTCGTCCGAACGGTGATCCTGCTCGGGCGCCGCCGCGCCGCTATCCGAACGGAAAGATGTCCGACACCGTCTGGATATGCCCGACGATGCCCTGTTCGAACTGGTAGCGGGCAAAGGCTTCGATGGCCCGTCGGTTCGGTGCCGCGCCATAGGGCCAGTAATCGGCGCCCATCGTCTCCTCGGTTGCGCGCAGCGACGCTTCCTGCCACGGGAGCATGGCCGTATCGTACGCGTATTGGTGGAGTTCGTTGGCGGCGAACGCTTTCGCCTCCTCGAACGCGCCGGTCAGCACGGCGGGCAGGTCGGGGTGCCTTTCCAGCACGTCCTGGCGGATGCCAATAATGTGCATCAGCGGGAACAAGCCGGTGCGGCGATAAAAGTCCCTTTCCGCCGCGGGCACGTCCGCGAACAAGCGCCGGATCGCCGGATGGCCCTGGGCGAAAGCTTGTGGCGCGCGCGGCGCAATGATCGCGTCGATCCGCCCCTCCAGCAGCCACTGCCAGAGCGTCTCGCCGGCTCCGAGCCGGGTTACGGCGAAGCGGGTCGGCAATTCGATCGGCACCTTCTCCTCGCGCCCTGGCGCGTCGATGCCGCCGATCACCCAATGAACGCTGTCCGCGCTCACCCCGTATTCATCGGAAAGCAGGCCGCGCACCCACACATTGGCTGTGAGCTGATATTCAGGCACGCCGATATGCCGGCCCCGAAGCTCCTCCGGCCGAGTAATGCCGGCGTCGGCGCGCAGGTAGATGGCGCTGTGCCGGAACTTGCGCGAGACAAAGATCGGCAGCCCGACATAGCGGCACGTCCCACGTGCGCGAAGCAGCGAATAGGTGCTGAGGGACATTTCGGTGACGTCGAACGCGCCACCGAGCATGCCACGCAGAAACACTTCCTCGGGTGGCAGGATGGACCAGTCCAGCCGATAGCCCGACGGGTGAATCGTGCCGGCGATAAGCGGCCAAGTGCGGTCATAGGCGCCGCAACCGACGGTGAGGGACGTTTCGGGTAACGTTGCCACGTTCATTTGCTCGAATAACCAGGCACGATGAGCGCATCGATCACATAGCGCCCTCCCGCCTCCACGTGAGCCGCGCCCTTCGCAAGTTCGATGCGCAGCGCCTCCACATTGTCCACCGGTTCGCCACCGACGAAGCCCTGTGCCCGGGCCAGCCCGATGATGTCGGGGCGTGGATCGTCCAGCCGCTGCCCGATCCATTTGTTCTCGACCGCCCGCCCGCGCTGGTGCGCCATGCGCTCCTGGTGGACCTCGTCGTTGAAGTAGGAGCGGTTATTGGCGACGACCAGCATCATCGGTATGTCGCGATTTGATGCTGTCCAGAGCGCGTTGACCCCCATGAGATAGTCGCCGTCGCCGATCACCCCCATGGTCAGACGGCCGGTCCCGCGCAAGGCGAGGGCGGCACCCACCGTGTGTCCCGGCCCGGTCCCGACCGCGCCGCCGCCGTCCTTGCCCAGGAAGTCGAGCGGCGTGCGGAACCGGCAGGCCGACCGGGGCCAGCCGAAGGAAAGGCGCGCAAAGGTCACGTCGCGCGCTTGCGTGATTTCCATGATGGTGAACGCCATCTGCTCGGCCGTGAAGAGGGCGTCCGGGTCGGGTTCCGTCGGGGCCGTGACGGTCCAGTGCTCCTCCGCCCCGATCGCCGCCGGCGCGGCGCGCCAGGCCGGATCGGCCGCCACCGCGTCGAGGATCTGGCCGACGAACAGATCGGGATCGGCGAGCACCCTGACGTCCACCGCCGGCAGCGCTTGGTGATCCATGCTCCAGCCATTGGCGGCATAATTGTCGAGCGAGCAGTGGATGATCGGCGTGGCAAGCGGCGTCTGGCTCTGGGAGGAGCCGGTGCGGGCGCTGAGAAAGCCGGCGAGGTCGTGCCAGTCGAGGCTGAGGATCGCATCCGCCCGGCGCAGGATCTCCACCTCCGCCGCGTTGGGACGCTCGCCGACCGGCGCCAGCGCGTGCAGCGGATGCTCGGTCGGAAAGCCGGGTGCGTTGTGCGTCGTCGTCAGCACCGTGGCGCCCAGCGCTTCGGCAAGCGCGATCCGCCGCGCCCAGTCGCCCTCGTCGCGCGACACGCGGCCGATCAGCAGCAGCGGCGATTTCGCCGTGCGCAAGATCGCCAGCGCCTCGTCGAGCACCTCGCGGGAAGCGGCGGGCGCGGTCGGGGCGCGGAACCGCGCCACGTCGGGCACGCGCACCTCGCGGTCGAGCCGGGCCTCCTGCATCTCGGCGTCGAGGCAGACATAGACCGGGCCCATCGGGGCGGTCCGGGCGATCTGGTTCGCCCGCAGCACGGATTCGACCGCCGCCTCCGCCGAGGCTGGCTGGTCGTCCCACTTGGTGTAGTTCCGCACCAGCGCGCCCTGGTCGCGCGACGTATGGATCCAGTCGATCCACGGCCGGCGCCGATGGGCGTCGACCGGCCCGGTCGCTCCCAGTATCAGCATCGGGCGCCGGTCGCACCACGCGTTGAAGATGCTCATGGTGGCGTGCATCAACCCGACATTCGAGTGCAGGACCACCGCCATCGGTTCCTGCGCAACGCGGGAGAAGCCGTCGGCAATGGCCACGGCATGCCCCTCGTGCAGGCAGACCACCATTTGCGGGTCGCGATTGCCGAGATGGTTCACGAGGCTGTCGTGCAAGCCACGAAAGCTCGCACCGGGTACCAGCGCGACGTGGCGATAGCCCAGCGCACGAAGTGCATCGGCGACGATGTCGCTGCCCCACAGGTCGTTTGAGATCGCGGCGCTGCCAGCGTCGGTCGTCATGGTCGAAGCCATCCTTCTCATGTCGTCGGAAGCGGATTATTCGCTGAACACCTCGTCGCGGCCCTTGCGGATCGAGGGCACGACGCCGACGAACAGCAGGACGACGGCGAGGACGATGAAGACGGCGGCGAGCGGTCGGTCGACAAAGGTCATCAGGCTGCCGCGCGAGATCATCAGCGCCTGCCGGAGGTTCTCCTCCATCATCCGCCCGAGCACGAAGCCGAGGGTGAGCGGCGCCGGCTCGAAGCCGAACTTGGTCAGCGCGTAGCCGGCAACCCCGAGCGCTGCCATGATGAGAATGTCGGCAGGCTCGCTGTTGAGCGAATAGACGCCGATGCAGCAGAAGATCACGATGCCGACGAACATCAGCCGATAGGGCACTTTGAGGAGCTTCACCCAGAGGCCGACCATCGGCAGGTTGATGACGAGCAGCATCAGGTTGCCGATCCACATCGAGGCGATCAGCCCCCAGAACAGGGCGGGCATCTTCGTCATGATCTGCGGACCCGGCACGATGCCGTGGATCGTCATCGCCCCAACCATGAGAGCCATGACGGCATTGGGCGGAATGCCGAGCGTCAGCAAGGGGATGAAGGACGTCTGGGCGCCGGCGTTATTGGCCGATTCGGGGCCGGCGACGCCCTCGATGGCGCCCTTGCCGAACCGCTCGGGATGCTTCGCGAGCTTCTTCTCGAGCGTATAGGACGCATAGGGACCGAGAACGGCGCCGTTGCCGGGCAGGATTCCCAGCACCGACCCAATGAAGGTCCCGCGCAGGATCGGCTTGAAGCTCTGGTGCAGCTCGGCGGCGCCGGGCAGCAATCGCCCGATCTTCGATTCCCGAACGACGTCGCGGGATTCGCCGTGTTCGAGGCTGCGGAAGACTTCCGCGATGCCGAACAGGCCCATGCCGATCAGCGCCACGTCGATACCGTCCGCGAGCCAGGTCGCACCGAAGGTGAGCCGGAGCTGGCCGGTGGTCAGGTCGGGCCCGATGGTCGACAGGAGCACGCCGACCAGCACCATCAGGACAGCCTTGAGGACCGAGCCGTTGGCGAGCAGGATCGCGAAGGCGAGCCCCATCAGCATCAGGGCGAAATATTCCGCCGGACCGAAGATGAGGGCCAGGCCGGCAAGCGGCCCTGCGAGCGCCGAGATGACGAGTGTCGCGACCGAGCCCGCAAAGAACGACCCGATCGCCGAGATGCCGAGCGCGATGCCGGCCCGGCCCTGGCGCGCCATGGCATGGCCGTCGAGCGCGGTGACGACGGCGCTGGACTCGCCCGGAATGTTGAGCAGGATCGAGGCCGTCGACCCGCCATATTGCGCGCCGTAATAGATGCCCGCGAGCATGATGAGAGCCGTGGTCGGATCGAGGCCGAAGGTCAGCGGCAGCAGGATCGCGATGGTCGCGATCGGCCCGATGCCCGGCAGGACGCCGATCAGCGTTCCCAGCATGCATCCGGCGAAGCAGAGCAGGATGTTGATCGGCGACAGGGCGACGCCGAGCCCGAAGGCGAGGTTCGAGAACAGATCCATGTCCGCCTCAGAAATTGATCGACAGGCTGGGGATGACCAGCATGGGAAGCGGCTGGTTCAGAAGCACCCGGAAGAGCACGGCGCATACCGCCGTCATCGCGACCGTGAAAATCATCAGCTCCTTCGGCCGAACCTGCGCGGTGCCGAAGCCGGCGATCAGCATCGTGAGCGGCGCGGCGATGAGGAAGCCGGGCGAGCGGATGGTCAGGGCGAAGGTCGTCAGCCCGGCGATCACGAAGAGGGGGCCGCGCAGGTGCCACCTGTCGAGTTCGTCGCCGTCGCGAAGCAGCCCGAACACCATGAGGGCGAAGCCCCCGACCCCGATCGCCAGCGCAGTCCAGCGCGGCAGCATGGCGGGTCCGATCGCCCGCATCGTGCCTTGCGGCAGATTGCGCAGCATCCACACCACAAAGGCGGCAAACACGATCAGGAAGAGGCCGGACAACAGGTTCTGCGGCGACCTCACGGTGAGCCACCGTGCCGGTGCGGACGTCTGGCTTGACTGGGTCATCGGTTTCTCCGGGACGCGCCGGAGCGTACGGCCGCCTGGCGGCCGCCACTCCTGCGCCGTTCGAGACAGGGGCGCGCGGATCACTCGACGGAGACGCCGACGATTTTCACCATCTCACCCCACTTGCCCACCTCCTCGTCGAGATAGGCGGCAACCTGGGGAACGGAGCGCGTGTGCAGCTGATAGCCCATGTCGATCAGCTTCCTGCGCGTGTCGGGCTCGGAGATGATCTCCGTGATCGCCGCGTTCAGCTTCTCGACGATCTCCGGCGGCGTCTTCGCGGGCGCCAGCACCGCAACCCATGATTCCGCGATGAAGGGGAAGCCGGATTCGGTATAGGTCGGCACGTTGGGCATGGCGGCCACGCGGGTCGGGCTCGCTACCGCGAGGCCGATCAGCTTGCCTTCCGCCACCTGCGGAATGATGCCGAAGGACGAAGCCACCATGTCCACCTGATCACCGAGCGCCGCCTGCACCGAGAGCGCACCGCCGCGGAACGGCACATGGGTTGCCGGCGTCTTGGCCATCGTCTTCAGGAAGAATTCAGCGGCCAGATGCGACCCGGACCCCACCCCGGCGCTGGCGAAGGTGATCTCCTTGTCCTTGGCCCAGGCGAGATAGTCCCTGAGCGTGCCGGGTTTGGACGGGTTTACGGCGATGGTTTCGGGCGAGGACACCGCGATCGATACCGGCACCAGCTGGTCGAGCTTGTAGTCTCGCGACTTGTAGAGCGTCTCGTTGATCGCGATCGCCGTCGAGGTGACGAGAAGATTCAGGCCGTCCGGTTTGGCGTTGGCGATGATCGATGCGCCGGTGTTACCACCGGCTCCGGCCTTGTTCTCCACCGTCACCGGCTTGCCCCAGCGCTCGCTCAGCTTCTGGCCGATGATGCGGGCGAAGGTGTCGACGAAACCGCCGGCGGCGAAGGCCACCGTGAGATTGATGCGGTCGGGAGGATAGGAGGCGGCCTGCGCCCGCACCGCGCTGGCGGTGCCGGTCAGGACCAGGCAGATCGATAAGACAGCGAATGTCGCGCGCCGTAACGTCGTGAGCATATTCCATCCCTTTCAATCGTTCGGTTAGCCTCTCTTGACGGAGGCCGGGTCAGGACGCCGGGGCGATGGCTAGTCGCGTGCCGGACGTTTCAGATTCACGTGGATGTGCTTCTCCTGCGTGTAGGCGAGCAGCTCTTCGAGGCATTCCTCGCGGCCGAGGCCGGACTGCTTGTAGCCGCCGAAGGGCGTGCCGAGAAAATGACGCGACACCTCGTTGATCCATACGAAGCCGGCCTGCACCTCGGTGGCGAGTCGGTGGGCCTCGCGCACGTCGTCGGTCCAGATCGAGCAGGTCAGGCCGTATTCGACGCTGTTCACGGCCGCGAGCATTTCGGCTTCGTCGGACCATTTGAAGATCGCCAGGATCGGCCCGAACACCTCCTCGCGGGCAAGGCGCATCTCCCGCGTCATGTCGGTGAAGATGGTCGGCTCGACGAAGAGGCCGCCGGCGAGCGCCGGATCGTCGGGCCGCCCGCCGCCGCATAAAAGCCGGGCGCCCTCGGCCTTGGTATCGGCGATGAAGCCCAGCACCTTGTCGAGTTGCGCCTGGCTGATGATCGCCCCCATCGTCGTCGCGGGATCGGTCGGATCGCCCGGCTTGAAGTGGCGCACCCGCTCGCGAACACGCTCGACAACGGCGTCGTGGATGGATTCGTGCAGGAAGGCCCGGCTGGTCGAGCCGCAGGACTGGCCGCACCAGGTGAAGTTCATGCCGGCGATGATGCCGGCGGCGACCTCGTCCGGGTCGGCGTCGGCGCGCGCGATCAGTGCGTTCTTGCCGCCGAGCTCGAGCAGCAGCGGCTTGATGGTCTCGGCGGCGGCCTTCATCACCGCCCGTCCGGCCGGCACGCTGCCGATCAGCGAAACCATCGCCACGTCCGGATGCGCAGCCAGCGCTGCGCCAGCCTCGCGCCCGCCGGGCAGCACGTTGAACACGCCGGGCGGCAGCAGGCCGTCGACAAGTTCGGCGAAACGCAGCGAGCTGAGCGGCGCCTGATCCGGCGGCTTCACGATCACCGTGTTGCCGGCCGCGAGCGGCGCGGCGGACTTGGCGGCGCAGAACATGAAGGGATGGTTGAACGGGATGATCCGGCCGATCACGCCACGCGGCTCGCGCACCGAGAAATTGACCGAATGCGGCCCCAGCGGCACCGACTGACCCTTCATCTCGGTGACGAGGCCGGCGAAGAAGTCGAGCTGCGCGGCGGCATTGGCGACATCGCCGAGCATCTCGTGCAGCGGATTGCCGCCATCCATGGCGTCGATGAGCGCAAGTTCGCGAGCGTTGTCGCGCACGATCTGCGCGATCCGGCGCAGCAGCTTGGCCCGCTCGGCCGGCGCCACGCGCCGCCATTCGCGATAGGCGGCGCGCGCGGCGGCGACGGCGGCATCGACATCCGCCGTCCCGGCCTGGGCGACCGCGCCGAGCGAAGCGCCGCTCGCCGGATTGGTCAGCTCGACCGAGCCGCCCGCCCGTGGCGCATGCCATTGGCCGTCGAAATACAGCCCGCGCTGCGTTGGCAAAGCGCTCGAATGGCTCGTGAAGGTTACTGCCATGCTCATGGCGGCTTTCATCTCCCTGGCACCCGCATTGAATGCGAGACTGTTTCCCCGCCGCAGCGATCGGTTCGGTCACGACGGCTTTCCGGGCGGTGCTCTGTCGGCACCGCTTTAAGGCAATGCAGGCCCGATCTTCGGTAGGTCCTCCGTTCACGCGCTCGGGGTGCCGGCCGGGCCGGCGGAATCGATGCGATCGAACATCTCGGCGAGGCCGGCGAGTTCCGGGCTGATGCCGAGCTGGCCGAGCCGATCCTGGTGCGCCACCGTGCCCTCGGTGACGCGCGGATCGACCCCGAGCTCGTGCAGCGTGTTGACCACCTCGCGCATCTCGGCGGCGCGGCGCACGCCATGCTGGAGCATGCGGTTGAGGCAGTAGGGGACGAACTCCGCCCACTCGATGCCGGGATAGCTCTGGCTGATCGAGGTGAGGATGACGGGGTCGATGCCGGCCTTGCGCGCCGCCATGAAGCATTCGTAGCTCAACGCCTCGAGCCCCTTCACCATGACGCTTCGCACCATCTTGACGAGGGTCGCCGATCCCACATCCGCCCCGGCGAGCGACAGCTTCATGCCGAAGGGTTCGAGTGTGCTGATGAGCCGCCCCGCCTGCGCGCCCGCCACCAGGCAGGGCGTCTTGTGGCCGGCGGGATGCACCGGCGCCATGATGGCGAGGTCGATATAGCAATCCGCATTGGCCAGCGACGCGGCGGCGGTCTTCTTGCGGCCGGGGGAGACCGAGTTGACGTCGACGAAAATCTGACCCTGGACCAGCGATGGCGCCGCCGCATGGGCGACGTCGAGGCTGGAGGCCGCCGTCACCGCCGAAACCACGATGTCGGCGCCGTTCATCGCATCGGCGAGAGTGGAGGCGAGCCGCACGCCGATGCGTTCGGCAGGCTCGCGCACCCGCGGCTCGTTGCCGGCTATGTCGTAGGCCGAGATGTCGCGCAGGCCCTCGCCGATCAGGCCTCCGGCGATCGCCTGCCCGGCCTCGCCGAAGCCGATGAAACACAGACGCGATCCGCTGAAGCTGTTCACCGTCGATCCGCTCATGCCGTTTCTTCCTCTGGTTCGCCTTCCCGCCGGTACGCCCGGCCAATGCCCGCTGCGGAGCACGGCCGGCACCGCGCTAGGCGATGGTGCAGATGTCGTCGAAGGCGAACCGCGCCGCCCGGGGGCGGACAGTGGCGGGGTCGCCATATCCAATGTTGATGAGGAAGTTCGACTTGACCTGCCCACCTGGAAAGAAGGTTTCGTCGACGACGTCGTGCAGGAAGCCGGACATCGGGCCGCAATCGAGCCCCAGTGCGCGGGCCGCCATCAAGAGGTAGGCGCCCTGAAGCGTGGCGTTGCGGAAGGCCGCGCGCCAGGACAGGTCCGGATCGGCGATGTAGCCGGCACGCCGGTCCACCGCATGGGGCGCCAGCAATTCCAGATGATCGTAGAAGTGGCTGTCGATGCCGAGCACGGCCGTCACCGGCGCCGCCATCGTCTTGTCGACATTGCCCGGCTTGAGCCCGGCGCGCAGGCGTTCCTTCGCTTCGCGCGACTTCACGAAGACGATGCGCTGCGGCGAGATGTTATTGCTGGTCGGCGGCATGCGCGCAAGGTCATAGAGATCGCGCAGCTGTCCGTCCGGCACCGGTCGGTCAAGCCATCCGTGGTAGGTGCGTCCTTCGCGGAAGAGGAGATCGAGGGCGGTTTCCGACAACCGCTCCCGGGTGACACGATGATCCATAGCCGCCTCGCCATTCGGGGAGTGGCGAAGTGATATCAAGTGAGATTGGCCCCGTCCTCCAGCCGGGAGGGTGCACAGCTATAACCTTTGGTAATAGCGGAGGCCGCCTCAGCGATCGTCGAGCAGGCCGGTCGCGCGCAGCTCGCGCACATATTCCCGCAGCGCCGCGACCATGGCGGCGAGGTTGGGCGGGTGGCGGCGGTGGCGCAGCGTGATCACGCCGGCCGGGCGTTTGCCCGAGGCCAGCGGGAGCGGCAGCATGCCGACGATGCCGCGCCGCAGATCGCCGGCCAGCATCAGCCGCGGCAGCGCGGTGACGAAGTCGCTGGTGAGGACCAGTTCGCGGATGAACGAGGTCGAGGTGGAGCGCAGCGTGCCCACCGGCAGCGTCAGCCCGGCATAGCTCAGCACGGCGTCGATCTCGTGCCCCAGTCGCTGATCGAGCGAGGGCAGCACCAGTCCGTAGTGGACGATCTCCGAGAGATCGGGATTCGGGGAAGCGAACAGCGGATGGCCGCTGCGCGCCAGCAGCGAGATCGGCTCGTGATAGATCGTCTCGCGCTGGACATCGCAGACCGTCTCCAGGTCGTAGAGCCGGCCGACGATGACATCGAGCTTTCCGCTTTCCAGCTGCGGCATCAATTCGGCGGTACGGCCTTGGACGATGCGGATGTCGAGATCGGGATTGGTGCCCCGCAGCCGGGCCAGGGTCGGCGGCAGCACGCTGGAGGCGGCGGTCGGCAGCGCCCCGACGACCAGCGTCCCGGCCCGTCCCTGTCGCACCATGTCGACGTCGTCGGCGAGCCGCTCGATCAGCGAGACGATGGCCCGTGCGCGCTCGATGACGACCCGGCCATAGGTGTTGACGAGGATGCCGCGCGCCATGCGATCGAAGATCTGCACCCCCAGCGTATCCTCGACCTCCTGGACGGCCTTGGTCACGGCCGGCTGGGAAATGTTCAGTTGATGGGCGGCCCCGAGGAAGCTTCCCTGCTCGCCGACCGCGATCATGATCTGCAATTGCCGCAGCTTGAGACCGGTGATGAGCTTGTTCTGCACGACGTTCCGCATCCCCGTGTCCGCCGGATTCTTCGTATTTTGACGCGGACGGTAGAGCGGCTCCCGTCGCTTGGCGATAGCGCATCGCCCGCCTCGCGCCAAAATGACCCGGCAGGGAGCCGGCATTGCGTGGGGCCGGACGACATGTTTGGCTGTCGCCGCGCAGGTGCGGGTCGGCGGGGCGGCATGCGGGTTGGTAGGGTTCGATGCGGATCGACGTTCTCGGACTTCAGGCCTTCGTCACCATCGCCGAGCGCGGCAGCTTCCATGCCGCCGCCTCGCATCTCAACCTGTCGCAGACCGCGCTCAGCCACCGGATCCGCAAGCTGGAAGAACTGCTGTCGACCCAGCTTCTCCTGCGCACCACTCGCCAGGTTTCGCTGACGCCGGCGGGCATCGCCCTGCTGCCGCGGGTGCGAAAGGTCTTCGAGGATCTCGGCATCGCGCTCGACGAGGTGCGCGACTCCCATGAGGTGATCGAGGAGAAGGTCGCCGTCGGCTGCCTGCCGACGGTGGCGATGAAATGCCTGCCGCTGGCCATTATCGACCTGCACCGCGATTTCCCGCGGGCCAAGGTGGCGATCCATGACAATTCCGCCAGCGAGATTGCCGAGAAAGTGCAATCCGGCCAGGTGGAGTTCGGCGTCACCATCGTCGCCGCCAATCGATGGGACCTTGAGCTGAAGCCGGTCGTCAAGGAGCCCTTCGTTCTGGTCTGCCACAAGAGCATGCCGCTGGCGGATGCCGCGTCGCTGACCTGGGCGCAGATCGACGGGCTGCCGCTGGTGCGCATCAGCGCCGAAACCGGCAATCGCGTGCTCATCGACGACGCGCTCGGCTCGAGGGGCGAGGCGATGTCATGGCACTTCGAGGTGCAGCGCGTGTCCACCGCGGTGAGTCTGGCGCGGGCCTGCGTCGGCTACACCATCGTGCCCCTGCTCGCGCTGGGAGCGACCGAGGCGTCGGACGTCGTGGCCATCCCGCTGCGCTCGCCGACGGTGACGCGCACCCTCGGCGTGGTCACGCGCAAGGGCGTGCCGCTGAGCCCGGCCGGCCGCCAGTTGCTCAAGCTGCTGACCCGCCGGCTCAAGGACAGCTTCCCGCATCCGGAGGCCGATGAATCCTGAACAGGATTCATCAATCGCTGCATTCTGATCATTTGATTGCCTAAAGCCGTCGTCTCATGGTGCGCGCAATGCTTGCCGTGGCCGCCGCTACGTCATCCCGGCAAAGCGAAAAATCAAAATAAAAATCTCCGAGGAGAACGCCAGATGATGATCAATCGACGCCATCTTTTCGCCGGCGCCGGATTTGCGCTCGCCGCCGTGGCGACCCACCGTGCCGCCGCGGATTCCGGCACGGTCAAGGTCGGCCTCATTGCTCCGATGACCGGGCCGTTCACGTCAACGGGCCGCATGCTCGAAGCCGGGGCGCGCCTCTACATGGCGCAGGCCGGCGATACGGTAGCCGGCAAAAAGATTGAGCTTATCCTGCGTGACGACACCGGCGTCGCCGATGTGACACGCCGCATCGCCCAGGAAATGGTGGCGAATGACGGCGTCGAGGTGCTGGCCGGATTCGGGCTGACGCCGCTGGCGCTTGCCGTGGCCCCGCTCGCCACCCAGGCCAAGGTGCCGGAAGTGGTGATGATGGCCGCCACCTCGGTGGTGACCGAGAAGTCGCCCTATATTGTGCGTGCCGCCTTCACCCAGGGCCAGACCACCGTTCCCATGGCCGAATGGGCCAAGGCGAACGGGATCAATCGCGTCGTCACCATCGTCGCCGACTATGCGCCCGGCATCGACACCGAGACCGCCTTTGTCAGCCGCTTCAAGGAGTTGGGGGGCGAGGTCGCCGAGACCATCCGCGTGCCGCTCTCCAACCGCGACTTCGCGCCGTTCCTGCAGCGCGCGGCCGATGCCAAGCCGGACGCCCTGTTCGTCTTCGTGCCGACCGGCCTCGGCGCCACGCTGATGAAACAGTTCGTGGAGCGCGGGCTCGACAAGGCCGGCATCCGGGTGCTCGGCGAGGGCAGCGTCACCGAGGACGACATCATCACCCAGATGGACGATTCGGTGCTCGGCATGGTTACCTCGCACCATTACTCCGCCGCCCATGACAGCCCGGAGAACAAGGCTTTCGTCGCGGCCTTCCGCGCCGCGAATGGCGGGCTGCGCCCCAACCACGTGGCGGTCCATGCCTATGACGGCATGCGGCTCATCTACGAGGCACTGAAGAAGACCGGCGGCAAGACCGACGGCCCGGACCTCATCGCGGCGATGAAGGGGCTGAGCTGGGAGAGCCCGCGCGGTCCGCTGACCATCGACCCGGAAACCCGTGAGCCGATCCAGAACATCTATATCCGCCGCGTCGAGCGACGGGACGGCGAACTCTACAACATCGAATTCGCCACCATCCCGCACGTCAAGGACCCGGCGAAGATCCGTTCCTGACGCCATCCCCCAGATCAAGAGATACGCACATGCTCAGCAGACGCTCGGTTCTGGCGGCTCTCGGCGTCGGCACGGTCGCCGCCCCCGCCATCCTTCGCGCCCAGTCCGCCTGGCCCTCGCAGATGATCAGGATCGTGGTGCCCTTCACCCCGGGCGGCAGCACGGACCTGCTCGCCCGCCTCATCGCCAACCGGATCTCCCCGTCGATCGGCGGGCCCGGCATCATCATCGAAAACAAGCCGGGTGCCGGCGGCATGACCGCCGCCACCGAGGTCGCCAAGGCGGCGCCGGACGGCCACACGTTGATGATGGGGCATATCGGCACGCTCGCCTTCAACCCGGCGCTCTATCCCAACCTGCCCTACGATCCGCTGCGCGACTTCCAGCCGGTGGCGCTCGTCGCCTCGGTGCCCAACATCCTGGTGATAAACCCGGAGGTGCCAGCCCGGGATTTCGGCGAATTCGTCGCCTATGCCAAGGCCAATCCCGGCAAGCTGAACTACAGCTCCGGCGGCCAGGGCAGCGCCGCCCATATCGCCGGTGCCTATCTCGCCTATCGGGCCGGTTTCCAGGCGGTGCACATACCCTATCGCGGCACGGCGCCGGCGGTGGTGGATCTCGTTGCCGGGGTGGTGCAGTTCACCCTCACCGGTGGCCCCGCCGTGCTGCCCTTCGCCAATAACGGCAAGCTCCGGGCGCTTGGCATTGCCAGCGCGAACCGCGCCACCTTCGCCCCGCAGCTGCCGACCATCGCCGAGAGCGGATTGCCGGGCTTCGAGGCGGTGCAGTGGTATGGCATCGTCGCGCCGGCCGGGACGCCGATGGCGATCGTCGACCGGCTCAACCGCGAGATCAACGCCCAGCTCGATACGCCCGAATTCGTAGCGGCGCTGGAGAAGGACGGAGCGGTGGCGAGCAAGCGAACACCTGATGGGTTCAGGCAGCTCATCGCCAGCGAGATCCCGATTTGGCGGGAGGTGATCACGCAGGCAAACATCACGGCGGGAGGCTGAATCGTGCAGACCGGCATCAATTGCATGCTCGTGCGCGGTGGCACGTCGAAGGGGGCCTATTTCCTCGCGGAAGATTTGCCTGCCGATGCCGACCTGCGCGACCGCCTGCTGCTGGCGCTGATGGGGTCACCGGACAAGCGCCAGATCGACGGCCTTGGCGGCGCCCATCCGCTGACGAGCAAGGTCGCGATCATCTCGAAGTCAACGCTGCCGGATTGCGATGTCGACTTCCTGTTCGTCCAGGTAGGTGTCGACAAGCCCCTCGTCGACACGACTCCCAACTGCGGCAACATCCTGGCCGGGGTCGGGCCGTTCGCTCTGGCGCGCGGTCTGGTGCCGGCCACGAGCCCGCGCGCGACGGTGCGCGTGCGCACCCTCAATACCGGCACCATCGCCGAGCTGACGATGGAAACGGAGGGCGGACTGGCCCGGACCGAGGGGTCGGCGCGCATCGACGGCGTGCCGGGCACCGCGGCGCCGATCAGCATCGGATTTCTCGATGCGGAAGGCTCGGTCTGCGGCGCATTGCTGCCCACCGGCAACGCCGTCGACATCGTCGACGGTGTCGAGGTCACGCTGATCGACAATGGCATGCCGGTCATCGTGCTGCGCGCCGCCGATGTCGGGCGCACCGGCTATGAGAGTCGCGACGCGCTCGACAAGGACACCGAGCTCAAGCGGCGCATCGAGCGTATCCGCCTCGCCGCCGGCCCGCTGATGAATCTCGGCGACGTCTCCGGCAAGGTCGTGCCGAAGATCGCGCTTGTGGCGCCGCCGCGCGAGGGTGGGGCGATCTGCACGCGCAGTTTCATCCCGCACGAGTGCCACAGCGCAATCGGCGTGTTCGCCGCGGTGACGGTCGCGACCGCCGCCGCCCTGCCGGGATCGCCGGCGGCCTCGGTGGCGGCGATGCCGCCAGGCCGGCAGCGCTCGATCAGCGTCGAGCATCCTACCGGCGAATTCACCGTCGACCTCACGGTCGGCGGCACGGCGGAAAGGCCTGTCGTCGAACGCGCCGGCCTGCTGCGCACCGCCCGCATCCTGATGGATGGCCGGGCCTTCGCGCCCGCCTCCGTATTGGCGACGGAGCGCAATCCCGCCCGCACCGCTGCCGAATAGCATTGCAACAGAGGACTATCCTATGGCTGACAAGCCGAAATCCGGTCTCGTCATCACGGCCCATCCCGGCGATTTCGTCTGGCGTGCCGGCGGAGCGATCGCGCTGCACGCCGCGCGCGGCTTCACGATGAAGATTCTGTGCCTGTCCTATGGTGAGCGCGGCGAGAGCCAGTTCGCCTGGAAGGCAGCCGGGGTAAACATGGCCGACGTCAAGGCGCAGCGGCGCGAGGAGGCCGAACGGGCGGCGCGGATTCTCGGCGCCGAGATCGAATTCTTCGACGCCGGCGACTATCCCCTGCGCACCACGCCGGAAATGCTCGACCGGGCGATCGACGTGTTCCACGAACTGAGCCCGTCCTTCGTGCTCACCCACTCGCTCCACGATCCCTACAATGTCGACCACCCGGAGGCGACGCGCTTCGCCCAGGAGGCGCGGATCATCGCCCAGGCCGCCGGGCACAAGCCGGATCCGGCCCGCGCCTATGCCGCGCCGCCAGTGTTCCTGTTCGAGCCCCACCAGCCTGAGCAGTGCGATTACAAGCCGACGGTCATTCTCAATATCGATGAGGTCTGGGAGGCCAAGCGCAAGGCTTTCGAGGTGCTCGCCGCCCAGAAACACCTCTGGGAATATTATACCCGCGTGGCGCTCAACCGCGGCATGCAGGGCGGGCGCAATTCCGGCCGCGCGATGACGTATGGCGAAGCCTATCAGCGCCTGTTCCCCGAAGCCCTCGAGGTGCTCGCATGAACCCCGTCGTCATCCGCACGGCCAAGCGTGCCGCTGTCGCCGACATCGCCACCCTCGGCGAGCACGGCGTCGCCACCACGCACGAGGCGATGGGCCGCAGCGGTCTCATGAAACCTTACATGCGGCCGATCTATCCCGGCGCGCAGATCGCCGGCAACGCGGTCACCGTGCTCACCCAGCCGGGTGACAACTGGATGATCCATGTGGCGATCGAGCAGGTGAAGCCCGGCGATGTGCTGGTGATCGCCTGCACCACCGATAACACCGATGGCATGTTCGGCGACCTGCTCGCCACCTCGCTGAAGGCGCGCGGCGGTATCGGCGTGATCACGGATACCGGCGTGCGCGACGTGCGCGTGCTCACCGAAATGGGCCTGCCGGTATGGGCGCGGGCGATCTCGGCGAAAGGCACCGTCAAGGCGACTCCCGGCAGCGTCAACGTGCCCGTGGTCTGCGCTGGCGCGCTGGTCAATCCTGGGGACGTCATCGTAGCCGACGACGACGGCGTGGTGGTGGTGCCGCGGCTCGAGGCCGCCACCGTGGCCGGGAAGGCCGCGGCGCGCGAGGCGAACGAGGCGCAGAAGCGGGCGCGGCTCGCCTCCGGCGAGCTCGGCCTCGACATGTATGCGATGCGCGATGGGCTGGCGAAGGCGGGTCTCGTCTATATCGACGACCCCGAAGGCTAGCTCGATGCTGACGATTCTGTTCGACGGCGTCGCCTTCGGGATGCTGCTGTTCATCCTCGCCTCCGGCCTCGCCGTGACCCTCGGGTTGATGAACTTCGTCAACCTCGCCCACGGCGCCTTCGCGATGGCCGGTGGCTATGTCACGGTGATCCTGATGCAGCGCTATGGCGTGCCGTTCATCGCAACGCTGCCAGCGGCCTTCCTTGTGCCGGCGGCGATCGGGGCGGGGCTGGAGCGCAGCATCTACCGGCCGATGTACGCCAAGACCCATCTCGACCAGGTGCTGTTCTCGATCGGACTGGTGTTCATGGCGGTGACCGCCGTCGACTATGCGATGGGCTCGCAGCAGCAGCTGGTGCGCTTGCCGGCCTGGCTCCAGGGACGGTTCGACATTGCCGGCATCGGCATCGGCAAGTACCGCGCCTTCGTCATCGTCGTGTGCGGCCTGCTCGCCCTTGCCCTGCAGTCGGTGCTGGCCGGCACCCGCTTCGGCAGCCGGCTGCGGGCGGCGGTGGACGACCAGCGCGTGGCGCGCGGGCTCGGCATCAATGTCGGCGCCATCTTCACCGCGACCTTCGCCGTCGGCTCCGGCCTCGCCGGGCTCGGCGGGGCGCTCGGCGCCGAGATGCTCGGCCTCGATCCGACCTTCCCGCTGAAGTTCATGATCTACTTCCTGATCGTGGTGACCGTCGGCGGTACGTCCAGCATTACCGGCCCCTTCGTCGCGGCGCTGATGATCGGCGTCGCCGACGTGGCCGGCAAATACTACGTGCCGCAGCTCGGCGCCTTCATCATCTACCTTCTGATGGTTGCCGTGCTCGTCACCCGGCCCAATGGCCTGTTCGCGAGGTCGAGCTGATGAGCGTCTCCCTGAGTTCCGAGGCCTGCCTGCCGCTGGCGACGCGCATGGCCGCGCGGCTGGCCGCCAGCCGTCGTTGGAAAGGCGCCGAGTTCTTCTTCTGGGCGGCGGCTGTGGCGGCACCTTTCGTCATGCCGAAGGCGGCGCTGCTCCTCAACGAGATTGCCATCCTCGGCTTGTTCGCGATGTCGCTCGATCTCATCCTCGGGTTCACCGGCATCGTCTCGCTCGGCCATGCCGCTTTTCTCGGCGCGGGGGCCTATGCCGCCGGGCTGTTCGCGCTGCATGTCTCGCCGGACCCGCTGGCGGGGCTCCTCGTCGCCATGGCCGCCGCGGCGGTCTTCGGCTTCCTC
Source organism: Ancylobacter sp. GW821-FHT10E12 (assembly GCF_058809335.1). NCBI lineage: Bacteria > Pseudomonadati > Pseudomonadota > Alphaproteobacteria > Hyphomicrobiales > Xanthobacteraceae > Ancylobacter > Ancylobacter sp. GW821-FHT10E12. The sequence goes on along the minus strand of NZ_JBXASN010000005.1, from coordinate 157,169 downwards.
GCCAGCTTCCTCGTGCTGCGCGGCAGCGACCTGACCCGGCTGATGGTGACGCTCGGCATCGCGCTGCTCGCCTATGAGGCGGCCAACGCCCTGCGGGACATTACCGGCGGCGCCGACGGGCTGCAGGGCATCGCGATGGGGCCGCTGCTCGGCCTGTTCGATTTCGACATGCGCGGCCAGACCGCCTATGCCTATTCGCTCTCCATCCTGTTCGTGCTGTTCCTCGCCGCGCGGCGGATGACGAAATCGCCCTTCGGCCTCTCGCTGCGGGCGATCCGCGACAACCGGCTGCGCGCTTCGTCCATCGGCATCGCCAGCAAGCTGCGCATCGTCACCATCTACACCATCGCCGCCGCCTATGCCGGCGCGGCGGGCGCGCTGATGGCACAGACGACGCAGTTCGTCTCGCTGGACGTGCTCGATTTCCATCGCTCGGCCGATCTCATGCTGGTCCTGATCATCGGTGGCGCGGGCTATCTCTATGGCGGGCTGATCGGCGCCGTCGTCTTCAAGGTGCTGCAGGACGCCATCGCGTCGATGACCCCGCAATATTGGCAGTTCTGGATCGGCCTTCTGCTGGTGCTGTTCATTCTCGGCGGCCGCGAGCGGCTAAACTCCCTCATCGCCGCGGCCCGGCGCCGGCTCGGCTGGAGATCCTGAGCCATGGACGCAGCCCTGAGGACGGTCAATCTCGTGAAGCGCTTCGGCGGCATCACCGCCACGAACGACGTGTCGCTCACCGTCGAGCGTGGCGCCCGTCACGCGCTGATCGGCCCCAATGGTGCCGGCAAGACCACCTTCGTCAACCAGCTTACCGGCGTGGTCCGACCGACCTCCGGCCGCATCGAGCTCGACGGGCGGGACATTACCCGTGCCTCCGGCGAGGCACGGGTGCGGCTGGGCATGAGCCGGACGTTCCAGATCAACCAGCTGTTCCGCAGCATGTCGCCGATGGAGATGCTGTTGCTGGTACTGTCGGAACAGCATCATCTCGGGTTTCGCCTGTGGCGCCGGCTCGACGCCTCCGCCGATCTCATTGCCGAAGCGGCGGCGATCGCCGAGCGGTTCCGGCTCGACGACGTGATCGACGTGGAGATCGCGACGCTGGCCTATGGCAAGCAGCGCCAGCTGGAAATCGCCGCCGCCTTCGCCGCCCGCCCGCGCGTGCTGCTGCTCGATGAGCCGGCGGCGGGCGTGCCGGAAGCCGAGCGGCACGACTTGCTGCGGACGGTGGCGGACCTGCCGGCCGATGTCAGCGTCGTCCTCATCGAGCACGACATGGACCTCGTCTTCCGCTTCGCCACCCGCATCACCGTCCTCGTCAACGGCACCGTCATCGCCGACGGTGAGCCCGGCAAGGTCGCGGCCGATCCGGCGGTGCGTGCCGCCTATCTCGGGGAGAGCCTCGATGCCTGATGTGCTCGAAGTGTCCGGCCTGTGCGCCGGCTATGGCGAGGCCGCGATCCTGCACGGCATCGATCTCGCGCTCGGCGAAGGGCGCTCGCTGGCGCTGCTCGGACGCAACGGCGTCGGCAAGACCACGCTGATCAATTCGCTCGTCGGCGTGACCCGGCGGACCGCCGGCACGATCTCGGTAGCCGGCCGCGATATTACCGGCCTCTCGCCCGAACGCCGCGCCCGCGGCGGGATCGGCTGGGTGCCGCAGGAGCGCAACATCTTCCGCTCGCTCACCGTGCTGGAAAACCTGACCGCCGTCGCGCTGCCCGGCGCCTGGACGCCGGAGCGGGTGTTCGAGATGTTCCCGCGGCTCGCCGAGCGCCGGAAGAACCTCGGCAACCAGCTCTCCGGCGGCGAGCAGCAGATGCTCGCCATCGGCCGGGCGCTGGTGCTCAACCCGAAAGTGCTGCTGCTGGACGAGCCGACCGAGGGCCTCGCCCCCATCATCGTCGAGGAACTCCTACGCGCGCTGAGGCGGATATTCCTCGACGAGGGCATTGCCGGCATCGTGGTCGAGCAGCATGCCCAGAAGATCCTGAGGATGACGGACCAGGCGATCATTCTTGACCGCGGCCGCGTGGTGTACCGCGCGACGAGCCGCGACCTGCTGGCCGACAATGATGCACTGCAGGCCTTTCTTGGCGTCGCTGCCCAACCGCCGGCGGCTCCGCCCGGCGATCGCCGCCTCGCCTGAACCTTGGACGAGCCAAACGTTCAACGACGTAGATGCCCAACGATATGCCGGCCCCCAGGGCTGCAGAGGAACGCCATGACACCGGAACCGATCTTCGACGTCGCCCATCTCGCCCATGTCGAGCTGCTGACGAACCAGCCGGAGCAAAGCCTCGACTTCTTCGTCAATCTGATAGGCCTGACCGAGAGCGGCCGAGAGGGCGATTCCGTCTATCTCAGGGCGTGGGACGACTACGAGTTCCATTCGCTGAAGCTGACGGCCTCCCACACCACCGGCGTCGGCCATATCGGCTATCGCGCCACCAGCGAGCAGGGGCTGCTGCGGCGCGTCGCCGCCATCGAGGCGATGGGCGCCGGCCTCGGCTGGACCGAGGGCGATCTCGGCCACGGGCGCTCCTATCGCTTCCTCGACCCGGACGGCCACGTGTTCGAGATCTATTTCGACACCCGCAAATATGTGGCGCCGCTCTCCGAGCGACCGGCACTGAAGAACCAGGCCCAGCGCAAGCATGGTCGCGGCGCCGGGGTGCGCCGGATCGACCACGTGAACCTGCTGGCAAGGGATGTCGGCGCCATTCGCGATTTCCTGCCGAAGGCGCTGGGCAGCCGTGTGACCGAACAGATCGTGCTCGATTCCGGCGAGGTGGCCGGCTGCTGGTTCACGGTCAACAACAAGACCTACGACATCGCCTACACGCGGGACTTCACCGGCAGCAGCGGGCGCTTCCACCATGTGACCTACGCGGTCGACCAGCGCGAACAAGTGCTTGAGGCCGCCGACCTGTTCCTCGAGAACGGCGTCCATATCGAGACCGGCCCGCACAAGCACGCGGTGCAGCAGACCTTCTTCCTCTATGTCTACGAGCCGGCCGGCAACCGGGTCGAGGTCGCCAATGCCGGCGCCCGGCTGATCCTCGACCCCGACTGGCAGACGGTCACCTGGACCGAAACCGAGCGCAGGAAGGGCCAGGCCTGGGGCTTGAAGACGATCGAGAGTTTCCACACACACGGCACGCCGCCGGTCGTATCAGCCGGACATTGAGGGATCTGGCCTGCCGTTCAGGCGAAGCTGGCTTGCGGCTTGCGTCGGTTCGGCAGCGGGATCGTCGTGGCGGAACGGCCCGGCCTCGATCGCGTGCCAATGCCCATGCGGCCTGCCGGCCTTGAGCCGCGTCAGCGCCATGCGGGTGCATTCGAATGTGACGCTGGCGAGATCCGCGCTCCAGCGATGCGGGCCGGGCCGGCCAGCTTGCGCAGCCGAGCGCGGTGCAGGGGCCGGCAGGTGTCAGCCCGCTCCAGCCTGCCCTGACAGCCACCCCGATTTCGGAATCACCACGGCCCAATCCGCGCCGGACGACGCCGGGCTCGCCATGTGCTTCCGAAGGGCCAAACGCGGAAGGGTACGCACCGCACCGGGCGAGCGACGCGAGCTATCCAATTCATATCAAAAGGAGAAATTTGGTGGAGCCAGGCGGAATCGAACCGCCGACCTCTTGAATGCCATTCAAGCGCTCTCCCAACTGAGCTATGGCCCCACCGGGGGCGTCGGGCGTGCGAGCGTCACGGAAGTGGCTCGCTTGGGGATCGCCCGACTTGTCGCGGCGGCGTCAACCGCCGCGGGACGCCCGTAAAGCACACGGCGAAGGAGACTGCAAGCCTCCAATTCGCATCTTGTGCCTTCATCAAGCGCTTTCAGCCTTCCTCGTCGTCCTCGATGCCGTCGCCGATCAGGTCGGTGACGTCGTCGTCGCCGTCCTCATCCTCTTCGAGGAAGGTGTCGTCGTCATCGCCATCGGCCTCGACTTCGTCGTCGATCTCGATGTCGTCGTCGGTCGCCGCCGCCTTGGCCGGGGTAGCGGCCTCCTCGTCGGCATCCTCCAGCGACACCAGTTCGACGTCCTCGACCTCCTCCGTCTCGGGATCCGCCTCGGCTACGGCCGCGCGGGCGGGTTCGGGGCGGCCGCGGGAAATCGGCACGGTGATCGGCACGATCTGCCCGGTATAGGGCGAGATCACCGGATCCTTGTTCAGATCGTAGAATTTGCGCCCGGTTACGGGGCAGACACGCTTGGTGCCAAGTTCGGGTTTCACCACGGTTAGGACCTCGGAAGGTGGTGGGTGAAAAGGGTTGCTCCCATTGAACGCAGGTTCCGGCGCTGTCAAGCTGCAATTGCAGAACCCGTGACGGGGCTCACGCGGGCGTGTTAGGACAGCGGCGCGCTAGAATCCATGCTCCGTCCGAGGTGCCTTACATGAGTGCCGTTGCCTCCCATTCGAGCGGACACGCCGCCGCGCCTGCCCCTGCGACCGCGTCCCGATCCGGCGCGCTCGAAGGTTCGGTGAAGGTGCCGGGCGACAAATCCGTCTCGCACCGCGCGCTCATCTTCGGGGCCCTGGCCATTGGCGAGACGCGGATTTCCGGCCTTCTCGAAGGCGAGGACGTGCTCAACACCGCCAAGGTCTGCGCCGCGCTCGGCGCCCGGGTGGAGCGGCTCGGCGCGGGGGAATGGCGCGTCCAGGGCGTCGGCATCGGCGGCCTGCGCGCCCCGGCCGCCGCGCTCGATTTCGGCAATTCCGGCACCGGCGCCCGGCTGATGATGGGCATGGTGGCCGGCAGTCCCATCGAGGCGACCTTCGACGGCGATGCCAGCCTGCGCCGCCGCCCCATGCGCCGCATCCTCGATCCGTTGGAGCGCATGGGCGTCGAGGTGGTGGAGGCGGCCGAAGGCGGGCGCCTGCCCATTCGTCTCAAGGGGCCGCTCGACCTCATCCCCGTCGTCTATGAAAGCCCGGTCGCCTCGGCGCAGATCAAGTCGGCCGTGCTGCTCGCCGGCCTCGGCGCGCCGGGCGAGACGGTGCTGATCGAGAAGGAGGCGAGCCGCGACCATACCGAGCGCATGCTCGCGCATTTCGGTGCCGACATAAGGGTGGAGCCCCATGGCGCACACGGCCGCAGGGTGACGCTGAAGGGCCGGCCGGAACTGAAGCCGGCGCCGATCCACGTGCCGGCCGACCCGTCTTCCGCCGCCTTCCCGCTGGTCGCGGCGCTGATCGTGCCGGGCTCGGAGGTCGTCATCAACGGGGTGATGACCAATCCGCTGCGGACCGGATTGTTCAAGACTCTCATGGAGATGGGGGCCTCCATCGAGCTTCTCGGCGAGCGGGTCGAGGGCGGCGAGAGCGTCGCCGACCTGCGCGTGCGGGCCTCCGACCTCACGGGCGTCGACGTGCCGGCCGAGCGGGCGCCTTCGATGATCGACGAGTACCCGGTCCTCGCGGTCGCGGCCTCCTTCGCCCGCGGCACCACGCGGATGCGCGGGCTTTCCGAGCTCCGGGTGAAGGAATCCGACCGGCTGGCGGCGGTGGCGGCCGGCCTCGCACAGGCGGGCGTCGCCTATTCCATCGAGGGCGACGACCTCATCGTCGAGGGGACCGGCGCGGTCGCGGGCGGCGGCACCGTCGCCACCCATATGGACCACCGCATCGCCATGAGCTTCCTGGTAATGGGGCTCGCTTCCAGCAAGCCTATGAAAATAGACGACATTTCCTTCGTCGCCACCAGCTTCCCCGCCTTCGTGCCGCTGATGACCGGCCTCGGCGCGGCGATCGAGGCGGTTGCATGATCATCGCCATCGACGGGCCGGCGGCATCGGGAAAGGGCACCGTCGCCCGCGCGCTGGCGGCGCATTTCGGGCTGCCGCATCTCGATACCGGCCTGCTCTATCGTGCTGTCGGCCGTGAGGTTTTGGCCCGCGGCCTCGATTTTTCCGACATTCCCGCCCTTGTCGGGCTGGCCGCCGCGCTGGAGGTGAATGCCCTCGACCCGGAGGCGCTGAAGGCCGGTCCCGTGGGGGAGGCGGCCTCGCGCGTCGCGGAAATTCCCGAGGTTCGTCAAGCACTTATACAGCTCCAGCGCGACTTCGCCGGCCAGCCCGGCGGGGCGGTGCTGGACGGGCGCGACATCGCCACCGTCATCGCGCCGCAGGCGGAGGTGAAGATCTTCGTCACCGCGACGCCGGAAGCCCGCGCCGCCCGGCGCTTTTCCGAGCTTTCCGCCCGCGGCGAAGACGTGACGGCGCATTCGGTGCTGGAGGATATTCTCAAGCGCGATCAACGTGATACAGGCCGCGCCAATGCCCCGCTGGTGCGGGCGCCGGACGCGGTGCTGCTGGACAATACCGGGCTCGACAAGCACGCCAGCATCGCCCGCGCGCTGGCCATCGTCGCCGAGCGAACCGGAGGCCGATCGGATGTCCGGTGAGGATGGTGCGGTGTACGGTGAGGCCGGGAATTTCGAAACCGGGACCGATCGGCGCGGTTCGCCCGACGAGACCAGCGCCGAGCGGCTCGCCCGCGGCCATGAGCGGCTGGGCCGGATCACCGGGCGCTCCGGCGAGGAGGTGATGGCGGCGATGGCCGACGTCGCCCCCGACTTCGCCCGCTATATTTTCGAGTTCGGCTATGGCGACATCTATTCCCGCCCCGGGCTCGACCTGCGCACCCGCATGCTCGCCACCGTCGCCGGCCTGGTCTGCCTCGGCCATGCCCAGCGCGAGCTGGAGGTGCATATCGGCTCGGCGCTGAATTGCGGCGCCTCCCGCGAGGAAGTGGTGGAGACCATCATGCAGATGGCGCTCTATGCCGGCTTCCCCGCCGCGCTCGACGCGCTGTTCGTCGCCCGCCGCGTCTTCGCCGCCCGCGACGCCGTGCCCCCGGCGGCGGAAAAATGACCCGCCGCGTCCTCGTCATCGGCATCGGCATGGGCGACCCCTCCTCGCTCACCCTGCGGGCGGTGGCGGCGATCAACCGGGCGGATCTGTTCTTCCTGCTCGACAAGGGCGAGGCGGCGGCCGAGCTGATCCACCTGCGCGAGGCGATCCTGACCACGCACCGCCGCGCGCCCTGGCGCAGCGTCACCGCGGCAAGTCCGGCACGGGAGAAGGGCGGCGGCTACCGCGCCGGCGTGGAGGCCTGGCACGCGGCGCGGGCGGCGCTGCTGGCCGGGCTGATCGCGAGCGAGCTGCCGGAGGACGGGGTCGGGGCGCTGCTCGTCTGGGGCGACCCGATGCTCTACGATTCCACGCTGCGGGTGCTGGAGGCGGCGCGGGGACTGGGCGCCGCGTTCGAGATCGAGGTGGTGCCGGGCATCACCGCCGTGCAGGCGCTGTGCGCGGCGCACGGGATCCCGCTCAACGGCATCGGCGAGAATGTGGAGGTGACCACCGGGCGGCGCGTGGCCGCGAAGACGCCCGACGCGCCGGCCTTCGTGGTGCTGCTCGACGACGGCATGGGCCTGCGCGCCGCGATGGAGCGCGGCGAGCCGCTCGACATCTGGTGGGGGGCCTATCTGGGCACGCCCGACGAGATGCTGCTGGCGGGGCGGCTGTCGGATGTCGGGGAGGAGATCCTGCGTGCGCGGGCCGAGGCGCGGGCGCGCAAGGGCTGGGTCATGGACGTGTGGCTGGGACGGGAGGCTGCGGCGCGGGCGGGCTGACGGTCCGGGGCGGGATGGCGCATGACGCTTCCGCAACGACCGGTGCTGCCGCATGATCGTGCCCTACCGGCCTGCTTTCGGGTCGGCCCCGCCCCTGCGCGCCGGAGACCGACCATGGCCGACAATGTTCCCGTCCCGCTACCCGACATCCAGGCGGGCTACGTGCCGACCCATCCCGAGGAGATCCACGGCGACTACGACCTGCGGATCGGCAGCTTCATCCGGCTGCAGGGCACCGGGCGGATCACCCCGGCCGGGCTGGTCTGCGGCGGCATCTGCGCTGCGACGGTGCTGCTCGCGACAGCGGTGCTGGTACGGGCGGCGCGCTCGCGGGGGTAGGCGCTGCCGCGCGGGGGGCGGGAGGGCCGTGTGCGGTGGGGCCGTATCCAGGCACGCCGGACGAGATGCTGATGGCCCGAAGGCCACCCTATGCTGAAATGAGAGCGAGCGCTGATGTCGCAACCCTATATCAAAATTTAAGAGGGCCTTGATCTATTTGTAATTCGAGTTCGACTTGAAATTCAAATATCGATCTGCTTCATTAAATAGCAATTCGCCGAATTCAGTAGTTTCTTTAGTCATTCCGATACGGCTTACGTGAATATAGGCCTCGGAAATCAGCAACGCATCCTCCCGTATTCGAATATAAATTCGGCATTCATTTTGCTTGAATGCAATGTGCGGCTTCAGCTTGGTTGGTCATGAAGCCTATGGTGCTCCCCGTTCAAGAGGCGCACGATCGTGACTCGAATTTCGCAGTCGGTATCTTCAACGGGCATCTTCCTCTTAATCCCTTCATTCGCTTGCCATCCCCCTCCCCTTGGCTTATGACACGCGCGTCCGGGCGTCCTCACAAGGATCAGCCGTCGCGGGCGGGCCGGGGATGCGGGAAGCGCGTCCCTGCTATCGGAGGATAGCCCGCCGCGCTTCCGATCCGGCCGCCGCAGGACCGATCGATTTCCGGCCCTCGTCAGCGGCCGTCCGCCTTCCCATATAATGGCTCGTGAAGCCGGTCGCGCCGCCCGTTCGGGTGGCCGCCGGCAGGCATCGCCCCTGCCGGGCGTCGCCGCGAGCCTTCCGGTGCCCGGTCTCCGCCTGGGCGGGCCGGCCGGATGGGAAGCGGGCCGCCGGCACGGCCGAAACCTATCGTCGCTCCGCCACGGCCACCGCGCCGGGTCTTTCGGGGGTCGCACCCCGGAAGGCTGCACCGGGACCGCCAGACCCGTTGCCCGTGGCGAAGACGACGTCCATCAACCCGTCCGGCGCAATCCCTGGCTCAGGAGCATCTATGTCCGCTACTCAAACCGCACTTGCGTCCCGCGACGATTTCGCCGCGATGCTCGAAGAGAGCTTCTCTCTCGCCGAACCCGCCGAAGGCTCGGTGGTCAAGGGCATCGTCGTCGCCATCGAAAAGGACCTCGCCATCATCGACATCGGTCTGAAGACCGAAGGCCGCGTGGCGCTGCGTGAATTTGCCGGCCCCGGCCGCGACCAGCAGATCAAGGTCGGCGACGAGGTCGAAGTCTATCTCGAGCGCGTCGAGAACGCGCTCGGCGAGGCCGTGCTGTCGCGCGACAAGGCCCGCCGCGAAGAGAGCTGGGTCCGTCTCGAGAAGGCGTTCAACGCCACCGAGAAGGTCACCGGCGTGATCTTCAACCAGGTGAAGGGCGGCTTCACCGTCGATCTCGACGGCGCCGTGGCCTTCCTGCCGCGCTCGCAGGTCGACATCCGCCCGATCCGCGACGTCGGCCCGCTGATGCACAACCCACAGCCGTTCCAGATCCTGAAGATGGACCGTCGCCGCGGCAACATCGTGGTCTCGCGCCGCACGGTTCTCGAAGAGACCCGCGCCGAGCAGCGCCACGAGCTGGTGCAGAACCTCGAAGAGGGCCAGGTCATCGACGGCGTGGTCAAGAACATCACCGATTACGGTGCGTTCGTCGACCTCGGCGGCATTGACGGCCTGCTGCACGTCACCGACATCGCCTGGCGCCGCGTCAACCACCCGACCGAGGTGCTGAACATCGGCCAGACGGTCAAGGTGAAGATCATCAAGATCAACCACGAGACCCACCGCATCTCGCTCGGCATGAAGCAGCTGCTCGGCGATCCGTGGGAGGGCATCGAGGCCAAGTACCCGGTCGAGGCCCGCTTCAAGGGTCGCGTCACCAACATCACCGACTACGGCGCGTTCGTCGAGCTGGAGCCGGGGATCGAGGGCCTGATCCACGTCTCCGAGATGAGCTGGACCAAGAAGAACGTCCATCCCGGCAAGATCGTCTCCACCTCGCAGGAAGTGGAAGTGGCGATCCTCGAGGTGGATCCGGTCAAGCGCCGCATCTCGCTCGGCCTCAAGCAGACCCTGCAGAACCCGTGGGATGCCTTCGCCGAGAAGTATCCGGCCGGCTCCACCGTCGAAGGCGAAGTCAAGAACAAGACCGAGTTCGGCCTGTTCCTCGGCCTCGACGGCGACGTGGACGGCATGGTGCATCTCTCGGACCTCGACTGGAACCGTCCGGGCGAGCAGGTCATCGACGAGTTCAAGAAGGGCGACGTGATCAAGGCGGTCGTCCTCGACGTGGACGTCGACAAGGAGCGCATCTCGCTCGGCGTGAAGCAGCTGGCCGGCGACCCCTTCGCCGATGCCGGCGAGCTGAAGAAGGGCGCGATCGTCACCTGCGAAGTCACCGACGTGAAGGACGGCGGCGTCGAGGTGAAGATCATCGGCACCGACATGTCGACCTTCGTGAAGCGCTCGGAACTGGCCCGCGACCGCGGCGACCAGCGCCCGGACCGCTTCGCCGTCGGCGAGAAGTTCGATGCCCGCGTCATCCTGTTCGACCGCAAGGCGCGCAAGGTGCAGGTCTCGATCAAGGCGCTCGAGATCGCCGAGGAGAAGGAAGCCGTGGCCCAGTTCGGCTCGCAGGATTCCGGGGCGTCGCTGGGCGACATCCTCGGCGCCGCGCTGAAGAAGGCCAACGAGAAGGCCGACTGAGCGGAATCCGCTCGATCGCCTGATCGATGAAGAATGAGACGGCCGGCGTGGCGACACGCCGGCCGTTTTGCTTATGGGGGCCGGGAATGATCGCCCGCGCCTGCGCGGCATCCCGCCCGATCGGGGATGGCGGCTCCACCGGGATCCTAGATCGAGGGCGGCGGCTCCACCGCCGGCGGCAGGCTGTCGGGCGGCAGTTCCTGCGGCGTGTCGCCGGGGCGGATATCCGGCTCGCCGCGGCCGGGCGGGGGAATGTCGGGACCGCGATCCGGCGGATTGGGGTCCTCCACCGGCGCCGGCGGGCTGTCCGGCGTCTCGGCCGGGGCGGGAATGTCCGGCCCGCCGGGCTCGGGCGTGCGCGGCGGCTCCGGCAGGTCCGGGGCGGCGGGCTCGGGAATGTTCGGATCGACGGCGCTCGGTACGGTCATGGCGTCCTCCTGTGTCACGAAGAGAACGGGCCGAGGCGCACCGGGGTTCCGGTCCGTCGCCCGGCCGTGCCCGGCGATGCTTCGGCGCCGGCCGAAATGTCAAGGGCTGACCGGACGGCCGGCGGCTGCTAGCCTCGGTTCGGTCGAGGTGGACGACCTTGGCGGGGAAAATGCGCGCGCGAGCGGCGCTCGGGGCGGCCCGCGTCGCTCGGAGGCGCCGCTCCGGGCGGAAAGGGTGCGAGGATCGGGCCATGGCGCAGATCGTTTCGGGAAGCCAGATCGCCGAAATCGCCGCGCTGGTCGGCGATCCCGCCCGCGCCAACATGCTGATGGCGCTGATGGGCGGCCGGGCGCTGACCGCCGGCGAACTGGCGCGCCATGCCGGCGTGACCGCGCAGACCACCAGCGGCCATCTCGCCCGGCTGGCTTCGACGCGGCTGGTGACGGTGTCGAAACAGGGCCGGCACCGCTATTACCGGCTCGCCTCGCCGGAGATCGCCGAGGTGATGCACGCGCTGACGCTGGCGGCGAGCGTGGGTCCGCCGCGCCACCGCCCCGCGGGTCCGCGCGACGAGGCGCTGCGGCTGGCCCGCAGCTGCTACGACCATCTGGCCGGCCGGCTGGCGCTGGCGCTCGCCGATGCGCTCGCCGCGCAGGGCCTCGTCGCGCAGTCGGACGACATGGCGGCCCTGACGCCGGAAGGGCGGGGATTCTTTGCCGACTTCGGGCTCGACCTGCGGGAGAAGCCGGGCATGCGCCGCCCGCTCTGCCGGACCTGCCTCGACTGGAGCGAGCGCCGGCCGCATCTCGCCGGGCGGCTCGGCTCGGCGCTGCTCGACAGGCTGATCGAGCTCGGCTGGCTGGCGCGCGTGGCCGACAGCCGGGCGCTGGCGGTGACCCGTGCCGGCGAGGCGGGGCTCGCGGCGCAGTTCCGGCTGCCCGCCGACTGGCGCTGCGATCCGTTGGCGCCGGCTGCCCGCGCGGCCTGAGGCGGGGCGGCGAGAGGCCGCCCGCCGCCTACCGCACCCGCGCGGGGTTGCCGACCGCCTTCGCTCCCGCCGGCACGTCCCTGGTCACCACCGCGCCGGCACCGACCAGCGCGTCGTCGCCGATGGTCACGCCCGGCAGAATAATGGCCCCGGCGCCGATCCAGACATTGCGCCCGATGGAAACCTTGCGGCCGAATTCGAGGCCGGAGCGTCGCTCGCCGGCGTCGCGCGGGTGGTCGGCGGTGAGGATCTGCACCCCCGGCCCGATCTGCGTGCCGTCGCCGATGCGCACCTCGACCACGTCGAGGATCACGCAGTTGAAATTGAGGAACACCCCGGCGCCGAGCCGGATGTTGAAGCCGTAGTCGCAATGGAAGGGCGGGCGCACCACGGTGCCGGCGCCGACCGCCCCGAGCCGCTGGCGCAGCAGCGCGCCGCGCGCGGCTTCCGGCAGGCCCAGCGAGGCATTGTAGCGCGCCATCCAGGCGAAGGCGGCGGCCTGGCAGGCCTGAATTTCCGGGTCGCCGGCGTGGTAGAGCTCGCCGGCGAGCATCTTCTCGAACTCGCTCGGGGGCATGAAATCGCTCTGAAGCTTGAGGGCGGCCTGCGCCATGTCTGTCGTCCGGCTTGTATCGCCCGGCCGGGCGAGGGGCCATCGACTAGCGGAGTTCCGCCCTGCCCGGAAGCGCCGGCGCCATCACGTTTGGCGACGCTTTGAATCGCGGGGACGAACGCCGGCGGCGGGCGGGTCTAAAGCTTCCGTTCATGCTTCCGCGGGGCGGGCCGGCGCCGCGTCCCGCCGGTCAGAACTCGACGTCGAGCTCTTCCATCTCGTCCGGCTCCACCCGCGCGTCCCCGCTCCATTCCAGCATCGGCGGGAAGGCCAGCATGGTCTTGCAATAGGCGGCGCTCAGCGGGTCGAGCGGCACGTCATAGGTGGCGAAGCGCGAGCAGACCGGCGCGTACATCGCATCCGCCATGGTCGGGGCGGCGCCGAACAGATAGGGGCCGCCATAGGTCTTGAGGCACTCGTTCCAGATGGCGACGATGCGCTGGATGTCGCCCTGCGCCCCGGTCCACACCTTGAAGCCGGGATGGCGCGCCTTGATGTTCATCGGCAGCGCCGAGCGCAGATTGGCGAAGCCGGAATGCATCTCGCCGCAGATCGAGCGGCAATGCGAGCGCGCCGCCTGATCGCTAGGCAGAAGCCCGGCCTCTGGCGCGATTTCATGCAGGTACTCGGCAATGGCGAGCGTGTCCCAGATGCGTAGCCCCCGATGGTCCAGCCGCGGCACCAGGAAGGAGGAGGACTGCAGCAGCAACTCGGCGCGGATGCTGGGATCGTCGGCGGAAACCCGCGCCTCCTCGAAGGCGAGGCCGGCCATGCGGCACAGCAGGAATCCGCGCAGCGACCATGAGGAATAGTTCTTGCTACTCAGCGTCAGCGTCGCCGCCGCAGGCGAGCGGGCGCGCGGAGCGGAGCTTTCGGTGGTTTCGGGTGTTGACGAGGATGCGGCCTTGCCGGCCGGCGATGTGCGGGCCGAAGCCTTCCCGGCCGAAGCCTTACCGGCGGCTGCAGGCTGTGCGGGAGCCGGTTTTTCGGCCACGGGGGCCGCGTCGTCGTCGGGCGCCTTCATGCGCTTTGGCGGGCGGCGTCTGGAAGCGGCGGCCGAGGCGGGCATGATCGGTGGTCCTGTGTTGACGCGGGCGAGCATAGCTGACCTCCGGGCAATCACACTTCGTGCCATTCCCGATGGCGCGCGCGCGATACCGGCCCGCCGCACCGGCCGGCGGCCGACTCCTTCGTCGTATCGTGCTGGCGCCGGCTTTGTTCTAGCCTGCCCGGATGCGCGCCGCGGCGCGTGCTGCCGGCGGCGTCCCGCAGCTGCCCGTCCCCTCCTCCGCTCCGGGTTCCTCCGTTCCGGGCCCCTCCGCTTCAGGCTCCGCCGCGCATGATGTACGCTGCCTATCAGGCCCAGGCCGACCTTCTCGATCCGATGCGCACCATGGCGCGGCTGTCGCGACGGATGATCGAGACCACGATGGGCGGTTTCGGCGGCCTCGGCCTCGGGGGCGCCGGCTTCGGCGGCCAGGGTTTCGCGGGCCAGGGTTTCGGCGGCCTCGCGCTGCTGCGCAACGTCACCGCCATGCTGGAGATGTTCGAGCGCTCCAGCCTCAGCCACAAGCGCCCGGCCTTCGATATCGGCACCGTCACGGTCGGCAATCGCGAGGTGGCGGTCACCGAGGAAGTGACGGCGAGCCTGCCCTTCGGCTCGCTGCTGCATTTCAGGAAGGATGTCGACCAGAAGCAGCCGCGCATCCTGGTGGTGGCGCCGCTTTCCGGCCATTTCGCCACCCTGCTGCACGGCACGGTGAAGACGCTGCTGCCGGAGAACGACGTCTACATCACCGACTGGCACAATGCCCGCGACGTGCCGCTTTCCGAGGGCGCCTTCGGCTTCGACGATTATGTCGAGCACGTCATCCGCTTCCTGGAGATCATCGGGCCGGGCGCGCACGCGCTCGCCGTGTGCCAGCCCTGCGTGCAGGTGCTGGTGGCCACCGCGGTGATGGCGCAGCAGGACAACCCGGCGACGCCGCATTCCATCACCCTGATGGCCGGGCCGGTCGACACCCGCGTCAACCCGACCAAGGTCAACGATCTCGCCACCTCGAAGCCGCTCGACTGGTTCGAGCAGAAGCTGATCGCCACCGTGCCGCCCGGCTTTCCCGGCGTCGGGCGGCGGGTCTATCCCGGCTTCGTGCAGGTGAGCGCCTTCATGGCGATGAACATGGACCGGCATGTGAAGGCGCATGTCGAATTGTTCGAGAACCTCGCCATGGGCGAGCACGAGAAGGCCGCGACCGCCAAGAATTTCTACGACGAGTATTTCGCCGTGCTGGACCTCGCCGCCGAGTTCTATCTGGAGACCATCCGCATCGTGTTCCAGGAGCACGACCTGCCGCGCGGGGTGCTGACCTACAGGGGCGATCCGGTGGATTTCCGCGCCATCCGCCGCACCTCGCTGCTCACCGTCGAGGGCGAGCGCGACGACATCTGCGCGGTCGGCCAGACGGTGGCGGCGCAGGACATCTGCTCCTCGCTGCGCCCGCACCGCAAGCGCCACCACATGCAGGCCGGCGTCGGCCATTACGGCGTGTTCTCGGGCCGGCGCTGGCAGGGCCAAGTCTATCCGCTGGTGCGCAACCACATCCTGTCGGCGGACTGAGGCGGGGAGGCGCGGCGTTCGGCGGGGCCGGCGGAATCCGAAATCGGTGCCCGATTTCCGGCGCCGGCATCGCCGGTTCCTGATAATTTTGCCGCATGCTTTTCGATCTGCCGGACCCACGGACACTCTATCGCGCCCTGCTCGACCGGGACGAGCGCTATGACGGCCAGGCCTATGTCTGCGTCGCGACCACCGGCGTGTTCTGCCGGATGACCTGCCCGGCCCGCAAGCCGCTGTTCGAGAATTGCAGCTTCCACGGCACGATCGGCGAATGCATCGAGGCCGGGTTCCGCCCGTGCAAGCGCTGCCATCCGCTTGCCCCGGCCGCCAATGCCGACCCGGTCGTCGCGGCGCTCCTCGCCGCGCTCGACGAGCGGCCGGACCGCCGCTGGAGCGAGGATCACATCGCGCGCATGGGCTTCGACCTGTCGACGGTGCGGCGCAGCTTCAAGCGGCATTTCGGCATGACCTTCCTGGAGATGGCGAGGCAGCGGCGCCTGCGCGAGGGCTTCGAGACCCTCGCCGACGGCGGCAAGGTGATCGACGCCCAGCAGGAGGCCGGGTTCGAATCGGCCAGCGCCTTCCGCGCCGCCTTCGCCCGGCTGCTCGGCCGCGCGCCGGGCGAGCTCGCGGGCGGCGACGGGACGGGGCGCGGCATGTTGCTGGCCGACTGGATCGCTACGCCGCTCGGTGACATGATCGCTATCTCGGACGCCTCGCATCTGCATCTGCTGGAATTCATCGACCGCAAGGGCCTGCCGGCCGAGGCCGGGCGTCTCCATGCGCTCGCCAAGGGCGATCTCGGCATCGGCTCCCATGCGCCGACCGAGCAGATCCGTGCCGAGCTGGGGGATTTCTTCGCCGGCCGCTCGGCCGTCTTCGAGACGCCGCTGGCCCTGCACGGCAGCGCCTTCACCCGCGCCGTCTGGGCCGAGCTGCGGCGGATCCCGCCCGGCACCACGGTGAGCTATGGCGAGATCGCGCGGCGGATTGGCCAGCCGACGGCGACGCGCGCGGTGGCGCGGGCGAACGGCGCCAACCAGCTGGCGCTGATCATTCCCTGCCACCGGGTGATCGGGGCCGACGGTTCGCTGACCGGCTATGGCGGCGGGCTGTGGCGCAAGCAGAAGCTGCTGGAGATCGAGCAGCACTATCAAAGGCCGGCGCCGGCGGACGGAAGGCCCGGCGCCTGACCATCGCGCATCTCCATCCCGAGCGCCCGACCTGCAAAGCCTGCAAAGCGCAAGCGCACCCCGCGGCGGCAGTCGGCTCCCTCTCCCCGACGGGGAGAGGGCTGGGGTGAGGGGGTTCTCCGACTTGGTGGCCGGGCTCCCCCTCACCGACCCGCTTTGCGGGCCACCTCTCCCCGACGGGGAGAGGGAAGGAAGGGCGTTCGGCGGGGGAGGCGGCCGCGGGGCGAGGGGTTCAACCCAGGTCCACCCAGCCGGCTAATTCGCGGCGCACCACCTGCTCCAGCACGTCGATGCCGGGCTCGCTGTCGTTCAGGCAGGGGATGAAGTGGAACTTCTCGCCGCCATTATGGTGGAAGATCTCGGCATTCTCGCCGGCGATCTCCTCCAGCGTCTCCAGGCAATCGGCGACGAAGCCGGGGGTGAGCACGGCGAGCCGCTTCACGCCGGATTTCGCCAGCGCTTCCACCGTCTTGTCGGTATAGGGCTGCAGCCATTCCGCCTTGCCGAAGCGCGACTGGAAGGTGAGCTTCAGCTTGCCCTCCGGCCAGCCGAGGCGCTCGCGCACCAGCCGCGCGGTCTTGTAGCAATAGCAGTGATAGGGATCGCCCTTGTCGAAATATTCCCTGGGGATGCCGTGAAAGGAGGCGAGCACCAGCTCCGGCTCCCAGTCCAGCCCGGCAAGGGATGTTTCGATCGAGGTGGCGATGGCATCGATATAGACCGGGTCGTCCGGCCACGGCGCGGCCACCCGCAGCACCGGCTGCCAGCGCATCGCCTTCAGCGCATCGAAGGCGGCGTCGCAGACGGTGGCCGAGGTGGCGGCGGCATATTGCGGATAGAGCGGCACCAGCAGGATACGCTCGCAGCCCTGGCTTTGCAGCGCCTCCATGCGCGAGGCGATGGACGGGTTGCCGTAGCGCATCGCCCAGTCGAAGACGAGGCGGCGGTCGAGGCCGGCGAGGCGGTCCTCCAGAGCGTTCGACTGCGCGCGGGTGATGGTGCGCAGCGGGCCCTCGTTGAGCTCCCTGTTCCAGATGGTCTGGTAATCCCTGCCCTTGGCCTGCGGGCGCTTGGACAGGATGATGACGTTGAGCAGGAACCACCACAGGACGCGGTTGACCTCGATCACGCGGCGGTCGGAGAGGAATTCCTTGAGATAGCGCCGCATCGACCAGTAATCGGTACCGTCAGGCGTGCCGAGATTGACGATGAGCACGCCGATCTTGCCGAATTTCACCGGCGGATGGTCCGCGGGCAGATGCCCGGCGGCGCCGGACGGCGTAACGGGGGGCGTCACGTTCTGGTTCATCTCGGGTCCCGACCTGTCGGCTTTCGCCCGCTTATAGGCGAATTCAGCAGCGATGCCACCACGCCGGATCGGGCGCGGTGGCAGGCCTTGTACGCATCAGCCGCGCGGGGGGATCTCCAGCCCGCGCTGCACGGCGGGACGGGCAAGGCCGCGCGCGAGCCAGGCGGGGACGTTCTTCAGCTCGTCATAGGCGACCAGCTCGCCGGCGCCGTAGAAGCCGATCAGGTTGCGCACCCAGCCGAGCATGGAGATGTCGGCGATGGTGTAGGCGTCGCCCATGATCCAGTCGCGACCCTCCAGCCGGTCCTCCAGCACGCGGAGGAGGCGCCTGGATTCGGCGGCGTAGCGGTCGCGCGGGCGCTTGTCCTCATAGTCGCGGCCGGCGAATTTATGGAAGAAGCCGAGCTGGCCGAACATCGGGCCGATGCCGCCCATCTGGAACATCAGCCACGCGATGGTCTCGTAGCGGGCGGCGGGATCGGCGGGCAGGAACTGGCCGGTCTTGTCGGCGAGATAGATCAGGATGGCGCCGGATTCGAACAGGCCGAGCGGCTTGCCGCCGGGGCCGTTCGGATCGAGGATCGCCGGGATCTTGCCATTGGGGTTGAGCGCCAGGAATTCCGGGGTCCAGCTCTCGTCCTTGCCGATGGCGACCGTATGCGCCTCGTAGGGCAGGCCGGTCTCCTCCAGCATGATCGAGACCTTCACCCCGTTGGGGGTCGGGAAGGAATAGAGCTGCAGGCGGTCGGGATGCCGGGCCGGCCAGCGGCGGGCGATCGGGAAGGCGTCGAGGTCGGTCACGGGGAGCTCCGGGGCAGGGAAGGATCGGAGCTTAGGTAGGGATTGGATGCTGGGATGCCAGAGTGGCGGGGCGCATCGATGCGATGAGAACGCGCCTCTCAAGGAGAGACGCGCCGCTGAAGCGAGGTCATTCCCGGCTTGGCCCGGCGACCCCCTCTTTTCCCTTGCCGGGCCCGGCCTGAAAACGGAAATGGCCGGGACAAGCCCGGCCACGTTGTCGTTCGTTGCGCGATGCGCGGGTTCGAAGACCTCACCGCACCAGGATGTTGCGGAACTGCCAGGGGTCGGAGGTGTCGATGTCCTCGGGGAACAGGCCCGGTCGGCCGTCGAGCGGCGTCCAGTCGGTGTAATAGCCCTTCACCGGGCCGAGATAGGGCCTCTGCACCTGCAGGCAGCGCTTGTAGTCCATCTCGTCGGCCTCGACGATGCCGGCTTCCGGGTTTTCCAGCGCCCACACCATGCCGGCGAGCACGGCGGAGGTGACCTGGAGGCCGGTGGCGTTCTGGTAGGGCGCGAGCTTGCGGGTCTCCTCGATGGAGAGCTGCGAGCCGTACCAATAGGCGTTCTTCGCGTGGCCGTAGAGCAGCACGCCGAGCTCGTCGCGGCCGTCGACGATCTCGTGCTCGTCGAGGATGTCCCAGTCGTCCTGGAACTTGCCCTCGGCGCCGAACATCTCGTGCAGCGACAGCACGGCGTCGTTGGCCGGGTGATAGGCATAGTGGCAGGTCGGGCGGTACACCGCCGTCCCGCCGTCGCGGACGGTGAAATAGTCGGCGATGGAGATCGCCTCGTTATGGGTGAC
The DNA here is from genome assembly GCF_058809335.1 of Ancylobacter sp. GW821-FHT10E12. Classification (NCBI taxonomy): domain Bacteria; kingdom Pseudomonadati; phylum Pseudomonadota; class Alphaproteobacteria; order Hyphomicrobiales; family Xanthobacteraceae; genus Ancylobacter; species Ancylobacter sp. GW821-FHT10E12. Next base: position 137,777 of record NZ_JBXASN010000005.1, on the reverse strand, counting down.
GAGGAAGCCGTATTGCGGGCCGGGCGTCGGGCACCAGCTCCGCACGCGGGTATTGGCGCCGGGCTGCAGCAGGTAGATCGCCGCGCCGCAGCCGGCCTCGTGGGTGCGGCCGTTCTCGGGCATCCACGTCTCGTGGGTGCCCCAGCCGAGCTCGGCCGGCTGCAGCCCCTCGGAGACGAAGCCCTCCACCGACCAGGTGTTGACGAATACGTTCATCGGCTTGGGATTGCGGGCGCGCTGGGTGTCGCGCTCGGCGATGTGGATGCCCTTCACGCCGGCGTCCTGCATCAGCTTGCCCCAGCCCTCGCGGGTGGTCGGCTCCTCGAAGGAAAGGCCGATTTCGGTGGCGACGTCGACGAGCGCCTGCTTGACGAACCACGACACCATGCCCGGATTGGCGCCGCAGCAGGACACCGCGGTCGGCCCGCCGGGAGTGGCACGCTTGGCGGCCAGCATGGATTCGCGCAGCGCGTAGTTGGAGCGGCTGGCGGTGCTGGCGTTCTTGTCGAAATAGAAGCCGAGCCACGGCTCGACCACGGTGTCGATATAGAGGCAGCCGCATTCGCGGGCGAGCTGCATCATGTCCACCGAGCCGGTATCGACGGAGAGGTTCACCATGAAGCCGCGCCCGCCGGTGGTCAGAAGCGGGGTGAGCAGCTCGCGGTAATTCTCTCGGGTGACATGGGCCTGCACATAGCTCACGCCGCGCTCGTCAAGCAGCGCGCGGTCGTCGTCGACCGGATCGATGACGGTGAGACGGTCCTTGTCGAAATCGAAATGGCGTTCGAGCAGCGGCAGCGTCCCGCGACCGATCGAGCCGAAGCCGATCATCACGATGGGACCGTCGATTTTTGCATAGACCGGCCAGACCGCCATTCTCAGGGAACCTCCTACAGAGCCTTGGTAATTCCAGGGTGCGCGCACCATGGGCAGGCGAGCGTGCCGCGTCAATGGTGACGCGCGCGTGACGGGCGTCGGCAGGACGCCGCTGGTCATGGGGTGCGCCGCCCCGGGGGACCGCGATGAGCGACCTTCCGCGCCGGGGCGGCGCGAGGAGCATGCCCGGCACAAGCCGAACGGCTTTGCGGTCGGAACATGCCCGGACCTGTCGAGGCGCCGGCGCCTCAGGCCGAGCGCTTCAGTTCGGCGGGCGCGGTCTCGCGGGCGATCAGCTCGGAGAGGCTCGGGGCGGCAAGCGCCGCGCCGGTCGGGCTGACCAGGCCGCGCGCGCCCTTGAGCGCGCCCGGCTGCAGCTCCAGCCCGAGGAAGCGCGAGCGCTCGAAGGCGCCGGGCAGCCACAGGCCCCCGGCATGCGCCGGATCGAAGCCGAAGCGCGCGTAATAGGGCGCGTCGCCGACCAGCAGGATGGCGCCGTGGCCGAGACGCGACGCCTCGACGATCGCCACGTTCATCATCGCCTTGCCGAGGCCGCGGTCGCGGAACCACGGATGCACCGCCAGCGGGCCGAGCAGCAGCGCCGGCCGGGCCGGGCCCGCCGTGACGTGCCACAGCCGCAGCGTGCCGATGACCCGGCCATCGGCGCCATGGGCAGCGAAGGCGAGCCCGTCCGCCGGCTTGCGCCCTTCGCGCAGCCGTTCGCAGGTCTTGCCGAGGCGCGCGGCGCGGCCGAAGGCGAGATCGAGCAGCGCCTCGCGCTGGGCGATGTCGGCCTCGCGCTCCAGCGAGATCGCGGGGGCGGGACCGGCGAAGGGGACGAGGGTCGAAGCGGCGTATTCCATGGCAGCCTCCAACGCCCGGGTTCGCCGGGCAAAGAGGTGAAGGGAATTGTGGAAGTCCGGAACGACGGGTTCGTTCCGTCCGGCCGCGCGAGGGCGGCATCCGCCGGGAGGCGGGGGAAGATCCCGGACCGCCGCTGGCGCGGCGACCGGGAATCCTGAAGGAAACGGGGAGCCCGGCTCAGATCACGCGATCAGATCACGTAGGACTTGAGCGGGTCGAAGCCGTTGAACGCCACCGCCGAATAGGTGGTGGTATAGGCGCCGGTGGCCTCGATCAGCACCTTGTCGCCGATCGCCAGCGAGATCGGCAGGAACACCGGGTCCTTCTCGTACAGCACGTCGGCCGAATCGCAGGTCGGGCCGGCCAGCACGCAGGGCTCCACCGCGTCGCCGTCCCGCGTGGTGCGGATCGGGTAGCGGATCGCCTCGTCCATCGTCTCGGCGAGGCCGCCGAACTTGCCGATGTCGAGATAGACCCAGCGCATGGTGTCGGTGTCCGACTTCTTCGAGATCAGCACCACTTCCGCCTCGATCATGCCGGCCGCGCCGACCATGCCGCGGCCCGGCTCGATGATGGTTTGCGGGATGGCATTGCCGAAATGCCGCGACAGGGCGCGGAAGATCGCCTCGCCATAGGCCTCGGCCGCCGGCACGTCCTGCAGGTAGCGGGCCGGGAAGCCGCCGCCGAGATTGACCAGCGACAGCTGGAAGCCGCGCTCGGCGCACTGGGCGAAGATCGTCGAGGCGGACGCGAGAGCGGCGTCCCAGGCCTCGACATTCTTCTGCTGCGAACCGACATGGAACGACACGCCATAGGCTTCGAGCCCGTTGCGATGGGCATGCTCCAGCACGTCGACGGCCATCTCGGGCTCGCAGCCGAACTTGCGCGACAGCGGCCATTCGGCGCCGGCGCCGTCGCACAGGATGCGGCAGAACACCTTCGAGCCGGCGGCGGCGCGGGCGATCTTCTCGACTTCCTCGACGCAGTCGACCGAGAACAGGCGCACGCCGAGCTGGAAGGCGCGCGCGATGTCGCGCTCCTTCTTGATGGTGTTGCCATAGGAGATGCGGTCGGCGGTGGCGCCGGCGGCGAGCGCCATCTGGATCTCGGCGACCGAGGCGCAATCGAAGCACGAGCCGAGCGCGGCCAGCGCGCACAGCACTTCCGGCGCCGGGTTGGCCTTCACCGCGTAGAACACGCGGGTGTCCGGCAGGGCGCGGGCGAAGGCGGCATAGTTGCGGCGCACGACGTCGAGATCGACGACGACGCAAGGACCGTCCTCACGTCGGTTGCGCAGGAATTCACGGATACGGTCGGTCATGGCGCTCTCCCACAGACCCGAAGCTTCGACCCATGGATGCGACCACCCGCCCGCGGCGCCAATGAGCCGCGTTCGTGGCGAGAAATTGCATCCGTTCGCCGGCTGCACGGTTTTTGCCGCAAAGCCGGATGGAATGGAGCCGTGGCAGCGATGCGATCACGCGCGCATGTGGAGGGCGCCGTGCTCGATCGATGCCTTCGCTTGGTACGGGAAACCCGACCGCACGCCCGGCAAGAAGTAGTGCCTCTTCAGTTTCCCGACCTTTGGAGGGCCGACAGAGACCAAAAAAGCCCGCTACGTCGTTGCTTCAAGTCACGTTCCCCGCTGAGAGCGAGGTGCGCCGGTTTCGCCTCCGGCTACCGATCTGACTGGTGACGTTCCGGCCTCTTGTCCGGACTGTCACCGATCGGCACGCGACCACAGGCACGTGCGAATATTGGGCGAGGGTGATGTAGGGATATTCGCCGTCACATGCAAGCGGCTTTTACGGTTTTTTGCATGCCAGGACGGGGAGCGCCGGCGGCGGGGGTGCCGTGATCCGGTACGCTGTGCCGGCTAAGGGGTCGGGCGGGCGGGCAGCCGCCTGCGCTCAGCCCTCGACGAAGGGCTCGACGCTCTTGGCCTTCAGCACGAATCGATAGATGCCGTAGAGGGCGAGCAGGCCGAACAGGCCCTCGAAGATCAGTTCCCACACCAGGCTCGCCTGGAACAGCGCGGCGATGGCCCAGCCGGCGGCGAGGCCGGCGCCGATCAGCTCGGCCCCGAGCAGGATGGCGGCGCTCATCACCGTGCTGACATGGTCCCAGCGAATGCGTCGGCCCGTGCTCATCGCTCTCTCTACCCTTAATCGACGGCGCGCAAACTGCTATGCCGCGTCTCGCCGGTCAAGTCGCGCGGCCGGACCTCGATTCGGGAGACCAGGAATGGATCGCTTCGCCGCACATGAAAGCCGTCACGGCGGCCGGGGCGTGATCGCCGCGCCGCACCGGCTCGCCGCGCTGGCCGGGCGCGCGGTGCTGGAGGAGGGCGGCAACGCGGTGGAGGCGATGATCGCCGCCGCCGCCGCCATCGCCGTGGTCTATCCGCACATGAACCATCTCGGCGGCGACGGCTTCTGGCTGATTCGCGGGCCGAACGGAAAGCTGCGCTATATCGAGGCCGCCGGCTATGCCGGGGCCGGGGCGACGCGGGCCTTCTACCTCGACAAGGGCTTCGACGCGGTGCCGGGGCGGGGACCCTTCGCCGCGCTCACCGTGCCCGGCCAGATCGGCGGCTGGCAGCTGGCGCTGGAGACCGCCAAGGCGCTGGGCGGGCGGATGCCGCTGAAGCGGCTGCTGGAGGATGCCATCCTGCATGCGCGCGAGGGCTCCCCCGTCTCGCCGTCGCAGGCGCGGCTCACGCAGGAGAAACTCACTGAGCTGAAGGACGTGCCCGGCTTCGCGAGTGCCTTCCTCACCGACGGCAAGCCGCCGGAGGCCGGCAGCACGCAGCGCGCCGAGCGGGTCGCCGACACGCTGGACCGCCTCGCCGGCGCCGGGCTCGACGATTACTATCGCGGCGATGTCGGGCGCGAGCTCGCCGCCGACCTGGAGCGGGCCGGCAGCCCGGTGACGCGGGCCGACCTCGCGAACTATCGCGCGGTGGTGCGGCCGCCGCTCGCCGCCAGGCTCGACAACATGAAGCTGTGGGGTTCGCCGCCGCCGACCCAGGGCCTCGCCAGCCTGATGATCCTCGGCGTTTTCGAGCGGCTCGCCGTGCCGGAGGCAGAGGGCTTCGCCCATGTGCACGGGCTGGTCGAGGCGACCAAGCGCGCCTTCCTGGTGCGTGACCGGGTGGTCACCGATCACGACCGCGTGAAAGTCGAGCCGGCCGACTTCCTCACCCCCGCGGCGCTGGCGCGCGAGGCCGACCTCATCGACATGCGCCGGGCCCTGCCCTGGCCTCAGGTGGCGCAGCGCGGCGACACGGTGTGGCTCGGCGCGGCGGATTCGTCCGGCCTGTCGGTGTCCTATATCCAGTCGATCTACTGGGAATTCGGCTCCGGCCTCGTTTCCCCCTCGACCGGCATTCTCATGCAGAATCGCGGCTCCTCCTTCTCGCTGGATCCGCGGGCGGTGAACCCGCTGGAGCCGGGCCGCCGGCCGTTCCACACGCTCAATCCCTGCATGGCCGAATTGCCGGACGGGCGGATCGTCGTCTTCGGCACCATGGGCGGCGAGGGCCAGCCGCAGACCAATGCGGCGGTGATGAGCCGCTATGCCCGCTTCGGCGTGCCACTCGGCCAGGCGGTGGCGCGCCCGCGCTGGCTGCTCGGCCGCACCTGGGGCGACGACACGGTGGGGCTGCGCGTCGAGGGCGCCTTCGATTCGCGGGTCGCCGACGATCTCCTGCGCGCCGGCCACAATCTCTCCGTCCTGCCGGAGTCCTACAGCGACACGATGGGCCATGCCGGCGCGGTGGTGCTGCACCCGAAGGGGAATATCGAGGGCACGCACGACCCGCGCTCGGACGGCGACGCCGAGGCGGTGTGAGGTGGCCATTATGTGGCACCGCGCTTCATCGAACGGTCACGGCAACATGCGAGACGCGCGCCGATGGAAACGATTCTCACCCATGCCCGACTCGTGCTCGACGATGCCATCGTCGAGGGAACGCTGGTCTTCGAGGGCGGCACCATCCGTGCCGTCGACGAGGGCCGTTCGCATCTGCCGGCCGCCGTCGATTGCGGCGGCGCCTATCTCGCGCCCGGCCTGATCGACCTGCATACCGACGCGCTGGAAGGCCATTTCGTGCCGCGCCCTAGGGTGATCTGGCCGGACGCCCGCGCCGCCGCCCTCGCCCATGACGCGCAGATGGCCGGCGCCGGGGTGACGACGGTGTATGACGCCATCTGCGCCGGCGGCTTCGACCAGTCCAAGGCCGACCGGCGGGCGCTCTATACGGTGATGCTCGACGCGGTGGACGAGGGCATGGCGCGCGACATGTTCCGCGTCGAGCACAGGCTGCACCTGCGCTGCGAGCTCACCGACCCGACGCTGGAAGAGCTGGTGGCGAGCGCCTGGGGCCGCCCGACCCTCGCCCTCGCCTCGCTGATGGACCATACGCCGGGCGCCCGGCAATGGCGCAATGTCGCACACCTCAAGACCTATCTCTCCGGCATCGGCAAGACCGAGGCGGAGATGGAGCGCGAGCTCGGCGAGCGCGCCGCGCGCGGCCAGGCCGCCGTCCCCGGCAATTTCCGCCGCATGGTCGACCTGTTCGCCGGCTCCGGCATCGTGCTGGCAAGCCATGACGACACCACGCCGGCCCATGTCGACGACGCCAAGGCCGCCGGCTGCACCATTTCCGAATTCCCCACCACGCCGGAGGCGGCGCGGGCGGCACGGGCGGCCGGCCTCGCCACCATCGGCGGGGCGCCGAACGCGGTGCGCGGCGGCTCGCATGCCGGCGGCGTGTCGATGCGCGAGCTCGCGGCCGAGGGCGTGCTCGACGCGCTGGCCTCCGACTACGTGCCGGCGAGCCTGCTGCAGGCCGCCATCGCCCTCACCCGCACCCCCGGCCTGCCGCTGCACGCGGCGCTGGCGCTGGTGACGTCAAAGCCGGCCGCGCTGGCCGGGCTCGCGGATCGCGGCCGGCTCCGGCCGGGGCTGCGCGCCGACCTGCTCACCTTCATCCTCGTCGACGGCACGCCGGTGGTGCGCGAGGTCTTCCTCGCCGGCCGGCGCATCTTCTGAACGGGAGACCGCATGACCGCCATTCCGGCCGAACCCCGCTACGCCATCTATTACGCCCCGCCGGCCAGCAGCCCGCTATGGCGCTTCGGTTCCTCGGTGATCGGCTACGACGCCGAGACCGGGCGCGAGCCGCCGCTGCCGGCATTGAGCCGCTTTTCCCCCGAGCGCTGGCGCGACCTCACCACCGAACCGCGCCGCTACGGCTTCCACGGCACGCTGAAGGCGCCGTTCCGCCTCGCCCCCGGCAGGGACGAGGCCGGGCTGCGCGCGGTGTGCGCGCGCTTTGCCGCCGACCGGGCGAGCTTCGCCTGCGCCGGGGTGGCGCTGGCCTCGATCGGCCGCTTCTTCGCGCTGAAGACGGTGTCGACCTGCGCGGCGCTGAACCGGCTGGCGGCCGGGGCGGTGGCGGCTTTCGACGATTTCCGCGCCCCGATGAGCGAGACCGAACGCGAGCGGCGGCTGCGCGCGCCGCTGACCGAGCGGCAGAAGGACTATCTCTCGCGGTGGGGCTATCCCTATGTGCTCGACGATTTCCGCTTCCACATGACGCTGACCGGCCCGCTCGACGAGCCCGACCGCGCCGCCGCCGAGGCCGAGCTCGCCGAGCTGTTCGCCCGCAGCGGGGCGGACGGGCCGCTGATCGTCGGCGGCATCGCGCTGTACCGGCAGGATTCGCGCCAGGATTCGCGTCGGGACGGCGGTAATGGCAACGGCTCGGGCGGCGAGCGCTTCCGCCTCGTCGAACGCTTCGCCTTCGGGAGCTGACGCGCGTGAAGCTGGGTGTGGAGCCGCTGATCGACCCGACCGCCGAACTGCACGCCAGCCGCCTCGGCCGCTACACCGAGGTCGGCGAGCGCACCCGGCTCGTCGAGGTCGAGCTCGGCGACTATTCCTATGTCGTGAACGACAGCGACATCGCCTATGCCACCATCGGCAAGTTCGTCTCCATCGCCGCGATGACCCGCATCAATCCCGGCAACCATCCGATGGAGCGGGCGAGCCAGTCGCATTTCACCTATCGCGCCGGCGATTATTTCGAAGGCGAAACGAACGAGACGGCGCTGTTCGAGTGCCGCCGCGCGGCACGGGTGACCATCGGCCACGACGCGTGGATCGGTCACGGCGCCATCGTGCTGCCGGGCCGGCATGTCGGCACCGGGGCGGTGGTGGCGGCCGGCGCGGTCGTCACCAGGGACGTGGCGCCCTACACGATCGTCGGCGGCAATCCGGCGCGGCCGATCCGCGCGCGCTTTGCCGCCGCCATCGGCGAGCGGCTGGTCGCGCTCGCCTGGTGGGACTGGGAACATGCGCGGCTGCAGGCGGCGCTGCAGGATTTCTGCGCGCTGCCGGTGGAGGCGTTTCTGGAGCGGCACGGCGGCTGAGCCAGGCGGCATTTGAATACCGCCCTGCCGGATCGGGATGGTTCCGGCCTTGCGCCGGCCCGGCATGGGCTCTACCTCAGGGGCTCATTTCGCTGAGGAGCGGCCGCACGCGATGATCGGCACTGCGATGGACGTCGATTCCCTGCTCGACCGCAGGCGGCTGCGGCGCAAGCTCACGTTCTGGCGGGTGGCGGCGCTGCTGCTGGTCGCCGCCGCCGCCACGCTGGCGGCGATCTGGTGGAGCGATGGCGGCATCACCCCCCGTTCGGCGCCGCATGTGGCGCGGGTGGTCATCGGTGGCGTGATCCGCAACGACCGCGAGCGGCTGGAGATGTTCGACGACATCGCCAAGTCCGGCGCCCGCGGCGTGATCGTCGCCGTCGACAGCCCCGGCGGCACCGTGGTCGGCTCGCAGGCACTCTATGACGGGCTGCGCCGGCTCTCGGCCAAGCTGCCGGTGGTGGCGGTGGTCGACGGCATGGCGGCGTCGGGCGCCTATATCGCCGCCATGGGCGCCGACCATATCGTGGCGCCGCGCAACGCCATGGTCGGCTCCATCGGCGTCATCTTCCAGTATCCGAACTTCTCCGAGCTGATGAAGACGGTCGGCGTCTCCTACGAGACCATCAAGTCGAGCCCGCTGAAGGCGGTGCCGAACGGCTTCGAGCCGACCAGCGAGGCGGCGCGGGCGGCGGTGCAGTCGCTGGTGAGCGACAGCTACGACTGGTTCCGCGACCTCGTCTCCGAGCGGCGGCTGCTCACCGGCGACAAGCTCGCCCTGGTGGCCGACGGACGGGTGTTCACCGCCCACCAGGGCCTGCCCCTGCGCCTCGTCGACGAGCTCGGCGACGAGCGCACCGCGAGGCAATGGCTGGCGCGCGAGCGCGACGTGCCCGAAAGCCTGCCGGTGCGCGATTGGCGCACCGGGCGGACCAGCAGCGAATTCGGCTGGCTGCGCGGCGCCGCCGTCCGACTTATGTCGCTGTTCGGCCTCGACGATGTGGCTTCCGTGCTGCTCGATCCCGCCTTTGACGCCGGCGGCCAGTCTCGCCTTGACGGTCTGTTGGCCCTCTGGCACCCTCGCGACTAGGCTGGGCGGAGCCAACAGTTTCCAGAATAAGGTGTTTTCGGATTTGCGACGAGCCGAAGACGAAAAGGGGCCGGGGCGTCGATGATCAAGTCGGAACTAGTCCAGCGTATCGCGGAAGCGAATCCGCATCTCTATCAGCGCGACGTCGAGAATATCGTCAATGCGATCCTCGACGAGATCGTCGGAGCACTCGCCCGGGGAGACCGGGTGGAACTGCGCGGCTTCGGCGCCTTCTCGGTGAAATCGCGCCCGGCGCGCACCGGGCGCAACCCGCGCACCGGCGCCCATGTGGCGGTCGACGGGAAGGCCGTGCCGTATTTCAAGACCGGCAAGGAAATGCGCGAACGCCTCAATGACGGCGTCGATCTGGAATAGCGTCACCGCAGAATGACGCGTCTGGAATAGATTCGGGAGTGAATGCGTGCTGCGCCGCATCGTATTGATCGTGCTGATCCTGCCGGTGTCCATCGGCCTCGTCATGCTGGCGGTGGCCAACCGGCACCCGGTGTCGCTGGTGCTCGACCCCTTCGCCGGGGCGCTGTCGATCGAGCTGCCGCTGTTCGCGGTGGTGTTCGCCAGCCTCATCGCCGGCGTGGCGCTGGGCGGGCTCACGGTATGGTTCAAGCAGGGCCGCTACCGCAAGGCGGCACGCAGCGCCGGGCGCGAGGCGCGCCGGGCCAATGCCCAGGTCGAGAGCCTGCGCGCGTCGATCTCCGAGCGGCCGGAACGCGCGCCGCGCGGACTCGCGCCGGGCGGACTTGCAGCGGGCGGACTTCCGGCGCCGGGCGGAAGGGCTCCCGCCGCGCTGCCGGACCGGCGCGACGCCGCCTGAGCGCAAACGCGACCGGCGCCCGTGCGGCGCCGGTTTCCTGTTCGTCGGACGCGGGGATGCCCCGGCCATGCGCCGGGGCCGTGCAGGCGTGCGCCGAGTTGCGCCCCCGGCTTACTCGACGGCGAGCTCGACCGGGATGTTGCCGCGCGTCGCCTTGGAATAGGGGCACATCTGGTGCGCGGCCTCGAGGACTTCCTGCGCCTGCTCCTTGCTGAGCGCCGGCGCCTTGAGCGTGAGCTTCACCGCGAGGCTGAAGCCGCCCTCGCCCTTCTGCAGCGAGGCGGCCACCGTGACCGAGGCATCGGAGACGTCGAGCTTCTTCAGCCCGCCGACCGCTTCCACCGCCGAGCCGAAGCAGGCGGCATAGCCGGTGGCGAACAGGTGCTCGGGCGTGGTCTTGCCCGGCTCCAGCACGCCGTTCTTCGGCATGCCGAGATCGACGGAGACCGAGCCGTCGCTGGTGGCGGAATGGCCGTGGCGGCCGCCCTTGGCGGTGGCGGTGCCGGTGAAGAGCGTGGTCGCGGTCATTGGGAAACTCCCTGTGCGGTGGTTGAAGGAATGTAAGGCGATGAGCGCAATATAGCTCTATCTATATCGTGCGACAATATCGTGAACGATATATTTTTCGATACCGCCGGTCTCACCTTATGTGCTGCCCTGCTGCCGCCCCTGCATCCGGCTCCACCCCGGCGGGAGGCTGCCATGCCGCCGACGGCCTTGTGCCCGGCGGGTGGGCGTGGCACTCCGGGCATGGCATTTGCCGCCTCCCGATCCCGCCTGTTGCGAGCCCGTTCCGCGCCATGTCCTCTGCCTCTCTCTCCTCCAAGCCGTCGATCCCGGTCCTGCCCTTCGCCGAGCTGGCGAGGCGCTATGACGTGATGCTGTGCGACGTGTGGGGGGTGCTGCATAACGGCGCCGCGGCCTTCGCGGCCGCTTCCGACGCGCTGATCCGCGCCCGCGACATCGGGCGGACGGTGATCCTGGTCTCCAATGCGCCGCGGCCCAACGAGGATGTCGGCGTGATCCTCGACCGTTTCGGCGTGCCGCGCAGCGCCTATGACGCCATCGTCACCTCCGGCGACGTCACCACCGGCCTGCTGCGGGCCCGCGGCGCGAGGCAGATCTGGCATCTGGGCCCGGACCGCGACCTCGGCATCTATGACGGCGCCGCCGTCGATCTGGTCGCGATGGAGGAGGCGGAGCTGGTGGTGTGCACCGGCCTGTTCGACGACACCGTCGAGACGCCCGAAAGCTATCGCGACACGCTGGCGCAGGTGAAGGCGCGCGGCCTGCCGCTGATCTGCGCCAATCCCGACATCGTGGTGGAGCGCGGCGGCGACCTGATCTGGTGCGCCGGCGCGCTCGCCGAGGCCTATGCCGAGATCGGCGGCGAGGTGGTCTATTGCGGCAAGCCGCACCGGCCGATCTACGAGGCCGCCTTCGCCAAGGCCGCCGAGCTGCGCGGCGCCCCGGTCGAGCCCTCCCGCTTCCTCGCCATCGGCGACGCCCTGCGCACCGATCTCGCCGGCGCGCTCGGGGTCGGCATCGACTGCCTGTTCATTGCCGGCGGCATCCATGCCGGCGAGCTCGGCCTGGAGCGCGGCGGCGAGATCGATCCGCGCGCGCTGGCCCGGCTGATCGAGGACGGGCCCGGCCGCCCGGCCGCGGCGGCGCCGCAGCTCGCCTGGTAGCGCGGCGGCGCATCGGGCCTGGCGATCCCCTGGTTCCATCCGGCCGCAAAAGGCTCTAGGGGTTTGCCCGGTTGACGCGCCCGCCGCGCATCTCCAGTTTTGCCCCGCCTTCTGTCCCGGTCGTATTCCCCGGTCGTGCCCTGATGAGTGCTCCCGCCTCCCGCCCCTTCCCCATTCTGCGTGCCGGCGAAGCCGTGCCGGCCTCCCTCGCCGGCTCGGTGGTGGCGATCGGCAATTTCGACGGCGTGCATCGCGGCCACCGCGCGGTGATCGGCACCGCCATCGACGTCGCCCGTGCCGCCGGCCGGCCGGCGCTGGCCATGACCTTCGAGCCGCATCCGCGCGCCTATTTCCGCTCGAACGAGCCGATGTTCCGCCTGACGCCCGAGCCGATGAAGCTCGCCCTGCTCGCGCAGACCGGCCTCGACGGCGCGGCGGTGCTGACCTTCGACGGGCTGCTGGCGGCCAAGGACGCCGAGAGCTTCGTCGCCGACCTGCTGGTCGGCTGGCTGAAGGTGTCGGCGGTAGTCGCCGGCTTCGACTTCCATTTCGGCAAGGGACGCGGCGGCTCGCCGGCCTTCCTGCGCGAGGCGGGCGAGCGCCACGGCTTCGAGGTGCGGATCGTGCCGCCGCTGCTCGACGACGGGGCGCAGATCTCCTCCAGCGCCATCCGCGCCGCGCTGGCGCAGGGGCGGGTCGAGCAGGCGGCGCACATGCTGGGCGCGCCCTTCGCCGTCGAGGCCGAGGTGATCCACGGCGACAAGCGCGGGCGCGAGCTCGGCTACCCCACGGCCAACATGCGGCTCGACCCGGCGATCGAGCTCGCGCACGGCATCTACGCGGTCACGGTGGAGATCGACGGGGTGGAGCGTCCGGCGGTGGCGAGCTTCGGCCGCCGGCCGACCTTCGACGATGGCGCGCCACGGCTGGAGACCTTCATCTTCGACTGGTCGGGCGATCTCTACGGCAAGATCCTGCGCGTGGCCTTCCACGCCCATCTGCGCCCGGAGCTGAAATTCGACAGCATCGAGGCGCTGATCGCGCAGATGGACGAGGACAGCGCCCGCGCCCGCGCGATCCTCGGCGCTTGAGCGCCGGCTCCCGACACCGCGCCGGCCAACCAACCCCCGCCGGCCAACCAACCCCCGCCGGCAACGCCGCACCCTTGCACGCTTCCGCCGCTGCGCTTAAACCGTGCGCGACAGCGCAGGGAGCCGGTCATGACGAACCGTAACAGCGAAGGCCGCGAGCCGAAGACGCCCGACACCGATGGTGCCGGCGAGGGCCACGACTATTCGTCGACGCTGTTCCTGCCGCAGACCGACTTCCCGATGCGCGCCGGGCTGCCGCAGCGCGAGCCGGAATTCCTCACCCGCTGGGAGAAGATCGGCCTCTACCGGCGCCAGCGCGAAGCCGGTGCCAGCAAGCCGCGCTTCGTGCTGCATGACGGCCCGCCCTATGCCAATGGCAACCTCCATATCGGCCACGCGCTCAACAAGATCCTGAAAGACGTGGTGGTGCGCTCGCAGGGCGCGCTCGGCCACGATTCCAACTATGTGCCGGGTTGGGACTGCCACGGCCTGCCGATCGAGTGGAAGATCGAGGAACAGTACCGCGCCAAGGGCCTCAACAAGGACGAGGTGCCGGTCGTCGAGTTCCGCCAGGAATGCCGCGCCTTCGCGCAGGGCTGGATCGACGTCCAGCGCGAGGAGTTCAAGCGGCTCGGCGTCGGCGGCGACTGGTCGCATCCCTATGTGACGATGAGCTTCGACGCCGAGGCGCAGATCGCCCGCGAGATCATGAAGTTCGCCGGCAACGGCCTGCTCTATCGCGGCTCCAAGCCGGTGATGTGGTCGGTGGTGGAGCGCACCGCGCTCGCCGAGGCGGAGGTCGAGTATCACGACCACCAGTCGACGACGATCTATGTGAAATTCCCGGTCACCGGCTATCGCGAGCGGGTGACCCCGGTCGGCAGCGCCCCGGCCGGCCTCCAGGCGCCGGACAAGGCGGACGACATCCACCTGTTCCCCTCCTACGAGGGCGCCTCGATCGTCATCTGGACGACGACGCCCTGGACCATCCCCGGCAACCGCGCCATCGCCTTCTCCAAGGACGTGACCTATGCCGTCTACGAGGTGACCGAGGCCGCCCCCGACAACTGGGCCAAGGTCGGCGAGCATTTCATCCTGGCCGACAACCTGGCCGGCGACGTGTTCAGGGCCGCCCGCGTCACCGCCTACGAGCGCCGCCGCGAGGTCGACCCGACGCATCTGGTCTGCGCGCATCCCTTTGCCGGCATCGAGGGCGGCAAGGGCTATTTCAACTTCCCGGTTCCGGTGGTGGCCGGCGACTTCGTCACCGACGATACCGGCACCGGCTTCGTCCACATGGCGCCCGGCCACGGCGCCGACGACTTCAACCTGTTCATGTCGGCCCGCCTCGGCGAGGTGCCGCACACGGTCGGTCCCGACGGGCGCTATTACGAGCATGTGCCGCTGTTCGCCGGCCGTCGGGTGATGGACGACAAGGGCAAGGACGGCGACGCCAACGATGCCGTCATCAAGGCGCTGGCGGCGGCGGGAAAGATCATCGCGCGCGGGCGGCTGAGGCATCAGTACCCGCACAGCTGGCGCTCCAAGGCGCCGGTGATCTTCCGCAACACGCCGCAATGGTTCATCGCGATGGACAAGGACATCGCGGCGGCGGACGGCTCCTCGACCGAGGGCGACACGCTGCGGGCGCGGGCGCTCGGCGGCATCGCCGGCGTCGACTGGGTGCCGGCCTCGGGCCAGAACCGCATCAACGGCATGATCGAGAACCGCCCGGACTGGGTGGTGTCGCGCCAGCGCGCCTGGGGCGTGCCGATCGCCGTGTTCGTGAAGGACAAGGGCGACGGCACCGTCGAGATCCTGCGCGACGACAAGGTGAACCAGCGCATCGCCGATGCCTTCGCCGCCGAGGGCGCCGACGCCTGGTACAAGGAGGGCGCGGCGCAGCGCTTCCTCGGCACCGACTACAGCGCCAATGAATGGCACAAGGTCGAGGACATCCTCGACGTCTGGTTCGACTCGGGCTCGACCCACGCCTTCACGCTGGAGGTGCGCGAGGACCTGAAGGTCGACCGCGCCTTCTCGGGCGGGCCGGACCGGGTGATGTATCTCGAGGGCTCGGACCAGCATCGCGGCTGGTTCCACTCCTCGCTGCTGGAGAGCTGCGGCACCCGCGGCCGCCCGCCCTACGACGTGGTGCTGACCCACGGCTTCGTGCTCGACGAGCAGGGCCGCAAGATGTCGAAGTCGATCGGCAACGTCGTCGCCCCGCAGGAGGTGATCAAGTCCTCCGGCGCCGATATCCTGCGCCTGTGGGTCTGCGCCTCCGACTATTCCGACGACCTGCGCATCGGGCCGGAAATCCTCAAGACCACGGTCGAGACCTATCGCAAGCTGCGCAACACGCTGCGCTGGCTGCTCGGCTCGCTGCACCATTACCGCGAGAGCGAGCGCGTCGCCTATGCCGACATGCCGGCGCTGGAGCGCATGGTGCTGCACCGGCTGCACGAGCTCGACAAGGTGGTGCGCGAATCCTACGCCGGCTTCGACTTCAAGCGGGTGAACGCGGCGCTGACCCAGTTCATGACCGCCGAGCTGTCGGCCTTCTATTTCGACGTGCGCAAGGACGCGCTCTATTGCGACCCGATCTCCTCGGTGACGCGCCGCGCCTGCCTGACCGTGCTCGACGAGGTGTTCCAGCGGCTGGTGATCTGGCTGGCGCCGATCCTGCCCTTCACGGCGGAGGAGACCTGGCTCGCCCGGTTCCCCTCGCAGGACGGCTCGGTGCATCTGGAGACCTTCCCCGACACCCCGGCCAAGTGGCGCGACGAGACGCTGGCCGACGAGTGGCGCAAGATCCGCCTGGTGCGCCGGGTGGTGCTCGGCGCGCTGGAGGTGGAGCGCGCCGCCAAGCGCATCGGCTCCAGCCTGGAGGCGGCGCCGGTGATCCATGTGTCGGATCCGGCGCTGTTCGCGGCGGTGAGCGCGGTCGACCTCGCGGAAGTGTGCATCACCTCCGACGCGCACCTGATGCCGGACGAGGGGCCGAAGGAGGCCTTCCGGCTCGACGACGTGCCGGGCGTGAGCGTGGTGCCGGCGCGGGCGGAAGGGCATAAATGCGCCCGCTCCTGGAAGATCTCGCCGCTGGTTGGCACCGACCCCGACTTCCCGGACGTGACCCCGCGCGATGCGCAGGCCCTGCGCGAGCGCGCCGGCGCCCGGCGAGCGGCCGAATGAAGCTGCGCCTCTCCGGTCCGCTCACCCGGCTCGGCGGCGCCTATGCGCTGGCCGCGCTCGCCGTCGACCAGGCGAGCAAGCTCGCGGTGCTGCACGGCGTCGATTTCGGCGACAGCGGCAAGGTGACGATCGCGCCGTTCCTCGATCTGGTGCGCGCCTGGAACACCGGCATCAGCTACGGCATGTTCGCCGGCGAGGTGGACGGCTGGTGGCTGCTGGGCGGGCTGAAGCTCGCCGCCGCGGTGCTGTTCTGGTTCTGGCTGGCGCGCACCGAGCGGCGCATCGAGGCGATCGCGCTCGGCCTGCTGATCGGCGGCGCGCTCGGCAACGCCATCGACCGCCTCGCCTATGGCGCGGTGTTCGACTTCGTCTCGCTGCACGCCTTCGGCTTCTACTGGTACGTGTTCAACCTGTCGGACGTCGCCATCGTTGCCGGGGTCGGGCTGCTTTTGTATGATTCATTTTTCGGCGGCGCCGTAAAAACGCCGTCCTGAGGTGAAAACTGCAGCCGAGTCCCTGCGTCAGGTCCCGAACCACGTTTCTCGGGAGCATAGGCGGGGCCGGCAGGAGACGACCGCATGACGAATCCGCGCATCACGATATCGACCCGCGCATGGCGCGCGTCCCGGCTCATGGTCGCCGCCCTCGCGGCCGGCCTTTCGGCGCTGGTGATGCTGGCCGCCGGCCCGGCTTCCGCACAGGAAGACAATTTCACCGAGCAGATGCTGACCTCTCTCGGGCTTGTCGCGGCGCCGCCGCCGGACATCGATTATCGCGAGCGCGCGCCCATCGTGGTGCCGCCGTCGGGCGACGTGCTGCCGCCGCCGCGCGACAGCGCCGCCATCACCCAGAACCCGGCCTGGCCGAAGGATTACGACGACCAGAAGCGCAAGGCGGCCGAGGCCCAGGCCAAGAAGACCAAGATCTTCACCAATGACAACGCCCAGACGCGGGCGCTGGGTCCGGCCGAGATGGCCGCCAACCGCTCGAACACCACTTCGAACCACCAGGCGGTCGGCGCTAATGCCGCCGCGCGCGACGACTGGCTGCGTCCCAAGGGCCTCGAATTCTTCGGCTGGGGCTCGAAGACCGAGCAGAAGCCGATGGTGTTCGCCGGCGAGCCGGATCGCGATTCGCTGACCCAGCCGCCGCCCGGCTTCCAGACCCCGGCTCCCGGCGCCGCCTATGGCGTGGTGTCCGAGCGCGTGGAGGACAAGGCCTGGAACCCGCTCAGCTGGTTCGACCGCACCCAGAAGAACAAGGACCGCAACTGAGCGCGCCGCAGCCTGCAGGCTCGCGCCGGGCGCATCGCCGCCGGGCGCGCCGGGACTTTTCGGCGTGCTCACACGGGATTGATCCGGCGGCGCCCCCGCGGCGTCGGTTATGTGGCACCTTGGCCCTTCGAGGTGCTCTCGCCTTTCCTAGAGGCGCCTTCCCCGAAGGCGCTTCTCTTCGAGGCGCTGACGCCGCCCGTCGCCTGGCGCCGCAGGCGGTGCCTTAGGGTGCGCGCGTGGCGCGGCACCCCCATATGCCTCATCTGGATGCCGTGACCGACATGTCGACTGGAAAACTCATGCCCGCTCTGCTGCTCGCCGCCGCCACCGGGGTTGCCACCGGTCTGGCGACCCTTGCCGCCCCCCGCCCGGCCGAGGCCGCCGAGGTGGCGCAATACACGCTCGACAACGGCATGCAGGTGGTGGTGGTGCCCGACCATCGCGCCCCGGTGGTCACCCACATGGTGTGGTACCGGGTCGGCTCGGCCGACGAGCAGCCCGGCAAGTCCGGCATCGCCCATTTCCTCGAGCACCTGATGTTCAAGGGCACGCAAAACCATCCGGCCGGCGAGTTCTCGCAGGTGGTGGGCAAGCTGGGCGGGCAGGAGAACGCCTTCACCTCCACCGACTACACCGCCTATTTCCAGCGCGTCGCCAAGGAGCACCTGTCCACCGTGATGGGCTTCGAGGCCGACCGCATGACCGGCCTCGTGCTCACCGACGAGGTGGTGCTGCCCGAGCGCGACGTGGTGCTGGAAGAGCGCCGCATGCGCACCGACAACGACCCGGCCAGCCAGCTCTCGGAAGCCGCGCAGGCGGCGATGTTCACCAACCATCCCTATGGCCACCCGATCATCGGCTGGGAAGACGAGATCCGCCAGCTCAACCGCGAGGACGCCCTCGCCTTCTACCGGCGCTTCTACACGCCGAACAACGCCATCCTGGTGGTGGCCGGCGATGTCGAGCCCGAGGCGGTGCTGAAGCTGGCGCAGGAGACCTATGGCAAGGTTGCCCGCCGCGCCGACACCGCCGAGCGGGTGCGGCCGAAGGAGCCGATCCCGCGCGTCGAGCGCCGGCTGGTGCTGGCGGATGCCCGCGTCGGCCAGCCGAGCCTGTCGCGCGCCTATCTGGTGCCGTCCTACCGCACCGACCCCGGCGAGAGCGTGGCGCTCGACGTGCTGGCGCAGGTGCTCGGCGGCGGCTCGACCGGCCGGCTCTACCGTTCGCTGGTGGTGGAGCAGGGCCTCGCCGCCGGCGCCGGCGCCTGGTACCAGAGCACGGCGCTCGACGACACCCGCTTCGGCCTCTCGGCCACGCCGCGCCCGGATGTCGAGATGGCGAAGCTGGAGGCGGCGCTGGACGCGGCGGTCGCCGACTTCATCGCCGGCGGCCCCGAGGCCGGCGAGCTGGAGCGCGCCAAGACCCGGCTGGTCGCCGAGGCGGTCTATGCCCAGGACAACCAGGCGACGCTGGCGCGGATCTATGGCGCGGCGCTCGCCACCGGCACCAGTGTCGAGGACGTCAAGACCTGGCCCGACGCGGTGAAGAAAGTGACCGCCGAGGACGTGAAGGCGGTGGCGCGCCGCTACCTCGTCCCCTCGCGCGCGGTGACCAGCGAGCTGCTGCCGGCGCGGGCCGTCGTGCCCGCTCAGGCGGGCCCGGCATCCGCCGCGCCGGAGAAGCGCTCATGAGCGCCGATCGGCGCCGTGGCGCCTCGCCGAGCGCCGGGCTCACGCGCTCCCTCCGTACCCTTGCCTTAGGCTTGCTCGCCATGACCGCCGTCGTCTCCCTGATCCCGCCGACCCAGGCCCAGTCCGAAACCACCCGCATCCAGCGGGTGGTCAGTCCGGGGGGCATCGAGGCCTGGCTCGTCCACGACACCACGCTGCCGCTGGTGGCGATGGAGGTCGCCTTTCTCGGCGGCGCCACGCAGGACGCGCCCGACAAGCCCGGCACCGCCAGCCTGATGGCGTCGCTGCTCGACGAGGGCGCCGGCAATCTCGATTCCCGCGCCTTCCAGGACCGGATGGCGGAAAAGGCGATCGAGCTGCGCTTCGATGCCTCGCGCGACATGGTCGGCGGCTCGCTGCGCACGCTGTCGGAGAATATCGGCCCGGCCTTCGAGCTGATGCGGCTCGCGGTGACCGCGCCGCGCTTCGACACCGAGGCGGTGGAGCGCATCCGCCAGGGCCAGCTCGCCAGCCTGCGCCGGCGCGCCAACGACCCCTCGACGCAGGCCAGCCTCGCCTGGTCGGCGCGCGCCTTTCCGGGCCATCCCTATGGCCGCCCGCTCGCCGGCACGCTGGAGAGCGTGCCCGCCATCACCCGCGACGACCTCGCCGGCTTCGCCCGCCGCACCATCGCGCGCGACAATCTCAAGATCGCGGTGGTCGGCGACGTGACGCCGGAAGTGCTTGGCCCGGCGCTCGACCAGATGTTCGGCTCGCTGCCGGCCAAGGCCGAGCTGACGCCGGTGCCGGACGTGGTGCCGCAGGGCCTCGGATCGGTGGAGGTGAAGCCGCTCGACGTGCCACAGACCTCGATGGTGTTCGGCGGCATCGGGCTGAAGCGCAGCGATCCCGATTTCATTCCCGCCTATGTGCTGAACCACATGCTGGGCGGCTCGGCCTTCTCCTCGCGCCTGTTCAAGGAAGTGCGCGAGAAGCGCGGCCTCGCCTATTCGGTCTACAGCCAGCTGGCCTCGCTCGACCATGCCGGGCTGATCCTCGGCGGCACCGCCACCAAGAACGAGCGGGCCGGCGAGACGGTGGAGCTGATCCGCGCCGAGTATCTGAAGCTGCTGACCGACGGGCCGACCGAAGCGGAGCTCGCCGACGCCAAGAGCTACCTGATCGGCTCGTTCGCGCTGCGCTTCGATTCCTCCGCCAAGGTGGCCTCGCAGCTGTTGCAGATCCAGATCGACGATCTCGGCATCGACTATATCGACGTGCGCAATGCGCTGGTGGCGGCGGTGACGCTGGACGACGTCAAGCGGGTGGCCGCGCGGCTGAACCAGAACCCGGCGCTGCTGTTCAGCCTGGTCGGCAAGCCCGAGGGCCTGGCGGCCGGGGCGGCGACGCCGGCCGGCGCCGTGTCGAACGGAGGCTGAGGCGCGTGATCTGCGCCCGAGGCCTGTTCCCCTGCGCCGCGATGCTTTGCTATAAGAGCCGCCGCTCTTATGGATTGGTGAATGACGCGGAGGAGCGCAGGCGGCCCGAACGGCGCCGTATCAGCGCGCGGGGGGGCCTGCGTCGCACCGCAAGGACGGGGGAACGTGCCTATGCGTAACGGTCTTTTCGGTGTCGGTCGGATGACGGCTCGCGCGCGGGGCCTGCTTGTGGTGCCGGCGCTCGGCCTCCTGCTGGCGGGTTGCGCCGGTGCCGGCATCGGCGGTGGCGGCAACGAAGGGCCGATGGGTGCCGGCAATGCCGGCGACCAGGGGCTTCTCGGCTCGCAGCTGGAGACCACCACCGTCGCCCCGAGCGCGGCCGCGTCCTCCTCCTCCCGCACCGCCGCGGCCCCGGTCGCCGTCGCGCCGGCCAGTTCCGTCGCCACGCAGACCGTTGTCGACGGCGCCGGCACCTCGGGCGCCAATTCCACCGCCGGCGTCAATGCCGACGACTATTCGTGCCCCACCGTGCAGGTGCGCGCCGGCGCCGCCGCCTGGCAGGTCACCGACAAGGCCGATGGCAGCATCCGCTACCAGGCGACGCTCGGCGCCTTCTCGCGCGAATGCCGGTTTTCCCGTCCCGACATGACCATGCGCGTCGGCATCCAGGGCCGGGTGCTGCTCGGCGCCAAGGGCGGGCCGGGCAAGGTCACCGTGCCGCTGCGCGTCGCCGTGGTCGAGGAAGGCCCGACGCCGCGGCCGGTCTGGACCAAGCTCTACGCGGTGCCGGTGGAGATCGGGCAGGGCGTGCTGCAGGTCGATTTCGGCCTGGTCGCCGACGACCTGACCTTCCAGCTGCCGTCGCCCGGCCTGCTCGAGCGCTATGTGGTCTATGTCGGCTTCGATTCGCAGAGCGGCGAGGCGGAGGCCAAGCGCACGACCAGGCCGAAGCCGGCCGCGACGGCGACGGCGAGGCCCAAGCCGGTGCAGCCCAAGCCTGCGGCAGCTCCCGCGGCGGATGCGCCGGCCGAGGCGAGCACGCCGGCCGCCGCGCCGACCCGCGTGCAGGTGGCGCCCGCGGCGCCCGCAACCCCGGCGCCCGCTGCCGCGTCGCAGGCCGGCACCACGCCGGCCGCTTCCTCCTCGGCGTCGTCCAGCAGCCAGACGCAGTGGATCGGCGCCCCGGCGCCGCAGACGGGCGGCTTCTCGCAATAGGCGAGGCGGATCGAGCCGGCGCGAATCACGGCCGATGGGGGCGCTTCTCCCCGTTGGCGATGATGCGCCGCTCACACCTCGTCGAAATGGCCCTTGCGGATGCGCCGCACCACCATCCAGATGGTCAGCACCACGAAGGGTACGGCGATCGCCGTGGCCGGGCCGACCGAATAGTGCAGGCCGGCATGCTCCGCCGCCGCGTGCAGGCCTTCCAGCGCATAGTGCAGCAGGCTGATCACGTAATAGGAGATCGCCGCCACCGACAGGCCCTCGACGGTCTGCTGCAGGCGCAGCTGCATGCGCGCGCGCTTGTTCATCGAGCTCAGCAGGTCGCGATTCTGCTGTTCGAGCTCGACATCGACGCGGGTGCGCAACAGGTTGGCGGCGCTAGTGAGCTTGAGCGACAGGTTGGCCTGGCGCTGCTCGGTGGTCTCGCAGGTGCGCATCGCCGGCTGCAGGCGGCGGGCGAGGAATTGCTGCCAGGTGGGAAAGCCGGCGATCGGCCGCTCGCCGATGGTGCGCAGGCGCAGGCCGACGATCTCGTCATAGGCGCGGCTGGCACCGAAGCGGAACAGCGAGGCGGCGGCATCCGCCTCGACCTCGGCGGCGAGCGAGGTGAGCTCGTCCAGCAGCTTGTTGTTGGCGGCGAGCCCTTCGGTGTTCTTCATCTCGTTGGTCACGCCGCGTAGTCGCTCCTCGATGAGGGCGACGGTGGGGGCGATGCGCCTCGCCTCCGGCAGGCCGAGCAGGGCGAGGGTGCGGTAGGTCTCGACCTCCAGCACCCGCTGCACCAGCGCCCCGGCCGCATCCTCCGTCATGCCGCGGTCGCGCACCAGGATGCGCACGAAGCCGGATATGTCCGGCTGGAAATCGGTGGCGATCTCGGCGAAGCCGTCCTCGACATCGGAGCGCGCGAGGCTGGCGCGGTCGAACAGCCGTTCGAGCGGCAGCGCGTCGGCGGTGTCGGTGACGAGGTTGAGGTCGATGGCGACCAGCAGCAGGCCGGGCTGCGGCACCTGCGCCAGCGGCGCCATCAGGCTCGACGAGGAGGGATGGAAGGGCAGGCCGCCCTCGACGATGTCCTCCGCCGGCAGCTCCCAGGTATAGGTGGTGAACTCGGCATGGCGCTCCCAGCGCACGTTGACGCCACCGAACGTGGCGCGGTGCTGCTTGGCCTTCCGGGAGGGCGCCGGCTGGCCGCGTGCCGCGCACAGGGTGGCGAAGGCGTCGCGGTCGGCCTTGGCCTGCTCGCGGTCGACCAGGAAGGCGAGGTGCAGCAGCCGCGCCGGGGTGGCGATCGGCACGAAGGGGCGGGCATGCAGCTCCGCGAGCACGCCGGCGCGCAGCGGATGGTCCGTGAACGGCATCGAGCCGACGGGCGCTGCCGCTCGCGCCACCCCTTGCGCCGCCGGCGGCGCGGGATCGGCAATGCCGACAGCGGGCGCGTCGGGATCGGGCACGGCGGGAATTGACACGGCACGTCTCCTAAGGTTCGCGGCGCGACGCTTGCGGAACTTTTAGCCGGTCGAAGCGGTTGCACGGAGACTGAGGCAAGGCAAGGCCGTTGGCGGTTACGCTGCGTTCGAAACGCGCTGGAAACGTGTGAAAATATAGCGCAGCGACGTTAACGGGCGGGCAATGCCGATGCGTTTAAGAATTCGGTTGCATTGTCGATTGTGGCGGATGCATGAACGTTGGTGGGCGGGTTCGGGAATCGGAACATGACGGTGCTTGCGCGTATCTGGGGCCTGTGCGCTGTCGCTATCCTGGCTCTCGTCATCTCGTCTCCCGCCGACGCCCAGACCAATGTCAAGCCGCGTGTCTACCTGCTGCGCGGGCTGGCCAATATCTTCTCGCTGGGCATGGACGACCTCGCCACCAAGCTGAACGAACGCGGCATCAAGGCCAGCGTGCATTCCTATTCCGACTGGCAGGCGCTCTCCACTGCCGCGGTGGCGGAGGCCAGCGCCGGCAGGCGGCGCCCCTCGCCGGTGATCATCATCGGCCATTCGCTCGGCGCCGATGCGGCGGTCTACATGGGCAACCGGGTCAGCGGCAGCGGCGTGCCGGTTCCCCTCGTCGTCACCTTCGACCCGGTGACGCCGACCACCGCCTCGGCGGCGATCGGCCGGGTGGTGAATTTCTATCAGGGCGCGGGGTCGGGCAAGCCGGTGTCCGGGCCGAAGGTCCAGAACGTGAACATGGCGGGCATGAGCAATGTCGGTCACTTCAACATCGACAAGCTGGCCGAACTGCACGAGCGGGTGATCTCGATGATCGAGCGCCCGGCACGCCCGGTGCGGCCGAAGCCGACGACCCGTCCGGCGGCGCCGGTCGCCGCCGCCCCGCCAGCCGTGCCGTCATTCGCCACCGAGACCGCCTCGGCGCCGCCGGCGAGCGTGCCGCTCTCGGCGAGCCGGGCGCCTAATTGAGCTCGACCGACACCACCTTGAACGTGTGCATGTCGCCGCTCTCGTCGCGCAGCGAGACATATTCGCCGGGTGCGAAGGCGTGGTCGGCGAAGCGGTAGCCGGCCTCGTCGTCGTCGACATCGCCCTTGTCATAGTCGAACACCCAGGTGGCGCCGCTTGCGCCGCCGGCCCGGTGCACCAGCATGCCGTCCTCCGGCGCATCGGAACCCCAGAATCGATGCACGGTGCACGCCGCGCGCGTGGTGCGCCACGCTTCCAGGTCGATATGGCCGTAGGCATCCAGCGGGGCGACGAATTCGTAACCGTGGCGGCCGCTGCCCTCCGGAAAATCCTTCGAGCGGGCGAGGTTGAGCCGGACGCGCTTCAGGGCGATCGCATCGACGCCGGCGGCGGAGGGCCGCGTCGCCGTGCTGGTGGACGTGCTCATGGACGATCTCCTTGTCGGCGGGCGCGGCGCACCCTCTTCCTTGTCCACCCATAGAGGTGATCACCGCCTTGATCTGCCGCAAGGGGCGCGGCGAAAGCCGCCCGCCGGATCGGACAGGCCACGGGTCGACCGGCAAACACGGGCTCGACCGACAGACACGGGCTCGACCGACAGACACGGGCTCGACCAACAAACTAGAACCGGTGGTCTAGATTTTTTACCAGAGCCGGTGCATTGCTTTCCCTAGAATGGGTCGAATGACCGAAGGGGAGGAGCGCCATGAGTGGCCAGCTGTCGGCCGATCACGCGACGTTCGATCATGTCGGCCTCGTCATGCCGGCGCCGGATGCCGGCGTGCTGGCGCGGCGCGGGCGGATCATCGCCGATCTGCGCGCCATCGTTCCCGGCGAGGGCGTCATCGACACCGAGATCGAGATGCGCCCCTATGAGAGCGACGGGCTGACCGCCTATCGCCAGCTCCCCCTCGCCGTGGTGCTGCCCTCGACGACGGCGCAGGTCTCCCGCGTGCTGGCCTATTGCCACGCCAACGGCATCCGGGTGGTGCCGCGCGGGGCGGGCACCTCGCTGTCCGGCGGCGCGCTGCCGCTGGAGGACGCGATCCTGCTCGGCATGGGCAAGTTCAACCGCATCCTCGACATCGATTTCGACAACCGCACCGTGACCGCCCAGCCCGGCGTGACCAATCTCGGCATCACCAATGCGGTGGTGCATAACGGCTTCTACTATGCGCCCGATCCCTCCTCGCAGATCGCCTGCACCATCGGCGGCAATGTGGCGGAGAATTCCGGCGGCGTGCATTGCCTGAAATACGGCCTCACCACCAACAACGTGCTCGGCGTCGAGATGGTGCTGATCACCGGCGAGGTGATGCGGCTCGGCGGCCGGCATCTCGATTCCGGCGGGCTCGACCTGCTCGGCCTCATCGTCGGCTCGGAAGGGCTGCTCGGGGTGGTCACGGAAGTCACCGTGCGCATCCTGAAGAAGCCGGAGACCGCGCGGGCGGTGCTGGTCGGCTTCCCGTCCTCCGAGGCGGCGGGCGAATGCGTCGCCGCCATCATCGCCGCTGGCATCATTCCCGGCGGCATGGAGATGATGGACAAGCTCGCCATCGAGGCCGCCGAGGCCTTCGTCAAGGTCGGCTATCCCCTCGACGTCGAGGCGCTGCTGATCGTCGAGCTGGACGGGCCGGAAGCCGAGGTGAACCACCTGATCGAGCGCGTCGCCGCCATCGCCTCCGGGCTCGGCTGCATGACGCTGCGCGCCTCCACCAGCGAGGAGGAGCGCATGGCCTTCTGGGCCGGGCGCAAGGCGGCGTTCCCGGCGGTGGGGCGCATCTCGCCGGATTACTACTGCATGGACGGCACCATTCCGCGCAAGGAGCTGCCGCGCGTGCTGGCCGGCATGACCGCGATGTCGGAAAAATACGGCCTCGCCTGCGCCAACGTCTTCCATGCCGGCGACGGCAACCTGCACCCGCTGATCCTCTACGATGCCAACAAGCCGGGCGAGCTCGAACGCGCCGAGGCCTTCGGCCGCGACATCCTCCTGCTCTGCGTCGAGGTCGGCGGCGTGCTCACCGGCGAGCACGGCGTCGGCGTCGAGAAGCGCGACCTGATGGGCTCGATGTTCAACGAGGTCGATCTCGCGCACCAGCAGCGGCTGAAATGCGCCTTCGATCCCGGTTCGCTGCTCAATCCCGGCAAGATGTTCCCGCAGCTGCACCGCTGCGCCGAGCTCGGGCGCATGCATGTCAGCCGCGGCCAGGTGCCATTTCCCGACATTCCGCGCTTCTGAGGCCGGGTATCCGAGGCAGATATGGCCACCCTGCTCGCCAAGAACGCCAATGTCCTTGTCACCATGGACGGGACGCGCCGGGAAATCCCCGGCGGCGGCCTGTTCGCGCGCGACGGCATGATCGAGGCGGTGGGGCCAGCCGAGGCGCTGCCCGCTGCCGCCGACCGGGTGATCGACCTGTCCGGCCATGTGGTGCTGCCCGGCCTCGTCAATTGCCACCACCATCTCGACCAGACGCTGACCCGCAACCTGCCGGCGGCGCAGAACACCAACCTGTTCCGCTGGCTGAAGGCGCATTACCGCATCTGGGGCGCCCGCACGCCGGAGGCCTCGCGCACCGCGACGCTGGTCGGGCTCGCCGAGCTGGCGCTGTCGGGCTGCACCACCGCCTTCGACCACGCCTACGTATTCCGCAACGGCTGCAAGGTCGACGACCAGATCGCCGCCGCGCGCGAGATCGGCCTGCGCTTCATGGTCTCGCGCGGCTCGATGTCGCTCGGGCAGTCGCGCGGCGGCCTGCCGCCGGACAGTTGCGTCGAGGACGAGGACGACATCCTCGCCGATAGCGAGCGGGTGATCGGCGCCTATCACGACGCCAGGCCCGGCGCGATGCTGCAGATCGCGCTCGCTCCATGCTCGCCGTTCTCGGTCTCGCCGGAGCTGATGCGCGACAGCGCGGCGCTGGCCCGCCGCCACGGCGTGCGCCTGCATACCCATCTCGCCGAGACCATCGACGAGGAGCGCTACACGCTGGAGCGCTTCGGCAAGCGGCCGGTCGCCTATATGGAGGAACTCGGCTGGCTGGGCGACGATGTCTGGTTCGCCCATGCCGTGCATGTGAACGCGCATGAGATCGGCTGCTTTGCCGGTGCGGGAGTCGGCGTGTGCCATTGCCCGTGCTCGAACATGCGCCTCGCCTCCGGCATCGCGCCGGTGAAGGCCTACGGGCGCGCCGGCGTGAAGGTCGGGCTCGGCGTCGACGGCTCGGCCAGCAATGACGGCAACCACATGCTCGGCGAGGCGCGCCAGGCGATGCTGCTGGCGCGGCTGCAGATCAGCCTGCGCCCGCCCGAGGGGCCGGACACCGCGCTCTCCACCTCCGATCCCGCGCGCGACCATGAATGGATGACCGCCCGCGAGGCGCTGGAGCTCGCCACGCTGGGCGGCGCCTCCGTGCTGGGGCGCGAGGATATCGGCTCGCTCGCGCCCGGCAAATGTGCCGACTTCACCGCCTTCCGCCTCGACGACCTCGCCTTTGCCGGCGGCCTGTCCGACCCGGTCGCCGCCACGGTGTTCACCGGCCCGCACCGCGCTGCCTGGACCGTGGTGCATGGTGAGCCGGTGGTCGCGCGCGGCGAGATCGTCACCATCGACCTGCCGGCGGCGATCGCCGAGCACAACCGACATGCGGCGCGCCTTGCCGCCCTGTCCTTCGAGTGAATGGCCATGACCGCGTCGACCGCCGATCGCCTGTGCCCGCGTGACGAAGCCGAGCTCGTCGAGACCGTCCGCTGGGCGGTGTCGGAAAATCGCACCCTCGACGTCGCCGGCACCGGCTCCAAGAAGGAGCTCGGCCGCCATATCCAGACCGACGCCACGCTGGACCTCTCGGCGCTGACCGGCGTGACGCTGTACGAGCCGGCCGAGCTGGTGCTGAGCGCCAGGGCCGGCACGCCGGTCGCTGACATCGCGGCGCTGATCGCCGCCTCCAGCCAGATGATGGCCTTCGAGCCGATGGATTACGGCCCGCTCTTCGGCCGGCCGAAGGGGCAGGGCACGCTGGGCGGGCTGATGGCCACCAATCTCGCCGGCCCGCGCCGTCCCTCCGCCGGCGCCGCGCGCGACCATGCGCTCGGGCTGCGCGCGGTCTCCGGCCGCGGCGAAGCCTTCAAGGCCGGCGGGCGGGTGGTGAAGAACGTCACCGGCTACGACCTGCCGCGCGGATTGTCGGGCTCCTACGGCACGCTCGCTGCCTTCACCGAGTTCACCATCAAGATCCTGCCGCGCCCGGAAACGCTGGAGACGCTGCTGATCCTCGGCCTCGACGACGCGGCCGCCGCCAAGGCGATGAGCGCGGCGGTCGGCTCCTATTACGACGTTTCCGGCGCTGCCCATGTGCCGGCCGACGTCGCGGCCGGGATCCCGGCGCTGGCCGGCACCGGCACCTCGGTGACGGCGCTGCGGCTGGAGGGCGTGCCGCCCTCGATCCGGCATCGCCGCGCCAAGCTGGAAGCGCTGCTCGCCGGCTTCGGCACGCTCGCCGCGCTGGCGGAGGCGGAGTCGACCGCGCTGTGGGAGGCGCTGCGCGATGTCGAGCCGTTCGCCGGCGACCTTGCCCGCGCGGTATGGCGCGTCTCCACCGCGCCGATGCAGGCCGCGGCCGTCGGCGCGGCCATGCGCGCGGTCGGCGCCGCCTGCTTCTACGACTGGGCCGGCGGGCTCATCTGGATCGAGATGCCGGGCGCCGATCCGCGCGCCGATCTCGTGCGCGGCGCGCTCGCCGCCGCCGGCGGTCACGCGACGCTGATCCGCGCCGATGTCGCGACCCGCGCCGGGACCGATGTGTTCCAGCCGCTCGATGCGGTGACCGGGGCGCTGGTGAAGCGGATGAAGGACGGTTTCGACCCGAGCCGGGTGCTCAGCCCCGGCCGCATGTATGCGGGAGTGTGAGGACCATGCAGACCCATTTCTCGCTCGCCCAGCTCGCCGATCCGCAGGTCGCCCGCTCCGAACAGATCCTGCGCGCGTGCGTGCATTGCGGCTTCTGCACCGCCACCTGCCCGACCTATGTGCTGCTGGGCGACGAGCTCGATTCACCGCGCGGCCGCATTTACCTGATCAAGGACATGCTGGAGAACGAGCGGCCGGCCACCGCCGAGGTCGCCAAGCATGTCGACCGCTGCCTGTCCTGCCTGTCCTGCATGACCACCTGCCCGTCGGGCGTGCATTACATGCACCTGGTCGACCATGCGCGCGACCATATCGAGGCGACCTACAAGCGGCCGCTCGCCGACCGGCTCACCCGTGCCCTTCTCGCCATCGTGCTGCCGAATCGCGAGCTGTTTCGTCTCGCCATCGGCGGCGCCATGCTGGCGCGGCCCTTTGCCGGCCTGTTCGAGAAGCTGCCCGGCCTCGCCCCGATCGGCGCCATGCTGAAGCTCGCCCCCGCCCGCCCCGCGACCCGCTCGGCCAGCGAGGGCCAGCGGCGCTTCACGCCCGAGGGGCCGCGCCGTGCCCGCGTCGCATTGCTGGACGGCTGTGCCCAGCCGGTGCTGCGGCCGGAGATCGACGATGCCGCCATCCGCCTGCTCACCCGCATGGGGGTGGAGATCGTCCGCCCCGTCGGCGGCGGCTGCTGCGGCTCGCTGACCCATCACATGGGCAAGGAGGAGCCGGCGCTCGCCAATGCCCGCGCCAATGTCGACGCCTGGTGGCGCGAGATCGCGGGCGAGGGGCTGGACGCGATCATCGTCACCACCTCGGGCTGCGGCACCACGATCAAGGATTACGGCCATATGCTGAGGCTGGAGCCGGCCTATGCCGAGAAGGCGGCGAAGGTGTCGGCGTTGGCCAGGGACATCAGCGAGTTCCTGGTCGAGCGCGAGCTTCCGGTGCCGGTGATCGATGCCGGCCTGCGCGTCGCCTATCACTCGGCCTGCTCGCTGCAACACGGGCAGAAGGTGAAGACCGCACCGAAGGAATTGCTGCAGCGTGTCGGCTTCCAGGTCCTGGAGCCGGCCGAGGGGCATCTGTGCTGCGGCTCGGCCGGCACGTATAATATTCTCCAGCCGGAGATCGCCGGAAAACTGCGCGACCGCAAGATCGCCAATATCGAGCGCACCCAGCCGCAGGTGATCGCCGCCGGCAATATCGGCTGCCTCACCCAGATCGGCGGCGGCACGTCCATTCCCGCCGTGCATACGGTGGAACTGCTCGACTGGGCGACCGGGGGGCCGAATCCGCTGCCGGCGACGGTCGCCGTCGCGGCGGAATGAGCGGGCGGGGCTCGCCCCGCGCTCCGAAGGAGGCCGGTACATGATCGCCGTCATCTTCGAGGTCTGGCCGGCCGAGGGCGAGCGCCAGCACTATCTCGACCTTGCCGCCGCGCTGCGCGCCGATCTCGACGGGCGCGACGGCTTCATCTCGGTGGAGCGGTTCGAGAGCCTCACGGAGCCGGGCAAGCTGCTCTCGCTCTCCATCTGGCGCGACGAGGAGGCGGTGCGCGCCTGGCGCTGCCTACCCTCGCATCGCGCCGCGCAGGGCAAGGGGCGCGGCACGGACGGGCACGGCGGCGTGTTCCGCGACTACCGGCTGCGGGTGGCGAGCGTGCTGCGCGACTATGGCCTGCAGGAGCGCGACGAGGCGCCGGACGATAGCCGCGCGGCGCATCTGCCGGTGGTGTGAGGTGAGGCCCGCTTGACTTTGCCTCTCCCCATGGGGAGAGGCCGGCCGCATAGCGGCCGGGTGAGGGGTGACGACATCGGGAAGCGTCGAAGGCCTCTCTCTCTCCACTGGGGGAGAGAGCGGATATGCTCGCGGCGTGAGGCGATGACTGGCGGGCGACAGCGCGGCGGCTGGCCGTTATAGGTGGATATACCTCCCGCGCCTGCCGGAACCGCCATGTCCCACGCCCCCCGACGTCCCCGCCTGCTCGCCCTGTCGCTTGGCGGCACCATCACCATGACCGCCTCGCCCGGTGGCGGCATCGCCCCGACGCTCGGCGCCGCCGATCTGGTGGCAGCGGTGCCGGGATTGGGCGAGGTGGCGGATATCGAGGCGCGCTCGCCGTTCCGGGTTGGCAGTTCCTCGCTCACGCTTTCCAATATCGCGGCGGTCGCCGCCGACATAAGCGCCGCCTTCGCGGAAGGGTTCGACGGCGCCCTGGTGATCCAGGGCACCGACACCATCGAGGAGACCGCCTTCGCGCTCGACCTCATGGTGCGCGACGCCCACCCGGTGGTGGTGATCGGCGCCATGCGCGGACCGCAGCAGCCGGGCGCCGACGGGCCGGCCAACCTGCTGGCCGGCGCCATCGTCGCGGCGAGCGCGGAGGCGCGCGGGCTCGGCACGCTGGTGGTGCTGAACGACGAGATCCATGCCGCCCGCTACGTTCGCAAGGCGCATACCGCGCTCACCTCGGCCTTCGTCTCCGACAATGGCGGCCCGCTCGGCCTCGTCGCCGAGGGACGCGCGCGCTTCTTCACCCGCGTGGAGACGCTGTCGGTACGGGCACTGGGGGCGCCGCTCGGCGAGCTGCCGGCAGTGGCGCTGATCAGGATCGGCATGGGCGACGACGGCAGGCTGCTGCCGGCGCTCGCCGGCCTCGGCTATGCCGGGGCGGTGATCGAGGGCGCCGGCGCCGGCCATGTTCCGGGCGCGATGGCGCCGGGCGTCGGCGAGCTGGCGGCGCTCATGCCGGTGGTGCTGGCGAGCCGGACGCTCGGCGGCCCGGTCTTCGAGCGCACCTATGGCTATCCCGGCTCCGAGATCGACCTGATCGCGCGCGGCGCGATCCCCGCCGGGCTGCTGCCGGCGCTGAAGGCGCGGCTGCTGCTGATCCTCGCGCTCAAGGCGGGGTTTTCACGCGCGGAGATCGCGGAAGCGTTCGCGACCTTCGCGTAAGGCGCCGCACCGCACCTCGCGGAACTGGATATCCACATCCCGCAAACGAAGCGGGGCGCCCGAAGGCGCCCCGCTCTGAACATGAGGCGTGCAGCCGATCACTCGGCGGCGCCGGCCTCGTCGTCGTCGGACTTCTTCGCCTCGAGGTCCTCGCCGGTCGCCTGGTCGACGACCTTCATCGACAGGCGGGTCTTGCCGCGCTCGTCGAAGCCGAGCAGCTTAACCTTCACCTTGTCGCCTTCCTTGACGACGTCGGAGGTCTTGCCGACACGCTCGCGGGTGAGCTGCGAGATGTGCACGAGGCCGTCCTTGGCGCCGAAGAAGTTCACGAAGGCGCCGAAATCGACCACCTTCACCACGGTGCCTTCATAGATCTGGCCGACTTCCGGCTCGGAAGCGATCGACTTGATCCAGTTCAGCGCCGCCTTGATCGAATCGCCGGACGCCGAGGCCACCTTCACGGTGCCGTCGTCCTCGATATTGATCTTGGCGCCGGTCTTCTCGACGATCTCGCGGATGACCTTGCCGCCCGAGCCGATCACTTCGCGGATCTTGTCGACCGGGATCTGGATCACCTCGATGCGCGGGGCATGCTCGCCGAGCTCGGCGCGGGCGCCGGTCAGCGCCTTGCCCATCTCGCCGAGAATGTGCAGGCGGCCATCCTTCGCCTGGCCGAGGGCGACCTTCATGATCTCCTCGGTGATGCCGGCGATCTTGATGTCCATCTGCAGGGCGGTGACGCCCTTGTCGGTGCCGGCCACCTTGAAGTCCATGTCGCCGAGATGATCCTCGTCGCCGAGGATGTCGGTGAGCACGGCGAATTTCTCGCCTTCCAGGATCAGGCCCATGGCGATGCCCGCCACCGGACGGCGCAGCGGCACGCCGGCATCCATCAGGGCGAGCGAGGTGCCGCAGACCGTGGCCATGGAGGACGAGCCGTTCGACTCGAGGATCTCCGACACCGCGCGCAGCGTGTAGGGGAACTCGTGCGCGGGCGGCAGGATCGGGCGGATGGCGCGCCAGGCGAGCTTGCCGTGGCCGATCTCGCGGCGGCCGGGCGAGCCCATGCGGCCGGTCTCGCCGACCGAGAAGGGCGGGAAGTTGTAGTGCAGCAGGAAGCGCTCCTTGTAGGTGCCTTCCAGGCTGTCGATGAACTGCTCGTCCTCGCCGGTGCCGAGGGTCGCGACCACCAGGGCCTGCGTCTCGCCGCGGGTGAACAGCGCCGAGCCGTGGGCGCGCGGCAGCACGCTGGCTTCGGCGACGATCGGACGAACGGTCCTGGTGTCGCGGCCGTCGATGCGCACGCCCTCGTCGAGGATGGTCCAGCGCACGATCTTGGCTTCGAGCTCCTTCAGCACCTCGGAGAGGACCTGGGCGTCCGGCACGTCCTTGCCCTCGGCGGCGAGGGCGGCGTAATGCGCCTTCGCCTTGGACTTGGCGGCGCCGACCGCCTCGTAGCGGTCCTGCTTGCGGGCGATCTTGTAGGCCGAGCGCAGCTCGTCCTCGATCAGGCCGCGCAGCTCGGCTTCCAGCGCCGAATGGTCGGGAGCGGCGAAGTCGCGCGGCTCCTTGGCGGCCTTCTCGGCGAGGCGGATGATGGCGTCGATCACCGGCTGGAAGTGCCGGTGGCCGAACATCACCGCGCCGAGCATGACTTCCTCGGCCAGTTCCTTGGCTTCGGATTCGACCATCAGCACGGCGTCGGCGGTGCCGGCGACCACGAGGTCGAGAGCCGATTCCTTCAATTCGTCGGTGGTCGGGTTCAGCACGTATTCATTGTCGATGAAGCCGACGCGGGCGCCGCCGATCGGGCCCATGAACGGCACGCCGGACAGGGTGAGCGCCGCGGAAGCCGCGACCATCGACACCACGTCGGGGTCGTTCTCCAGATCGTGCGAAAGCACGGTGATGACGACCTGGGTGTCGTTCTTGTAGCCGTCGGCGAAGAGCGGGCGGATCGGGCGGTCGATCAGGCGGGAGACCAGGGTCTCCTTCTCGCTCGGACGGCCTTCGCGCTTGAAGTAGCCGCCGGGAATGCGACCGGCCGCATAGGCCTTTTCCTGGTAGTTGACGGTGAGCGGGAAGAAGTCCTGGCCCGGCTTCGGCGACTTGGCCGAAACGGCGGTGGCGAGCACGGTGGTGTCGCCGTAGCTGGCGAGCACGGCGCCATCGGCCTGGCGGGCCATCCGGCCGGTCTCGAGGGTGAGCGTGCGCCCGCCCCAGTCGAGTTCCTCGCGGTGAATGTCGAACATATGTATCTCTGGCTTTCCGAAGGACGGCCATGGGCAAGACGGCCGGAGGCTCCTCGAACGAGGAGAAGCCTCCGGCGATCCTGCCATGGCCGCCGCTTCTGTCGGACGCGGCGAACCCCATGCCCGCCGCTCTTGCGGGCTCGAAGCCGGTCTCTTTGCGCAGCGGCGGCGAGAACCTGCTTCAGCTTGTCGAATCGAGAGCCCTTTCGTGCCGATCAGGCGGTTGCGCCGGATCGGCAAGGGCTTCGGCGCAGCGGACCATCCGCCTCGCGCCGTCTTGATAGAGGACGAGGCCCGCACCGCTGGGATGCGAGCCTCGCGTTCAGCCTCAGCGGCGGATGCCCAGCCGCTGGATCAGGGACTTGTAGCGGGATTCCTCGGTCTTCTTGAGATAGTCGAGGAGGCCGCGACGCGCGGACACCATCTTGAGCAGACCGCGACGGGAATGGTTGTCCTTCGCGTGGCTCTTGAAATGGCCGGTGAGGTTGGAGATGCGCTCGGTGAGGATCGCAACCTGCACTTCCGCCGAACCGGTATCGCCCGGCTTGGTGGCATATTCGGTGATGAGCGCCTGCTTGCGCTCGGCAGTAATCGACATCGGGTATCCTTTCCGGGTTTCGATAGTGAAGGGCGGGCCGCCATTTTGCGGGGCTCGCCGGTTCCGCCGATCGGCCGGGCCGGGATGTCGTCCAGCGCGGTCGAATAGCAGCGGATCGCGCGGACCACGGGTCCGCAACGCGCGCGCACCATACACGAAAACGCCAGTGTGGCTAGTATGATGAGGTCAGCCTGCCAATGCCATCGTCATAAGCCTCTGACGTATCTGATCCTGCTTGGAGCGCACCATTCCAGGAATCAGGAACGCATCGATCAGTAACCAAATAAAGCCAACCACGATGAAGTAGGTCAAAATCTGAAGCACGGCGCTCCCGGGGCGACCGAGGTAGAAACGATGCGCCGAGACGATGCCGAGGAAGAACCACAGCAGATAAGCCACCACGGCGGATGGTCCCTCATTACTGATCCGGGTTTCGATCAGGATTTTATCTTGCGTACTGAGTCCCACTGGTGTCCTGCCTCCGCCACATGTCTGAGTATCAAATTACCGCGGTTGAGAAGGCCGTCAACACAACTTTACGATCCGGAATGGAAGATGCGCTTGGGGAAGATCTCGCCGCCCTCGGCCTCGCCGAGCGCCACCAGGCGGCCGCTCGCCGTCACCGCGACCGGGCCTTCGAGGATCGGCGCGTCGCGCCCGCGCAGGATGATCGACTGGCCGCGGGCGAGCCGCGCCGCATCGGCCGGGCTCACGCGGAGCGAGGGCAGCGTGTCGAGGCCGATCTCCACCGGCCGCAGCTGGTCGAAGGGCGGGGTCTCGCCGCGCTCGTCGAACAGGGTGCGCAGCGTCTCCAGCGGCACCAGCTCCTCCTCGGCGAAGGTGCCGACGCTGCTGCGCCTGAGCGCGGCGATATGGCCGTGGCTGCCCAGCATCCGGCCGATGTCGCGGGCGAGCGAGCGCACATAGGTGCCCTTGCCGCATTCGGCCTCGAACACCGCGTGGTCGGCATCCGGCATGTCGACGAGGTCGAGCCGGTGGATGATCACCGGGCGGGCGGCGAGCTCGACGACGATGCCGTCGCGGGCGAGGTCATAGGCGCGCTCGCCATTGATCTTCAGCGCCGAGAAGGCCGGCGGCACCTGCTCGATCTCGCCGCGGAAGGCCGGCAGCGCGGCGAGGATCGCCTCGCGGGTCGGGCGGATATCGGAATGGGCGACGGCCTCGCCTTCGCTGTCGTCGGTATTGGTCTCGACGCCCCAGCGGACGGTGAAGCGGTAGACCTTGCGGCTGTCCATGACGAAGGGCACCGTCTTGGTCGCTTCGCCGAGCGCGATCGGCAGGCAGCCGGAGGCCAGCGGGTCGAGCGTGCCGGCATGGCCGGCCTTCTTGGCGGAGAACAGCCATTTGACCGCGCCGACCGCCTGGGTCGAGGTCATGCCGACCGGCTTGTCGAGCAGGATCCAGCCGTCGACGTCGCGCTTGGGGCGGCGGGCCTGACGATCCTTGCCGCGCGGTCCGCGATGCTCGCGCGGGCCGGCATGGGCGGCAGCTGCATCGGCGACCGGCGCCTCGCCGGCAAGCGCTCCGGCGGAAACCGTCGCGTCGATGCCGGCTTCAGCCGCGAGAGTCTCGGCAATGGCGGCTTCGGCCGCAAAGGTCTCGGAAATGGCGGCTGCAGCCGCCAGGGGGGCGTTCATTTCTCGTCTCCCGCGTCGTTCTTGTCGTCGTCTTCGTCCTGGAGATCGCGCTGCACGTCCGGCGAGCGCAGCAGCGCGTCGATGCGCGCGCCTTCCTCGAAGGAGGTGTCGATGCGGAAGCGCAGTTCCGGCGTGTATTTCAGCGCCACCCGGCGCGAAATCTCGCCGCGCAGCGGCTTGGCATTGGTGGCCAGCACGTCGATCGCCGCCTTGGGGTCCTTGCCGCCGAGCGGCATGACGAAGCAGGTGGCGATCTTCAGGTCCGGGCTCATCCGCACTTCCGGCACGGTGATCAGCACCTTGGCCAGCGCCGGATCGGCGATGTCGCCCCGCGACAGGATGTCGGACAGGGCGTGGCGCACCAGTTCGCCGACGCGCAACTGGCGCTGGCTCGGGCCTGAGCCCGAGCTCGTCTTGGTCTTCATGGCGTTCAACAATCCTCAGGGCGCCCGCCCCGGCAGCGCCGGAGGGCGGGACGGCTTCGACCGGAGCCGACGGATTCGGACCGTCCGGCTCCCGCGGAAATCACAAGGCCGGGCGGCATGCCGTCCGGCCGTCGCGCGCGCCGCCGCAGCGGCGGGCGGTCACAGCGTGCGCTGGACCACCTCGACGCGGTAGCACTCGATGACGTCGCCGGCGCGCATGTCCTGGTAATTCTCGAAGGACATGCCGCATTCCTGGCCGGCCTGCACCACGTTGACCGCATCCTTGAAGCGGTTGAGCGTGGCGAGCTTGCCTTCGTGGATGACGACGTTGTCGCGGATGAGGCGGACATGCTGGCCGCGCTCGACGGTGCCGTCGGTGACGCGGCAGCCGGCGACCTTGCCGACCTTGGACACCGCGAAGATCTCCAGGACCAGCGCGTTGCCGAGCATGGTCTCGCGGTTGATCGGGGCGAGCAGGCCGCCCATCGCCAGCTTCACGTCATCCACGAGGTCGTAGATGATGTTGTAGTAGCGGATCTCGATGCCGGCGCGCTCCGCCGCCTCGCGGGCTTCCTTGTTGGCGCGCACGTTGAACGCGACGATCACGGCGCCGGCCGTCTCGGCCAGCGTCACGTCGCTCTCGTTCACGCCGCCGGCGCCGGAGTGGATGATCCGCGCCTGCACCTCGTCGGTGCCGAGCTTGTCGAGCGAGGCGATGATCGCCTCGACCGAGCCGGACACGTCGCCCTTGATGATCAGCGGGAATTCCTTGCGGCCCGCCGCCTTCACCTGGCTCATCATCTGCTCGAGCGAGCCGCGCACGGTGGCCGAACGCGCGGCCGCCTTCTCGCGCTTCTGGTGCTGGCGATAATCGGTGATCTCGCGGGCACGGGCTTCGCTCTCCACCACGGCGAGGCGGTCGCCCGCCTCCGGGGTGCCGTTGAAGCCGAGGACTTCCACCGGCATCGACGGCTCGGCCGCCCCGACCGGGGAGCCCTTGTCGTTGATGAGGGCGCGCACGCGGCCCCATTCGGCGCCGGCCACGACGATGTCGCTGACGCGCAGGGTGCCGCGCTGCACCAGCACGGTGGCCACCGGGCCGCGACCGCGATCGAGCTTGGCCTCGATGACGGTGCCTTCGGCCTCGCGCTCGGGATTGGCCTTGAGGTCGAGCACTTCGGCCTGAAGGGTGATCAGCTCCAGCAGCTTGTCGAGATTGGTGTGGGCCTTGGCCGACACTTCCACTTCGAGCGTATCGCCGCCGAGGCTTTCGACCTGAACCTCGTATTGCAGCAGCTCGGAGCGCACGCGCTCGGGCTTGGCATCGGGCTTGTCGATCTTGTTGATCGCCACGATCAGCGGCACCTTGGCGGCGCGGGCGTGATTGATGGCTTCCACGGTCTGCGGCATGACGCCGTCATCGGCCGCCACCACCAGCACCACGATGTCCGTCACCTTGGCGCCACGGGCGCGCATGGCGGTGAACGCGGCGTGGCCGGGCGTGTCGATGAAGGTGATCTTGCCGCCGAGCGGCGAGGTCACCTGATAGGCGCCGATATGCTGGGTGATGCCGCCGGCCTCGCCGGACACGACATTGGCCGAGCGCAGGGCGTCGAGCAGCGAGGTCTTGCCGTGGTCGACATGGCCCATGATGGTGACGACCGGCGGGCGCGATTCCAGGTTCTCCGGCGCGTCCGGCGTGTCGAACAGGCCTTCCTCGACGTCGGATTCGGCAACGCGGCGCACGGTGTGGCCGAGTTCCTCGGCGATCAGCTGGGCGGTGTCGGCGTCGATCACGTCGGTGATCTTCACCATCTGGCCCTGCTTCATCAGCAGGCGGATCACGTCGACCGCGCGCTCGGCCATGCGGTTGGCGAGTTCCTGGATCGAGATGGTCTCCGGCACGATGACTTCGCGCGAGATCTTCTCCTTCGCCTCGACATGGCGATGGCCGCTCATGCGCTGGGTGCGGCGGCGGAAGGCGGCGACCGAACGCTGGCGCTCTTCCTCGCCGGACTGCGCCGTCACCAGGGTGAGGCGGCCGCGATTCTTCTCGCCGCCGGCCGGCCGGGTCGGCTTCTGCGGCGGCGGCACCGGGCGCGCAGGTGCGCCACCGGGGCCACGGCGGACCGGACGGCGCTCCTCTTCTTCCGATTCCATCGAGCCGGGGCCGCGCGGGGTCGCCACGCGCGGGGCGCCGGGCGCCGGGGCGGACGGGGCCGGGCTGGCCGGAGCCGCGGCGCGCGGAGCGGGAGCGGCGGCCGGAGCCGGCTGAACGGCGTTGTCCTCGCCGAAACGCTTGCGCGCCTCCTGCTCGGACTTGCGCTTGGCTTCCTCGTCGAAGGCGCGGCGGGCGTCTTCCTCGCGCTTGCGGGCCTCGGCGGCCTCGCGCTCGACCTTCTCGCGGGCCTCGCGCTCGGCGCGCCGGCGGGCTTCTTCCTCGGCGATACGGCGCTCTTCGGCCTCGCGCACGCGGGCGTCCTGCAGCGCGGCGGTGCGCGCGCGGGCTTCTTCCTCGGTCAGCGAGCGAAGCACGACGCCGCCGGGGCGCTGATTGACGGGCGCGGGGCGCGGCCCGGAAAAATTGGCGCCGGGCGCCGGCTGGGTGCGGCCCTGCATCGGCGGGCGCTGCTGCTGCTGCGGCTGCTGCGACGCCGGGCGCGCGGCGGCAGCCGGCTGGGCCGGGCGCGGCGGCTGCGGTGCCGGGGCGGCGGGCGCGGCGGCGGCGGCCGGAGCGGAAGGCGCGGATGGTGCATCGGGCTTCTCGCCCGGACCGAACACGCGCCGCTTCACCTTCTCGACCACCACGGCCTTGGATCGGCCATGGCTGAAGCTCTGGCGAACGACGCCCTGCTCGACAGGCCTCTTGAGCGTCAGGGTCTTGCCCTGGCTAACGCCCATCGTCTTCTCGCCGGGGTTCTTCGTATCGGTCATTCGGTATCCGTTCCTGAGCATCCGCGCCCTGTTGCGGGATGCCTCACATCTGTGCGCCGGCTTGCTATCCAGCGCGCCAGCTCTCGAGCCTTCTTACGCGCGCGAGAAACCCCGCGCTCGTGGGATGGGCGAGCAGCGCAGCATGTACCACATTTGCCCGCCCCAACGCCAAGTCCAATTGCACGCCTGACAAAGAGTTAACGAAGGCGATTTCCCGCCCGTTTGCCTCCCCCGCGCGCCGTGCCAGCGCATCGAGCTTGGCCACCCCGTCGCGCGCCGCATCGGAGGCGTGAACGAGGACGATGGCGCCGCCGAGCAGCGCCTCAGTCACCTTGGTATTGCCCGTCACCAGCTGCCCCGCCTTGTTGGCGAAGCTGAGGGCGGCGAACATGTCCTTCTCGAGCAGGGCGTCGACCATCTCGACGAGACCCGCATCGGCGCGGCCCGAATCCGCCCTCGCCTTGCCGCGGAAGGCGCGGCCGAAAGCCTTCTTCTTCAGCGCCAGCGCCAGCTCGGAGCGGGTGGCCCCGACCCAGGCGCCGCGCCCGGGCAGTTTGGCGGCGAGGTCCGGCACCACCGTGCCGTCCGGCGCCACCACGAAGCGGAGCATCTCGCCGACCGGACGCACGGTCCGGCTGGCGAGGCACAGGCGCGTCAGCTCGCGGCGCGCCGCGGCGGGACCGGCATCGGTCTCGTCCGGCTCGCCGGCGCCGGCGGCAGCCTCATCGGCATCCGCCTGCCCGATCGCCTGCTCGCTCACCCCGCGGCACTCCCCTCGTCGTCCCAACCGGTGCGGGGCTCATGCCCCGGCGCCGGTGTCTTCCTCGTCGGTGCTCTCGTCGGCGGGGTCCTCGCCCGGTGCGGGGAGCTCGTCGGCCGAAATCCAGCCCGCCTTGACGCGGGCCTGCATGATCAGCGCCTCGGCATCCTCGCGGGAGAGCTCGAAGCCTTCCAGCGCGCCGGCGATGCGGACGGTCTCGCCGTCCTTGCGCTCGGTCCAGCCGGTGAGGTCGTCGGTGGCGCAGCCGGCAAGGTCCTCGACCGTCTTGATGTCGTTCTCGCCGAACGCCACCAGCATCGGCGAGGTCACGCCGGGAACCTCGCGCAGCTCGTCCTCGACCCCGAGGGCGCGGCGGCGCTCGTCGAACTCGGCCTCCACCTGGGCGAGATGGCCGAGCGCGCGGTTCTGCAGTTCCTGCGCGGTGTCCTCGTCGAAGCCCTCGATGCTCGCGAGCTCGGCGATCGGCACATAGGCGAGTTCCTCGACGGTGGCGAAGCCTTCCGAGGCGAGGAGCTGGCCCATCATCTCGTCGAGGTCGAGCGCCTCGGCGAACATCTTCGAGCGCTCGGCGAATTCCTTCTGGCGCCGCTCGCTCTCTTCCGCCTCGGTCATGATGTCGATGTCCCAGCCGGTGAGCTGGGAGGCGAGGCGGACATTCTGGCCGCGGCGGCCGATCGCGAGGCTTAGCTGGGCATCCGGGACCACGACTTCAATACGCTCGCGGTCCTCGTCGAGCACCACCTTGACGACTTCGGCCGGCGCGAGGGCGTTGACGATGAAGGTGGCGACGTCGGGCGACCACGGGATGATGTCGATCTTCTCGCCCTGCAGCTCGTTCACCACCGCCTGCACGCGCGAGCCGCGCATGCCGACGCAGGCGCCGACCGGGTCCACCGAGGAATCGCGCGAGGTGACGGCGATCTTGGCGCGCGAGCCGGGGTCGCGGGCCACCGCCTTGATCTCGACGATGCCGTCGTAGATTTCCGGCACTTCCTGGGCGAACAGCTTCGCCATGAACTGCGGATGGGTGCGCGACAGGAAGATCTGCGGGCCGCGCGGCTCGCGGCGCACGTCGTAGACATAGGCGCGCATGCGGTCGCCGGTCTTGAAGACCTCGCGCGGCAGCAGCTCGTCGCGGCGCAGCGAGGCTTCGCCACGACCGAGATCGACGACCACATTGCCGTATTCGACGCGCTTGACCGCGCCGTTGACGATCTCGCCGATGCGGTCCTTGTATTCGTCGTACTGCCGGTCGCGCTCGGCCTCGCGCACCTTCTGCACGATGACCTGCTTGGCGCTCTGCGCGGCGATGCGGCCGAAATCGAAGGGCGGCAGCGTGTCGGCGATGGAATCGCCGACCTGGGCCGCCGGGTTCAGCCGGCGCGCGTCGGCGAGGCTGATCTCGATGGAGGAATTGTCCACCTGGTCGACGACCAGCAGATGCCGCGCCAGGCGCAGCTCGCCGGTGCGCGGGTTGATCTCCGCATGGATGTCGGTCTCGGCGCCGTAGCGGGAGCGCGCCGCCTTGGCGATCGCGTCCTCCATGGCGGCGATGACGATGTGCCGGTCGATCGATTTTTCGCGCGCGACCGCGTCGGCGATCTGCAGAAGCTCGAGCCGGTTTGCACTGACGACAGCCATCAGTTCGTCTCCTTCACGGTGAATTTCCGTTTGGCATTCGATTTCTTGCCCGGCTTGGCGCCGCCCGGGGGCTTCGGCCAGGGCTTCGACTTCTTGATGGCGTCCTTGCGGACGGGCATCTTCTTGGGCGGGAGGATGCGCACCGCGATCTCGTCGCCGCCCGCTTCCGACGCGTCGGCATCCTCCGCCGGCTCGTCGCCGGCCAGGTCCTCGTCGTCCTCGTCGAAATCCGCGCCCTCGCGCAGCGCCTTGTCGCGCCGCAGGGCGTCGCGGATCAGGCCGTCGGTCAGCACGAGGCGGGCGTCGCCGATATCGGCGATCGGCAGACGGTGGGTGTCGGGCGCATCGGCGGGGGCGTCGGGCAGGCGGATCACCGCATGGGCGCTGTCGGTGCCGATGAGCGTGCCGCGAAAGCGCTTGCGGCCCTCGTGCGGCACCGCCATCTCCACCTTCACCTCATGCCCGGTCCAGCGCTGGAAATCGCTGATGCGCACCAGCGGCCGGTCGATGCCGGGGGAGGACATTTCGAGATTATAGGCGCCGGTGATGGGATCCTCGACATCGAGCACCGGCGAGATGGCGCGGCTGGC
The DNA here is from genome assembly GCF_058809335.1 of Ancylobacter sp. GW821-FHT10E12. Taxonomy (NCBI): domain Bacteria; kingdom Pseudomonadati; phylum Pseudomonadota; class Alphaproteobacteria; order Hyphomicrobiales; family Xanthobacteraceae; genus Ancylobacter; species Ancylobacter sp. GW821-FHT10E12. Next base: position 94,928 of record NZ_JBXASN010000005.1, on the reverse strand, counting down.
CGCCTCGCATTCGTCGATGCCGAAGGTGCCGTCCGGCCGCTCGGCCATGATCTGCAGGGTGAGGCTGTCGCCGCCGGAAATCTTGACGCGCACCAGGCGGAAGCCGAGGCCTTCCAGCACCGGGCCGACAATGCCGGCCACCCGAGCGGCCGGGCCGGTCTCGGTGACGAGACGCGGCTCGTCGAGCGCGGCCGCAATCGCGACGATCTCTTCGGACGCGATCTCTTCGGGTTTGGTGTCGTTCTCGCTCATCGTCCTCGCCGGATACTGAAGTCGCTCACAATGCAAAAAGAGCGGGTCCCGGCGGCGGAACCCACTCTCAACCGACCGTCAGGTCATCTGAGATATGTGAATGGCGCCGCTTATACGCCCAAACCATCCTCGCGGCAAGCGGCGCTCCGTCCACGCTTGATGCGGCCGATACGGGCATGCGGAAGCCGGGACGCGGAACCGCGCGGCGATGGCGGCCCGGTCATCCGGCGCTTGTCGACCGGCGCGGCTCCGCGCATAAGCGGAACATGCCCCGTCCCGCTTCCTCCCCGCCGCTGTCCGAGCGCGCGCTGGCCAAGATCAATCTCGGCCTCGCCGTGCTCGGCCGCCGCGCCGACGGCTATCACGACCTGTCCAGCCTCGTCGCCTTTGCCGGGGTCGGCGACCGATTGGCCTATGCGGCGGACGGGGAGGCCGGGCTCGACCTCTCCGGCCCCGGCGCCGCCACGCTCAAGGTCGAGGCGGACAATCTGGTGCTGAAGGCCGCGCGCGAGCTCGCCGCCCGCGTGCCGGGCCTCGCCGTCGGCCGCTTCGCGCTCGACAAGCGGCTGCCGGTCGCCTCCGGCATCGGCGGCGGCTCGGCGGACGCCGCCGCCGCGCTGCGGCTGCTCGCCCGCGCCAACGGCCTCGATGCCGGCGACCCGCGCCTATTCGAGGCCGCGCTTGCCACCGGCTCGGACGTGCCGGCCTGCCTTTTCGGCCGCGCCTGCCTGATGAGCGGGCGCGGCGAGACCGTCGCGCCGGTCCTGCTGCCGCGCTTCGGCGCGGTGCTGGTCAATCCGCGGCGTCCGATCGCCACCGCCGCGGTGTTCCGCGCGCTCGGCCTCGCCCCCGGCACGACCCGTTCCCCGGCGGTGCCGGTGCCGGCCGGCTTCGCCACGCAGGGCGCGGTGCTGGCCTTTCTCGCCACGATGCCCAACGATCTCGAACCGCCGGCCCGCGCGCTGGAGCCGTCGCTCGCCGAGGTGGCCGACACCTTGGCTGCGACGCCGGAGGTGCGGCTGGTGCGCATGTCCGGCTCGGGGGCGAGCTTTTTCGGACTTTATGACGATTGCCGGGCGGCGGCGCGGGCGGGCAAGCTCATCGCCGCCGCGCGGCCGGACTGGTGGGTGAAGTCCACCATCATCGGCTGAGGGGCGCGCATGGTCACCGGTTTCATCTATGCGCTGGCGGCGCTCGCCGAGATCGCCGGCTGCTTCGCCTTCTGGGCGGTGGTGCGCTCGGGGGCGAGCCCGCTCTGGCTGGCGCCGGGCGCGCTCAGCCTGGTCGCCTTCGGCGCCCTGCTCACCCAGGTCGAGGCCAGCGCCGCCGGCCGGGCCTTCGCGGCCTATGGCGGCGTCTATATCGCCGCCTCGCTCGCCTGGCTGTGGGCGGTGGAGGGGCTGCGGCCCGACCGCTGGGACATCGTCGGCGGCGCCGTCTGCCTCGCCGGCGCGGCGATCATCCTCTACGCGCCGCGCGGCTGAGCGCCATTAGTGCGCACTCTTCAGCGCGCACCCCTCACCGGGCTCTGGCGACGCAGAACTCCACCACGTCGATCAGCGCCTGCTTGGCCGGGCCGTCGCGGAACAGGCCGAGCGCGTCCTTGGCGATGGCGCCGTAATGGCGGGCGCGCTCCACCGTGTCGGCGAGCGCGTGATGACGCGCGAGGCAGTCGATCGCCCGTTCCAGATCGCCGTCGCCGATCTCGCCCTCCTGCAGGCAGCGCTTCCAGAAGGCGCGCTCCTCGTCATTGCCGCGGCGGAAGGCCAGCACGATCGGCAGGGTGATCTTGCCCTCGCGGAAATCGTCGCCGACATTCTTGCCGAGCTTGGCGCGCGAGCCGCCATAGTCGAGCGCATCGTCGATGAGTTGGAAGGCGATGCCGAGATTCATCCCGTAGCTGCGGCAGGCGGTCTGCTCGGCCTTGGTGAGCTTGCCGAGCACCGGCCCGACCTCGCAGGCGGCGGCGAACAGTTCGGCGGTCTTGCCGCGGATGACGGCGAGATACTCGTCCTCGCTGGTGGCGGTGTTCTTGGCGGCGGCGAGCTGGGCGACCTCGCCCTCGGCGATCACCACCGCGGCGGTGGAGAGGATGTCGAGCGCCCGCATGTCGCCGACCTCGATCATCATGCGGAACGCCTGGCCGAGCAGGAAGTCGCCGACCAGCACGCTCGCCTCGTTGCCCCACAGCATGCGGGCGGCGAGCTTGCCGCGGCGCATCTCGCTGTCGTCGACCACGTCGTCATGCAGCAGCGTCGCCGTGTGCATGAACTCCACCGAGGCGGCGAGCTTCACATGGCCTTCGCCCCGGTAGCCGGCGAGCGCGGCGGTGGCGATGGTGAGCATCGGCCGCAGCCGCTTGCCGCCGGAGGAGATGAGATGCGTCGCCACTTCCGGGATCATGGCGACGTCGGAGCCGGTGCGCGACAGGATCAGCGCGTTGACGCGCTCCATGTCCTCGCGGACGAGGGCGACGATGCTCTCCAGCGACGGTTCGGCCACGGGATCGAAGGGTATGACGACAGCCACAGACATGTTCCGACAATGTTCAGCCCGGCCGACAGGATAAGGACACGCCCCCCTGTCCGGCAAGCCGCCCGCCGCGGCGGGCATGCCGGCGGGGAAGTGCGGCGGCGGGACGGCGCGCCCGGCCCTCCCCAGCCGGCGGCCGGCATGCCATGATGCGGCATGCGGGAAATCATGCGCACCAACGATCCGGTCCTCCTCTCCGCCGTCGAGGCGCTGCTCGGGGCCGACGGCATCGCCCATCTCGTGCTCGACCGGCATATGAGCATTCTGGAAGGTTCGCTCGGCGTCATCCCGCGCCGGGTGCTGGTGGAGGACGACGCGGCGAATCGCGCCCGCCGGCTGCTGGCGCAGGCCGGGCTCGGCGGCGAGCTCGTGCCGGAATGAGGTGGAACGCGATGAGCCTTCCCGATCCCGTGGCTTCGGAACCGCCGGCGACGGATCTGCCGATCACCGACGACACGCTGCTCGGCGGGCGGCTGCGCCTGCTCCAGCCGGCGCGCGGCCATCGCGCCGGGCACGACGCGCTGCTGCTGGCGGCGAGCGTGCCGGAGGGCGTCCGCCTCGCCGTCGATCTCGGCGCCGGGGTCGGCGCCGCCGGCCTCGCCCTTGCGGTGCGCTGCCCGGACGCCCTCGTCACGCTGGTGGAGATCGACCCCGCCACCGCCGCGCTCGCCCGCCGCAACGCCGCCCGCCAGCAGCCGGACGTCTCGGCGCGGGTGCGGGTGGCGGAGGCCGACATCGCCACCCTCGCCCGTCCGGGCGGGCCACCCGAGCCCGTGGCCCGCGCCGCCGACGCGGTGCTGATGAACCCGCCCTTCAACGATCCCGCCCGCCATCGCGTCTCGCCGAGCGAGCGCCGGGCGCTCGCCCATATGGCGGACGATTCGGCGCTGGATATCTGGATCCGCGCCGCCGAGCGGCTGCTGGCGCCGGGCGGCCATCTCGCCCTCATCCACCGGCCGGAGGCGATCGAGGTGATCCTCGCGTCGCTCTCGGGCCGTTTCGGCGCCGTGACGATCCGCCCGGTGCATGGGCGCCCCGGCACGCCGGCGATCCGGCTGCTGGTCGGCGCGGTGAAGGGGAGGCGCACCGCGCCGGCGCTGCTGCCCGGCCTCCTGCTCGCCGACGGCGCGGGCCGGCCGACGCCGGAGGCCGAGGCGCTGCTGCGCCGGGGGACGGCGCTTCCCGCTTGAGCCGCGGCCCGGCCCGCCCTATGTCTTGCTGATGGCAAACGCGTCCTTGTTCACCCAGTTGCGCCGGCACATGGCGCCCGTCCTGCCGGCCTCGCTGCGTGACGACGCGGTGATCGTGCCGGTGGTCCGGCTGTCCGGCACCATCGGCATGGGCGGCCCGCTGCGCCCTTCCATCACCCTCGCCTCGGTGGCCAAGAGCCTCGACAAGGCCTTTGCCACCAAGCGGGCCAAGGCGGTGGCGCTGGTGATCAATTCGCCGGGCGGCTCGCCGGCGCAGTCGCATCTCGTCTACAGGCGCATCCGCGAGCTCGCCCGCGAGAAGGACCTGCCGGTCATCGCCTTCGTCGAGGACGTGGCGGCCTCCGGTGGCTACATGCTGGCCTGCGCCGCGGACGAGATCGTCGCCGATCCGTTCTCGATCATCGGCTCCATCGGCGTGGTGAGCGCCGGCTTCGGCTTCGACCGCGTGATCGACAAGCTCGGCATCGACCGGCGCGTCTACACCGCCGGCGAGCGCAAGGTGATGCTCGATCCGTTCCAGCCGGAAAAGCCGGAAGACGTCGAGCGACTCAAGGGCCTGCAGCGCGACATCCACGCGGTGTTCGTGTCGCTGGTGCGGGAGCGGCGCGGCGACGTGCTCGCCGCCGACGAGGCGACGCTGTTCACCGGCGAGTTCTGGGCGGCCGAGCAGGCGCAGGCCTTCGGCCTCATCGACGCCATCGGCGACCTGCGCTCCTATCTGCGCGCCCGCTACGGCGACAAGGTCTCGACGCCGCTCGTCACCTCCGGCGGCGGGCTGCTCGGCCGCCGCACGCCCGGTGTCGGTGCGGCGGGAGCGCTCGGTGCCGGGGCGATAGGTGCCGGCTTTGCCGAGGAACTCGTCCACGCCGCCGAGGCGCGGGCATTGTGGGGCCGCTTCGGCCTGTAGGCGCATGCTTTCGGGCCCACGCTTCGAGGAAATCCATCCATGCCTCCTTTCCTGATCGTCGCCCTCGGTGCCTTCGGCGCCGCCGCCCTGGTCAAGATGCTGGCGCGCGAGTCCCGCCGGGTGAATGCCGAGCTCGACGCCGCCCGCCGCGCCGAGGACGCGACGCCGGCCCCGGCCGCCCCGACCCTGCGCCGCGACCCGGTGACCGGCGAGTATCGCCCGCAGGAGCGTTGAGGCCGGCGGGCGAGGAAACTGGCGGGCAGGGAGGCGGCGAGCGCGCCGTTCGCCGGCCTTTGGGTACCGTTCGGGCGCCGGCGGGGCATCATTACCGCGAATTCACTTTGTGCAGTGCGGCTTCCGTTTTATCCCCTTGTATGGACAGGGGAAGCTACGGGACCGGCCATGCTGCAGCGCTCCAACACGGAACTCGGTGAGACCACGCTCGCCCGCAGCCGCCCGCGTCGCTGGCCATGGCTGGCGCTGGTGGCGGTTCTGGCGGCCGGCGGCGGCTTCTATGCCTATCAGCAGCGCGAGCGCGCGGCGGAGGCGCCCGCCTACCAGACCGCCAGGGTCGAGCTCGGCGATATCGAGACGCTGGTCACCGCCATCGCCAATATCCAGCCCAAGACCTATGTCGATGTCGGCACCCAGGTGTCGGGCCAGCTGCGCACCGTAACGCCCGATGTCGGCGACGTGGTGAAGAAGGGCGACCTGCTCGCCGAGATCGACCCCACCGTCTACCAGACCCGCGTCACCGGCGACCGCGCCAATCTCGACAACCTGAAGGCGCAGCTGGCGCAGGCCGAGGCGCAGCTGGTGCTCGACAGGCTGCGCAACGAGCGCGCCCGGCAATTGCTCGCCAACCAGAGCGGCAGCAAGGACGCCGCCGACGCCGCCGATGCGACGGCGCGCATCAGCGCCGCCAAGATCGACGCGCTGCAGGCGCAGATCAAGCAGACCCAGGCGACGCTGGACGGCGACCTCGCCAATCTCGGCTACACCAAGATCTACGCGCCGATGGACGGCACCGTGGTCAGCCTCTCGGCCAAGCCCGGCCAGACGCTGAACGCCAACCAGTCCGCCCCCATCGTGCTGCGCATCGCCGACCTGCAGACCATGACCGTCACCGCCCAGGTGGCGGAAGGCGACATTCCGCGCATCAAGGTCGGTGCATCGGCCTATTTCAACACGCTCGGCCTGCCGGACCGGCGCTGGGAGGGCGTGGTGCGGCAGATCGAGCCGACGCCGACCGTCGTCAACGACGTGGTGCTCTACAACGTGCTCATCGACGTGCCCAATGCCGACCTCACCCTGATGACCAACATGACGGCGCAGGTGTTCTTCCGCCTCGGCGAGGCGAAGGGCGTGCCGCTGGTGCCCACCGCCGCCATCCGCGCCGGCCGCGACGGCGCCAGGAGCGTGCGGGTCCTGACGCCCGGCGGCGCCGTCGAGGAACGCAAGGTGACCACCGGCCTGTCGAGCCGCTCGGTGACGCAGGTCATCGACGGCCTGTCGGTCGGCGACACGGTGATCACCGGCACCCGTGGTCCGGCTGCGGCCCCGGCGCGGCCGGGCATGCCGCCGCGGCTCGGCTGAGGCGGCGCCATGAGCTCCGAAACCACCGGTCTTGAGATCGCGAGCGAGGCGCCGGAGGCCCAAAGGGCCGCCACCGGCGTCGCCGACGCGGAGCCGGCGATCGTCGAGCTCGTCGATGTCAGCCGGCTCTATCCGAACGGCGAGAGCGTGGTGCGGGCGCTCGACCGGGTGTCGCTGTCGATCCGGTCCGGCGAGTTCGTCGCCATCATGGGCCAGTCCGGTTCGGGCAAGTCGACGCTGATGAACATCGTCGGCTGCCTCGACCGCCCGACCTCCGGCCGCTACCACATCGGCGGCGTGGAGGTGGAGGGGCTCGACCCAGACGCGCTGGCGCATCTGCGCTGCACCACGTTCGGCTTCGTGTTCCAGCGCTACAACCTGCTGCCGACGCTCACCGCGGCGGAGAATGTCGAGATCCCCGCGATCTATGCCGGCCTCGGCCGCGAGGAGCGTGCCGGCCGCTCGCAGGCGCTGCTCGCCCGGCTCGGCCTCGCCGAACGGGCCGGACATCGGCCGAACCAGCTCTCCGGCGGCCAGCAGCAGCGCGTCTCCATCGCCCGCGCGCTGATGAACGCCGCCCCGGTGATCCTCGCCGACGAGCCGACCGGCGCGCTCGACAGCCGCAGCGGCGAGGAGGTGCTGGCGCTGCTCAAGGAGCTGAACGCCGAGGGCCACACCGTCATCCTCATCACCCACGACGCCGAAGTCGCCGCGCATGCGCGGCGCATCGTGCGCTTCCAGGACGGGCGCATCGTCTCCGACGAGCCGACGCCGGGCGCGGCCGCGGCGCCGCCGCCGGTCGTGCCGCCCAGGCCCGCCGGTGCCCTCGCCGGGCGCGGCGGCCTCGCCCGCTTCGTGCCCGACCTTGCCGAGGCGGTGCGGATGGCCTTCGCCTCCATGCACGCCAACCTGTTCCGCACCGTGCTGACGCTGCTCGGCATCGTCATCGGCGTCGCCTCGGTCATCACCATGCTGGCGGTGGGCGACGGCGGCAAGAAGCAGGTGATGGAGCGCATCGCCCAGATCGGCACCAACCTGCTGATCGTGCGGCCCGGCGCGCCGGGCATCCGCACCTCCGGCGACAACGCGACGCTGCTGCCGGAGGACGCCGAGGCGCTGCGCGCCATTCCCGGCCTCGGCGCGGTGGCCGCCGAGCGCAGCGGCCGCTACACGATGCGCTTCGGCTCGGAGGATTATTTCACCCAGATCATCGGCACCACGGCGGATTACCTCGCCGCCCGCGACTGGCCGGTCGACAGCGGGGTGATGTTCTCCGCCGACGACGTGAAGACCTATGCGCCGGTGGTGGTGCTGGGCCAGACGGTCGCGAGAAACCTGTTCGGCGAGGACGACCCGGTCGGGCGCTATGTGCTGGTGAAGAACGTGCCCTACCAGGTGATCGGCGTGCTCTCGCCGCGCGGCGCCAATGCGTTCGGCCAGGACCAGGACGACGTGGCGCTGGTGCCGCTCTCCACCGGCTTCGTGCGCATTTACGGCCGGCGCTTCGTCAATTCGGTGACGCTGAAGGTGGATGACGCCGCCAATATTCCCGCCGTCGAGAGCGAGGTGAGCCGCATCCTCGTCGAACGCCACCAGGCCGAGGATTTCCAGGTGCGCAACACCGCCCAGTTCCTCGAGACCGCGGTGGCGACGCAGGAGACGCTGACGCTGGTGCTTGGCTGCGTCGCCGCCATCTCGCTGATCGTCGCCGGCATCGGGGTGATGAACATCATGCTGGTCAGCGTCACCGAGCGCACCCGCGAGATCGGCATCCGCATGGCGACCGGCGCGCGCATGAGCAACATCATGCTGCAGTTCAACACCGAGGCGCTGGTGGTGTGCGGGGTCGGCGGCGCGGTGGGGGTGGCGATCGGCCTCGGAGCGGCGCTGGGCCTGGGCTCGCTCGGCGTCAACGTGCTGCTGTCGCCGCTGCCGCCGCTGCTCGCCTTCGGCTGCGCCTTCCTCACCGGCCTCGTGTTCGGCTACCTGCCGGCCCGCAAGGCCGCGGGGATGGATCCGGTGGTGGCTCTGGCCTACGAATAGGCCGGCCCCGCCCTCGATCCGCATGGCCGCCCTCTTGCCCGCCGCGGCGCGGTCGGATACGCGAAGCGCGACACGGGAGGCCTTTCATGAACGTTCTTCTGCTCGGCTCGGGTGGCCGCGAGCATGCGCTGGCCTGGAAGCTGGCGCAGAGCCCCTCGCTCGGCGCGCTCATCGCGATTCCCGGCAATCCCGGCATCGCCGAACATGCGCGCTGCTTCGAGACCATCCCGCTCACCGACCACGACGCCATCGTCTCGGTCTGTGCCGCCGAGAAGATCGACCTCGTGGTGGTCGGGCCGGAGGCGCCGCTGGTCGACGGCATTGCCGACCGGCTGATCGCCGAGGGCCTGGCGGTGTTCGGCCCGCGCCGCGTCGCCGCCCAGCTCGAAGGCTCGAAGCTGTTCACCAAGGAATTGTGCCGCCGGCACGATATCCCGACCGCCGCCTTCGGCCGGTTTTCCGATGCCGGGGCCGCCCGCGCCTTCGTGCATGAGCGCGGCGCACCGATCGTGCTCAAGGCCGATGGGCTGATGGCCGGCAAGGGCGTCGTCGTCGCCATGAGCCTCGCGGAGGCTCTGGAGGCGGTGGACGAGGTGTTCGCCATGGGCGCGCCGGGCGGCGGCCCCGGCACCGAGATCCTGATCGAGGAATTTCTGGAGGGCGAGGAGGTCAGCTTCTTCTGCCTGGTCGACGGCGAGACCGTGCTGCCCTTCGGCTCGGCGCAGGACCACAAGCGCGCCTTCGACGGCGACGAGGGTCCCAATACCGGCGGCATGGGCGCCTATTCGCCGGCCCCGGTCTTCACCGCCGAGATGGAGCGCCGCACGCTCGCCGAGATCGTCAAGCCGACCGCGCGGGCGCTCGCCGATGCCGACAGCCCCTATAGCGGCGTGCTGTTCGCCGGGCTGATGATCACCGCCGACGGTCCGAAGCTGATCGAATACAATGTCCGCTTCGGCGATCCCGAATGCCAGGTGCTGATGCTGCGGCTGGAGGGCGACCTGCTCGAATTGCTGCACGCTACTGCCACCGGCCAGCTGGTCGACCAGCGGGTCTCCATGGCGCCCGACGCCGCCATCACCGTGGTCATGGCCGCGCGGGGCTATCCGGGAGCCTATGCCAAGGGCACGCCGATCGCCGGGCTGGAAGCGGCGGCAGCGGTGCCGGGCGTGCACGTCTTCCACGCGGGGACCACGCGCGAAGGCGGGCGCATCGTCGCCAATGGCGGGCGGGTGCTCAACGTTACCGCCGTCGGCGCCAATGTCGCCGAGGCGCGCGAGCGTGCCTACGACGCGGTGGCGCTGGTCGACTGGCCCGAGGGCTTCTGCCGGTCCGACATCGCCTGGCGGGCGCTGGCCGGCTGAACCCGAACATCTGAACCATGACGGGTGCCACGGCGTTTTCAAACAATTGCCGTGGAATCATGCGATACCCCCCGCCATGGACGATCCCTTTGCCGCACGCGGCCACTATCCGCCGCCCCACGATCCTGTGATCAGCTCGCACGGCACCTCGACGGCCGTGCACGAGCCCTCGATCGCCGTCGCCCTCGGTTCGGGCGGCGCGCGCGGCCTGGCGCATATCCTGGTGCTGGAGGCGCTGGACGAACTCGGCATCCGCCCCGCCGCCATTGCCGGCGCCTCGATCGGCGGGCTGATCGGCGCCGCCTACGCCTCCGGCATCCCGGCCCACGAGCTGCGCCATATGATCTCCGTGCTGCTGCGCGATCGCGGCGAGGTGATGCGCCGGCTGCTCGCCGCCCGCGTCGGGCGCATCGCCGACCTGTTCGGCGGGCTGGGCAATCCGGTGCTGATCGATGCCGAGCGTTTCGTCGAAGGCTTCCTGCCCGCCTCGGTGCCGGAGCGCTTCGAGGAACTGTCGATCCCGCTTCATGTCGTCGCCACCGATTACTGGGCGCGGCGCGAGCAGGTGTTCTCGACCGGCGAGATCCGCCCGGCGGTCGGCGCCTCGCTGGCGATTCCCGGCCTGATCCGACCGGTCGTGCATGCCGGCCACACGCTGGTCGACGGCGGCGCGGTCAATCCGCTGCCCTTCGACCTGCTGCGCCTGCGTGCCGACAAGGTGCTCGCCGTCGACATAACCGGCGGCCATGGCGGCGAGACCCGCGGCGTGCCGGCCCCCTTCGACGCCATGTTCGCGACCTTGCAGATCATGGCCGGCAGCATCGTCGCCGAGAAGTTGAAATCCGGCGCGCCGGACATCCTGATCCGCCCGAATGTCGATTCCTTCCGGGTGCTCGACTTCTTCCGCGCCGCCGCCATCTTCAAGGCTGCCGAGCCGGTGAAGGACGAGGTGAAGCGCCGGGTGGAGGCGGTGTTCGCCTGAGACCGTGCCGCAGGAACGGCCCGACTCCCGCGGGCAGGACCGGCGGGAGAGGCATCCCTAGCGCCGCGCGGCGAAGAAGTCCTTCAGCAGGTCGGCCGCCTCGCGGGCGCGCAGCCCGTCATAGATGTCCGGCACATGGTGGCAGGTCGGCGCCGAGAAGAAGCGCACGCCACTCTCCACCGCCCCGCCCTTGGGATCGGCGGCGCCGTAATAGAGCCGGCGCAGCCGTGCCCAGGCGATGGCGCCGGCACACATGGTGCAGGGCTCCAGCGTGACGTAGAGATCGCATTCCACCAGCCGGTCGCTGCCGACAAGCGCCGCCGCCTTGCGGATCGCCAGCATCTCGGCATGGGCGGAGGGGTCGCTCAATTCCCGCGTCCGGTTGCTCTCCGCCGCCAGCACGGCGCCGCCGCGCACCACCACCGCGCCGACCGGTACCTCGCCGCGCGCGGCGGCCTTTTTCGCCTCTTCGAGCGCCTGCGCCATGAAATCGGGCCGTGAAACGGTCGTGCTCAAGCGCTCGTGTCCCCAAAAGCTCGCGTCCGCGCCCCGGACGTGATAGCACCGCCGCCCTGAGATCGGATCAATCCACATGTCCAAGACGCCGCCGCCCCGCAAGGAACAGAACCGCGTGCCCCGTGCGCCGCGCAGCCTCGCCCCCGCCGAACCGCGGGAGGCCGAGCGCGTGGCCAAGGTCATCGCCCGCGCCGGGCTCGGCTCGCGGCGCGAGATCGAGGACTGGATCGGCGAAGGCCGGGTGACGGTGAACGGCGAGGTTCTCGCCACCCCCGCCCGCACCGTGACGCCCGAGGACGCCATCACCGTCGACGGCCGCCCGCTGCCGGCCAGGGAGCGCACGCGGCTGTTCCTCTACCACAAGCCCAAGGGCGTGGTGACCACCAATTTCGATCCCGAGGGCCGTCCGACCCTGTTCGAGATCCTGCCCCAGGGATTGCCGCGGCTGGTCTCGGTCGGCCGGCTCGACCTCACCACCGAGGGGCTGATCCTGCTCACCAATGACGGCGGGCTGTCGCGGGTGCTGGAGCTGCCGGACACCGGCTGGCTGCGCCGCTACCGCGTGCGCGCCAAGGGCGACATCACCCAGGACAAGCTCGACGCGCTGATCGGCGGCGTCACCGTCGACGGCGTGCATTACGGGCCCATCGAGGCGATGCTCGACCGTGTGCAGGGCGCCAATGTGTGGCTGACGCTGGCGCTGCGCGAGGGCAAGAATCGCGAAGTGCGCAACGTGCTCGGTTCGCTCGGCCTCGACGTGAACCGGCTGATCCGCCTCTCCTACGGCCCGTTCCAGCTCGGCGAGCTCCCCCAGGGCGAGGTCGAGGAGGTGCGCACCCGCATCCTTGCCGACCAGCTCGGCCCGGAGCTCTCCGCCGCCGCCGGCGCCGATTTCGAAGGGCCGGTCTTCGTTTATGACGGCTCCGACGAGGAGGCGCCGCGCGCGCCGAAATCCGCCTCCAGCCCGCCGTCGCGCTCCGCCAAGGGCGCCCGCTATGCCAAGGCCGAGGGTGCCGAGGATCGTCACCGCCGCCGGCCGATCGACACCGAGCCCACCGCCGACAGGACGGTGAAGGCCGGCCTCGTCGCCGATCGCAAGGGTCGCAAGGTGCTGGTGCAGCGGGTAAAGAGCACCGCCCCCGAGCCGGCGCCCGAGCGCGCGCCGCCGCGTGGCCGCCGCCCCGAGGGCGACCGCCCGTTCCGCTCGCGCGAGGGCGGCGAGCGTCCGCCGCGTCGCGACGATGCCGAGCGCCCGGCCCGTGCCCGTGTCGAACGCCCGCGCCGCGAGGAGGGCGAGGGCGGCGAACGCACCTTCCGTCCGCGCCCGCCGCGCGAGGAAGGCGACCGCCCGCCGCGCCGCGAGGATGGCGAGCGTCCGTTCCGCGCACGTAGCGAGCGTCCCGAGGGCGCGCGTCCGTTCCGCAAGCGTGAGGAAGGCGACCGCCCATTCCGCTCGCGCGAAGGCGGCGAGCGCCCGCCGCGTCGCGACGACGCCGAGCGTCCGGCCCGTGCTCCCCGGCGCGAGGAGGGCGAGCGCACCGAGCGCGCCTTCCGCCCGCGCACCCCGCGCGAGGAGGCGGCCGCCGAGCGTCCGCCGCGCCGCGAGGATGGCGAGCGTCCGTTCCGTGGCCGCAGCGAACGTCCCGAAGGCGAGCGTCCGTTCCGCAAGCATGAGGAAGGCGACCGCCCCGCCCGCAGCCGCGATATCGGCGACCGCCCGCCGCGTCGCGAGGATGGCGAGCGTCCGTTCCGCGGTCGCAGCGAGCGTCCCGAAGGCGAGCGTCCGTTCCGCAAGCGTGAAGAGGGCGACCGCCCCGCCCGCAGCCGCGATATCGGCGACCGCTCGCCGCGTCGCGAGGATGGCGAGCGTCCGTTCCGCGGTCGCAGCGAACGTCCCGAAGGCGAGCGTCCGTTCCGCGAGCGCTCCTTCCGTGGCGAGGGCAGCGATCGTCCCTATAGCGGCCGCGTCAAGTCGGAGGAGGGCGGGCGTGCCCGTCCGCAGCGCTCCGGCGGCAGCGAGGGCGCAGAGCGTCCCCGGCGCGACAGCCGGCCGGAGGGCAAGGGCGCCGGCGGCAAGACCTATGGTGCCAAAACCTATGGCGCCAAGAATTTCGAGGGCCGCAAGAGCTCTGACGGCGACAAGCCCCGCGGCGAGCGCTCCTTCGGCGACAAGCCTCGCGGCGAGCGTTCCTTCGGTGACAAGCCTCGCGGCGAGCGTTCCTTCGGTGACAAGCCTGGAGGGCGTCCCGCGGGCAAAAGCTTCGCCGGGAAGCCGGGCGGCAAGAGCTTCGGCGGCAAGCCGGGAGGCGGGCGGCCGAGCGGTGGCAAGCCTTCTGGCGGCAAGCCTTCTGGTGGCAAGCCCGGCGGTGGCAAGCCGCGCGGGGATCGTCCCGCCGGCGGCCCCCGCGGGCGGACGCCGCGCAGCTGATCGCGGGGAACCCGAGCGATGCGGATCGTCGGCGGCCGCTTCGGCGGTCGGCCCCTCCGGGGACCGAGCTCCAACGCCACGCGCCCCACCACCGACCGGCTGCGGGAGGCGCTGTTCAACGTGCTCGCCCATGCCTATGACGACGCGGCCGACGGCGCGCGGGTGCTCGACCTGTTCGCGGGCACCGGCGCGCTGGGGCTGGAGGCGCTGTCGCGCGGGGCGAAATTCGCGGTGTTCGTCGAGGAGGCGGCCGAGCCGCGCGGCCTGATCCGCGCCAATATCGAGACGCTGGGCCTCGGCGGCATCACCCGCATCTTCCGTCGCGACGCCACCAGGCTCGGTACCGCGTTTGCGAGCGACGCCTTTGATCTCGTCTTCTGCGACCCGCCCTATGGGCGCGGCCTCGCCGAGAAGGCGCTCACGGGCGCGCGTGACGGCGGTTGGCTGGCGCCGGGGGCGCTCGTCGTCGTCGAGGAGGCGGTGGAGGCCGGCTTCAAGGCGCCGGAAGGCTTCGAGGAACTGGAGCGCCGGCGCTACGACGCCACCGAGGCGGTGTTCCTGCGCGCACCCGGCGCGGCGTAGACCTCAGCCGAACGAGGCCACCGCCGCCAGGATGCGGTCGATATCCTCCGGCCGGGAGAGCCGGTGGTCGCCGTCCTTCACCAGCGTCGTCACCACGTCGTCCTCGGCGAGGCAGGTGACGAGCCGCATCGCGTGCTGCCACGGCACCACCTCGTCGGCGATCCCGTGCAGGATGCGCACCGGGCAGCCGATGGCGAAGGGCGCGTCGAGCACCAGGTTCCGCCGCCCGTCCTCGATCAGCGCGCGGGTGACCGGCTGTGGCTCGCCATAGTCGGAGGGCCGGTACCACACGCCGGTATCGAGGATCTCGGTGCGGATCTCCGGCGTCATCGCCTTCCACATCAGCTCCTCGGTGAAATCCGGCGCCGGGGCGATCAGCACCAGCCCGGCGAGCCGCTTTTCGCCGCGCGCCGCCAGCGCCCGCGCCAGCAGCAGCGCGATCCAGCCGCCCATGGAGGAGCCGACCACCACCTGCGGCCCGCCGGTGCAGCGGTCGAGGACGGCCAGCGCCTCCTGCGCCCAATCCGAGATGGTGCCGTCGATGAAGCGCCCGCTCGATTCGCCATGGCCGGAATAGTCGAAGCGCACGACGCGGCGATCATGTGCCGTGCCCCAGGCCGCCAGCTCCTGGGCCTTGGTGCCGCGCATGTCGGAGTGATAGCCGCCGCACCAGAGCACGCCCGGCGCATCCGCGTCGCTGCGTCCCGGCGTCATCCGCACCGCGATGCGTCGTGCCGGGATATCCCCCTGCGCGTCGATCTCGATGAAATCCGGCATATCCTCGTCCATCGCCTGTCCCCGGCTCCGTCCCATCCCCGCGTCCGGGTGGGGAATCGGCCGCCCGGCGGCGCACTCAAGTCGCGCCGGAGCCGGAAAAGCAACATCAAAAGGCAAAGCCGGGCCCGGAATTGCTCATTTCAACGGCTTTCACGCTCATTGACGCTACGTAAGACCGTTGACTTCCGCCGGGTTTATCCCGATGTTCTGCGACCGTTTTATACGCGCGGCAAAGAGCCGGCCTGCCTGTCCTGCAAGCCCGGCCCGTCTTGGAAGCGCGATGAAGCGTATCCCGAACGGCAGAGGAGAAAACCGCCATTCGTCGCCCAATGAGAGTCGCCGCGCCCGAAAAGGATGGCCCGCGCGTCAACGAAGACATCCGCATCCGTGAAGTCCAGCTCATCGACCAGGACGGGCAGAATCGTGGCGTCGTGCAGACGCGCGACGCGATCGTCATGGCGCAGGAAGCTGGCCTCGACCTCGTCGAGATCGCACCGAACTCGGTGCCGCCCGTCTGCAAGATCCTCGATTACGGCCGCTTCAAGTACCAGAACCAGAAGAAGGCCAACGAGGCGCGCAAGAAGCAGCACATCGTCGAGATCAAGGAAATCAAGCTGCGCCCCGGCATCGACACCCATGATTACGAGGTGAAGATGAAGGCGATCCATCGCTTCTTCGACGAAGGCGACAAGGTGAAGGTCACCCTGCGCTTCCGCGGCCGCGAGATGGCGCATCAGGAGCTCGGCTACAAGCTGCTCAACAAGGTCAAGGAAGAGCTCGCACCGATCGCCAAGGTCGAGTCCGAGCCGCTGCTGGAAGGCCGGCAGATGATCATGGTGCTGGCGCCGCGCTGAAGCGCGGGCCAGTCTGGCGGTGGCGCCGCGCCGTGGGTGCGGGTGCCGTCGCCTTGTCG
Source organism: Ancylobacter sp. GW821-FHT10E12 (assembly GCF_058809335.1). Taxonomy (NCBI): domain Bacteria; kingdom Pseudomonadati; phylum Pseudomonadota; class Alphaproteobacteria; order Hyphomicrobiales; family Xanthobacteraceae; genus Ancylobacter; species Ancylobacter sp. GW821-FHT10E12. Next base: position 78,825 of record NZ_JBXASN010000005.1, on the reverse strand, counting down.
CCGTCCGGGACAGGGAGCGGCCATCCGGCCGTCTCCCGCGGACGGTCTTTCCTATCACGCGCTGGCTTCAGTCCGGCGGATTGCCGTTCTCGGCCAGCACCGCGCCGGCGAGATAGAGCGAGCCGGCGATCAGCACGCGCGGCGCCGGCGCCACCGGAAACGCCGCCAGCCCGTCCAGCGCCGCGGCGACGCTCGCGGCGGTCGAGGCGGACATGCCATGCGCGGCCCCGGCCGCCGCCACCGTTTCCGGCGGCTGGCCCTTGTGGTCGCCCGGTACCGGCACGGCGATCAATTCGCGCGCCAGCCCGGCGAAGGGCGCGAGGAACGCCCCTGAATCCTTGCTGCCCAGCATGCCGATGATCAGCACCAGCGGACGCGGCACCCGGTCCTCGATATCGGCCAGCGCGCTCGCGAGCGCCTGTCCGCCGGCGGCGTTGTGGCCGCCGTCGAGCCAGACGTCGACCCCGTCCGGCGCACGGGCGGTGAGCGGGCCGGGACCGAGTCGCTGCAGCCGCGCCGGCCATTCCGCCGTCCGCACCCCCTCTTCATAGGCCTGCGTCGGCACGGCGAAGCCGGGGTCGGCGAGGCCCGCCACCCGCAGCGCCTCGACCGCCAGCCCGGCATTCTCGATCTGGTGCGGGCCGACAAGGCGCGGGCGCGGCAGGTCGAGCAGCCCGTGCTCGTCGGAGACGATCAGCCGCCCACCCTCGTCATGGGCCTGGAACTGCTCGCCCATGATGTGCAGCGGCGCCGCCATCCGCGCCGCCATCCGCTCGATGGGCTTCAGCGCCGCCTCGCTCTGGCGGCCGACCACCACCGGCACGCCGCGCTTGATGATGCCGGCCTTCTCGCCGGCAATGGCGGCGACGGTGTCGCCGAGGAAGTCGACATGGTCGATCGATACCGGGGTGATGACGCTGGCGAGCGCGCGGTCGACCACGTTGGTGGCGTCGAGCCGCCCGCCGAGGCCGACCTCCAGCAGCAGCACGTCGGCCGGCACTTCCGAGAACAGCAGGAAGGCGCTCGCGGTGGTGATCTCGAAGAAGGTGATCGGCTCGCCGCCATTGGCCTTCTCGGCGCGGTCGAGCGCGTCGATCAGCACCGCGTCGTCGACCAGGTGCCCGGCGAGGCGGATGCGCTCGTTGAAGCGCACCAGATGCGGCGAGGTATAGACGTGCACCCGCCGGCCGCTCGCCTCCAGGATCGCCCGCATGAAGGCGACGGCGGAACCCTTGCCATTGGTGCCGGCGACATGGATGAGCGGCGGCAGCCGGCGTTCGGGATGGCCGAGCCGCTCCAGCAGCCGCTCCATGCGGTCGAGCGACAGGTCGATCAGCTTGGGATGCAGCGCCAGCAGTCGCGCGAAGATGGCGTCGATGGGCGGGCTCGCGCCGCCGTCGGCGGCCGGAAGGGCAGGCACGGCGCGTCTTCCTCGGGTCAGGACGCCGCCGAGGCGGCAACAGCGGCGGCGGCGAGGGCGGGCACCTCGCCCGCGACGGGCCCGGTCTTCGCGGCACCGGCGGCCGGCGCCCGCATCAGCAGGCGGCACAGCCGGCCGAGCGTGTCGCGCATCTCGTGGCGATGCACGACCATGTCGACCATGCCGTGCTTGCGCAGGAATTCCGAGCGCTGGAAGCCCTCGGGCAGCTTCTCGCGGATGGTCTGCTCGATGACGCGCGGCCCGGCGAAGCCGATCAGCGCCCCCGGCTCGGCGATGTGGACGTCGCCCAGCATGGCATAGGAGGCGGTGACGCCGCCGGTGGTCGGGTTGGTGAGCACGACGATATAGGGCAGGCGCGCCTCGCGCAGCTCCTGCACCGCGCAGGTGGTGCGCGGCATCTGCATCAGCGACAGGATGCCCTCCTGCATGCGCGCCCCGCCGGAGGAGGCGAACATGATGAACGGCGTGTGCCGCGAGGCGGCGGTTTCCAGCCCGGTCACGATCGCCTCGCCGGCGGCCATGCCGAGCGAGCCGCCCATGAAGCCGAAATCCTGCACGGCGATGGTGATGGGCAGCCCTTCGAGCTTGCCGTAGCCGACCTTCACCGCGTCCTGCGCGCCGGTCTTGGTGCGGGCGTCCTTGAGGCGGTCGGTGTAGCGCTTCTCGTCGCGGAACTTCAACGGGTCGGCGGGCACCGACGGCAGCGCGACGTCGTACCACTTGCCGCCGTCGAACATCGAGCGCAGCCGCGACGTCGGGTCCATGCGCATGTGGAAGCCGGACCCCGGCACCACGTACAGATTGGCCTCGAGATCCTTGTGGAACACCATCTGCCCGGTCTCGGGGCACTTCACCCACAGGTTCTCCGGCACTTCCCGGCGATTGAGGAAGCTGTTGAGCTTGGGGCGGACGACGTTGGAGATCCAGTTCAAGGGCTCGCTCCGGGCAGGGAAGGCGGCGCTCGGCGGCGCCGATCTTCATCTAGTCACGCAGAAAGGCGAGGAAAAGGCGAGCGGTAACGTGCGCCCGTCATTCCGCCGCTTTGGGCCGGGCGGTGCGCACCGCCTCCGCCAGCGACGAGACGAGGCGGGTGACCGCTGGCACGGTCGCCGGGGTCGCCTTCTCGTCGGCGTCGAGGCTCGACCGCAGCGCGTCGATCAGCGCCGAGCCGACCACCACGCCATCGGCGCCGGCGGCGATGGCGGCGGCCTGCGCCGGGGTCTTCACCCCGAAGCCGACCGCGACCGGCAGCGGCGTATGCGTCTTGATACGGCGCACCGCCTGGCTGACCGCCGCCGCGTCGGGCGTCGCCGAGCCGGTAATGCCGTTGATCGACACGTAATAGACGAAGCCCGCCGTGTGCGCGAGCACCGCCGGCAGCCGCCTGTCGTCGGTGGTCGGGGTGGCGAGGCGGATGAAGGCGAGCCCGGCGGCGAGCGCCGGCAGGCACAGCTCGTTATCCTCTTCCGGCGGCAGGTCGACCACCACGAGGCCGTCGACGCCGGCGGCCTTGGCATCGACGAGGAAGCGGTCGACGCCGTAAATGTAGATCGGGTTGTAATAGCCCATCAGCACCACCGGCGTGGTGCTGTCCGCCTCGCGGAAGGCGCGCACCTGGGCGAGCGTCTTGACGAGCGTCTGGCCGTTCTTCAGCGCCCGCAGGCCGGCGGCCTGGATCGCCGGGCCGTCGGCCATCGGATCGGTGAAGGGCACGCCGAACTCGATGACGTCGGACCCGGCTGCCGGCAGCGCCTTCAGCAGCGCCAGCGAGGTGTCGTAGTCCGGGTCGCCGGCGGTGACGAAGGTGACGAGCGCGGCGCGTCCCTCGCGGGCGCAGGCCTCGAAACGGGCGGTGAGGCGGGTGCTCATATGCGGGTTCCCAGAATTTCCGCCACCTGCGGAATGTCCTTGTCGCCGCGGCCGGAGAGATTGACCACCATCAGGTGGTCCCTCGGCAGCGTCGGGGCGATCTCGGCCACCTTGGCCAGCGCATGCGCCGGCTCCAGCGCCGGGATGATGCCCTCGAGGCGCGACACCAGCTGGAAGGCGGCCAATGCCTCCTCGTCGGTGGCGGAGATATAGGTGGCGCGGCCGGTCTCGTGCAGCCAGGAATGCTCCGGCCCGATGCCGGGATAGTCGAGGCCGGCGGAGATGGAATGCGCCTCGGCGATCTGGCCGTCGTCGTCCATCAGCAGATAGGTGCGGTTGCCGTGCAGCACGCCCGGCCGGCCGCCGGTGAGCGAGGCGGCATGCTGGCCGGTCGGGATGCCGTGGCCGGCCGCCTCGACGCCGTAGATCTTCACCGCCGGATCGTCGAGGAACGGGTGGAACAGGCCCATCGCGTTGGAACCACCGCCGATGCAGGCGATCAGGCTGTCCGGCAGCCGGCCCTCCTGCTCCAGCATCTGCGCGCGGGTCTCGTGGCCGATCACGCTCTGGAAATCCCGGACCATGGCCGGATAGGGGTGCGGGCCGGCCACGGTGCCGATGCAGTAGAACGTGTCATGCACATTGGTCACCCAGTCGCGCAGCGCCTCGTTCATGGCGTCCTTCAGCGTCCTGGCGCCGGACTGCACCGGCACCACCTCGGCACCGAGCATCTTCATGCGGAACACGTTCGGCGCCTGCCGGGCGACGTCGAGCGCGCCCATGTAGACGACGCATTTCAGCCCGTAGCGCGCGCAGAGCGTGGCGGTGGCGACGCCGTGCTGGCCGGCGCCGGTCTCGGCGATGATGCGCGGCTTGCCCATGCGGCGGGCGAGCAGGATCTGGCCGAGCACGTTGTTCACCTTGTGGGAACCCGTGTGGTTCAGCTCCTCGCGCTTGAAATAGATCTTGGCGCCCATCCCCTCGGCGGCATTGGCGCGCAGGTGCTCGGTGAACCGCTCGGCGAAATAGAGCGGGCTCGGCCGGCCGACATAATGCTTCAGCCCCGCATCCATCTCCGCCTTGTAGGCGGGGTCGGCCTTGGCCGCCTGATAGGCCGCCTCGAGGTCGAGGATCAGCGGCATCAGGGTCTCGGCGACGAAGCGGCCGCCGAATATGCCGAAATGTCCGTTCTCGTCGGGGCCGGTGCGGAAGGAGTTGGGAGCGTTCACGAAGCGGGGCTCGTCTGTTCTGCCGGCAAGGGTTCTGCGCCCGGGCCGGCGGCGGTTTCGGGGTCGCGGGCGGCATCCCGCGCTTCACGCATGAACGCGGCGATCCGCGCCGGGTCCTTCACGCCGGGCGCGCTCTCCACGCCCGAGGATACGTCGACCCCGGGCGCGCGGATCAGGCGCAGGGCTTGCGCCACGTTCTGCGGCGTCAGCCCTCCTGACAGCATGAAGGGCTTTGCAAGGTCAAGCTCGGCCAGAAGATTCCAGTCGAATGGCACACCGTTTCCGCCCGGCAGCACTGCGCCCTTCGGTGGCTTGGCATCGAGCAGCAGCCGGTCGGCGACCGGCTCGTAGGCCGGCAGCCGCGCGAGATCGGCGGCGGCGGCGATGCCGATCGCCTTCCAGACCGGCAGATTGAAGCGCGCCCGCACCTCGGCGACGCGCTCGGGCGTCTCATGTCCATGCAGCTGCAGGATGTCGGGATGCACGGCGTCGATGATGCCGGCGAGCGCGGCGTCATCGGCATCCACGGTCAGCGCGACGACCTGCGCGCGTCCACGCGCGCGCGCGGCCAGCGCACGCGCGGTCGCATGATCGACATAGCGCGGGCTCGGAGCGAAGAACGCCAGGCCGATCATGTCGGCGCCGGCGTCGAGCGCCGCGTCCAGCGTCTCCGGCGTCTTCAGCCCGCAGATTTTGATCTCGATCGACAAGGCCGTCTCCTCGGGGCCGTCTCCTCGGGACGTGCACCTAGCACGGATCGGCCGCCGCTGGCGAGCGCGCGCGTCGCCGGCGCGTCGCGGCGATGGCGGGCGGGTCAAATATCCCCTTCCGCGACGACAATCGCCGTGCTAGGTCATATTCGAATGTGAAATACCAAATTTCACGAATATTTTCGGTGCTTAAGGCGCCGCGTCCCCGGAGATCCTGCCATGCGCCCGTCGCGCCGCCTCGTCCTCGCCGCCGCCCTCGCGCCCCTGCTGGCGCCGTTCGTGCTGTCCGCCACGCCGGCCCGCGCGGAGGAGCCGACCTCGATCCTCAACGCCTCCTACGACGTCGCCCGCGAGCTGTTCGAAGCGATCGACAAGGATTTCGAGCCGGCCTACAAGGCCAAGACGGGCAAGGCGATCAAGGTCAACCAGAGCCATGCCGGCACCTCCAAGCAGGCCCGCTCGATCGTCGAGGGCCTGGAGGCTGACGTGGTGACCTTCAACCAGATCACCGACATCACCTTCCTGGCCGACAAGGGCTATGTCGCCAAGGATTGGCAGGCCCGCCTGCCCAACGCCTCCTCGCCCTGGTATTCCTTCCCCGCCTTCCTGGTGCGCCCCGGCAACCCCAAGAACGTGAAGAACTGGGACGACCTGGTCCGCGACGACGTGAAGCTGGTCTTCCCCAACCCGAAGACCTCCGGCAACGCCCGCTACACCTATCTCGCCGCCTATGCCTTCGCCCTGGAGACGTTCAGCGGCGACGCCGCCAAGGCCGATGCCTTCGCCAAGAAGCTGCTGTCCAATGTCGTCGTCTTCGACACCGGCGGGCGCGGCGCCACCACCTCCTTCGTCGAGCGCGAGCAGGGCGACGTGCTCATCTCCTTCGAAGCCGAGGTGATCAGCGTGAAGGACGCCTACAAGGACAAGAACTTCCAGGTCGTGGTGCCGCCGGTGAGCCTGCTCGCCGAGTTCCCGGTCGCGGTGGTCGACAAGGTGGTCGACAAGCGCGGCTCGCGCCAGATCGCCACCGACTACCTCACCTGGCTCTATTCGCCAGAAGGCCAGACCATCGCCGCCGAGGGCAATAACCGCGTCGTCGACGCCAAGGTCGCCGATCGGTTCAAGGCGAAGTTCGCGCCGGTGCGCCTCGTGAAGGTCGAGGACGTGTTCGGCGGCTGGGCGGACGTGCAGAAGGTGCATTTCGCCTCCGGCGGCAAGCTCGACCAGCTCTTCGTCGGGCAGTGAGGCGGCGCCGGATTTTCACGCGATGATTGCGTGAAAACGGCATAAGCGCTGGACAGCGGCGTCTGATTGCGGCATGGCCGGGAATGTCCCGGCCATTGGCCGTCCTGGAGTGCGCGAGCCGCCGCCGACGCAAGGAGCCGAGCCGTTGAACCGCGTCGTCCCGGGCTTCGGATTGTCGCTCGGCATCACCCTCTTCTATCTCAGCCTCATCGTGCTGCTGCCGCTCGGTGCGCTGGTCGGGCAGGCGCTGGACGTCGGCTGGGAGCGCTATCTCGCGATTCTAAGCGGCCCGCGCACCTTCACCGCCTTCCGCATCACCTTCGCCACCGCCGCCATCGCCACCGCCTTCAACGCCGTCTACGGCCTGGCGCTGGCCTGGGTGCTGGCGCGCTACGAGTTTCCCGGCAAGCGGCTGCTCGATGCGCTGGTCGACGTGCCCTTCGCGCTGCCGACCGCGGTGGCCGGCCTCGCGCTGTCGGCGCTGCTGGTGAAGAACGGCTGGCTGGGCGGCCCGCTGGCGTCGCTCGGCATCGAGGTCGCCTATACGCCGCTCGGCATCGCCGTCGCCATGGCCTTCACCTCCCTCCCCTTCGTGGTGCGCACGGTGCAGCCGGTGCTGGAGGACCTGCATGCCGACGTGGAGGAGGCCGCCGCCACGCTCGGCGCCTCGGATGCGCGCATCTTCGCCCGCATCATCCTCCCCGCCATCTTCCCGGCCTTCCTCACCGGCGCCTCGCTGGGCTTCGCCCGCTCGCTCGGCGAGTTCGGGGCGATCATCTTCATCGCCGGCAACCTGCCGATGAAGACCGAGGTGGTGTCGCTGCTGACCTTCATCCGCATCGAGGAATATGACTACCCGGCCGCCGCCGCCATCGCCGCGACGCTGCTCGCCACCGCCTTCGTCATGCTGTTCCTCGTCAACATGATCCAGCTCTGGCAGCAGCGCCGGATCGGCACGGAGGACTGAGCATGGCCGGACCGCCGCGGATCCCGCGCCCGCGCAAGGAGCAGTTCGCCGCCCGCGTCCGCGTCGGCAGCGGCGCCGCGACGCGCCGGACGCTGATCGGTGCGGTGCTGCTGGTGACGGCGCTGGTGCTGGTCGCCCCGCTCGCCGCCATCTTCGCCGAGGCGTTCAAGCATGGCTGGCAGCCCTATGCCGCCGCCTTCGCCGCACCGGACACCCAATATGCCATCTGGCTGACGTTGGTCACCGCCGCGGTGGTGGTGCCGATCAATATCGGCTTCGGCATCGCCGCCGCCTGGTGCATCGCCAAGTTCTCCTTTCCCGGCCGCAACCTGCTGGTGGCGCTGGTGGAGCTGCCCTTCTCGATCTCGCCGATCATCGCCGGCGTCGCCTATCTGTTCGTCTATGGCGCGCAGGGCCTGCTCGGGCCGTTCCTGGAGGCGCACGACATCAGGATCATGTTCGCCGTGCCCGGCATCATGCTGGCGAGCCTGTTCGTCACCGCGCCCTTCGTCGCCCGCGAGCTCATCCCGCTGATGATCGCGCAGGGCTCTGAGGAGGAGGAGGCGGCGGTGACGCTGGGAGCCGGCGGCTGGCGCATCCTGCGGCGGGTGACGCTGCCCAATGTCCGCTTTGCCCTGCTCTACGGCGCGGCGCTGTGCAATGCGCGGGTGATGGGCGAGTTCGGCGCGGTGTCGATCGTCTCCGGCAACATACGCGGCCAGACCAATACGCTGCCGCTGCAGATCGAATTGCTCTACCAGGACAACAACGCCATCGCCGCCTTCGCGGTGGCGACGCTGCTCACCGCGGTGGCGCTGGTGACGCTGGTGGCCAAGGCGATCATCGAGCGGCTCGACCGCGCGCGCGCCGAGGCGCATTGAGGGCAGTTCCGAGAGCGGTCGTCGTCCCGGCGATGCCTTCCTTTCCCTCTCCCCGTTGGGGAGAGGTGGCCCGCTTCGCGGGCCGGTGAGGGGCTACGCGGTTGGGAGGTGTCGAAGACCCCTCACCCCATCCCTCTCCCCGGCGGGGAGAGGGGGCGACCTCATTGTTTGACGTCGCGGCTTTGGAGCAAGGCCATTGCAGCCCTCAATGCGCCTCGTCCCAGTTGGCGGCGGCGCGGGCGTCGACCTTGAGCGGCACCCGCAGGCCGACCGCCGGCAGCGGCGCCTCCTCCATCACCCTGGCGATCACCGGGATGGTCGCGGCGATCTCGTCGTCCGGCACCTCGAAGATCAGCTCGTCATGCACCTGCAGCAGCATGCGGGCGTCGAGCTTCGCCGCCGCCAGCGCCGCATCCATGCGTATCATCGCCCGGCGGATGATGTCGGCGGCCGAGCCCTGCAGGCGGGCATTGATCGCCGCCCGCTCGTTGAAGGCGCGGATGGACGGGTTCTTGGCGTTGATGTCGGGGTAGTGGCAGCGCCGGCCGAACAGCGTCTCCACATAGCCGTGCTCGCGGGCGAAGTTGCGCGTCTCGTCCATATAGGCGCGGATGCCGGGGAAGCGCTCGAAATAGCGCTTGATATAGGCGCCGGCCTCCTCGCGCGGGATCGACAGCTGGTTGGCCAGCCCGAAGGCCGAGATGCCGTAGATGATGCCGAAATTGATCGCCTTGGCCCGCCGGCGCACTTCCGCCGGCATGCCGGCGATCGGCACGCCGAACATTTCCGAGGCGGTCATCGCGTGGATGTCGAGCCCGTCCTGGAACGCCTGCCGCAGCGAGGGCGTGTCGGCGATCTCGGCGAGCAGCCGCAGCTCGATCTGCGAATAGTCGGCCGAGACCAGCTTGTGACCGGGCGCCGCGATGAAGGCCTTGCGGATCTTGCGGCCTTCCTCGGTGCGCACCGGGATGTTCTGCAGGTTCGGCTCGGAGGAGGAGAGCCGCCCCGTCGTGGTGGCCGCCAGCGCGAAGGAGGTGTGCACCCGACCGGTACGCGGGTTCACATAGGTTGGCAGCGCGTCGGCATAGGTCGATTTCAGCTTCTGCAGCTGGCGCCAGTCGAGGATGCGGCGCGGCAGCTCGTGGCCCTGCTCGGCCAGTTCCTCCAGCACGTCGGCCCCGGTGGACCACGCCCCGGTCGGGGTCTTGCGGCCGCCGGGGATCTGCATCTTGCCGAACAATATGTCGCCGAGCTGCTTGGGCGAGCCGGGATTGAAGCTCTCGCCCGCCATCTCGCCGATCTCGGCCTCCAGCCGCGCCATACCCTGCGCGAAGTCGCCGGACAGCCGCGAGAGCATCTGCCGGTCGATGAGGATGCCGCGCCGCTCCATATTGCCGAGCACTGTGACCAGCGGGCGCTCCAGCGTCTCGTAGACGGCGCTCTTGCGCTCGGCCGCCAGCCGGGCCTTCAGCACCTGCCACAGCCGCAGCGTGACGCCGGCGTCCTCGGCGGCATAGGCGACCGCCTTCTCGATGGAAACGCGGTCGAATGTCACCGCGCCCTTTCCCTTGCCGGCGACCTCCTCATATTTGATCGGCGTGTGGCCGAGCCAGCGCATGGAGAGCGGGTCCATGCCGTGCGGCGACACCCCGGCGTCGAGCACGTAGGAAATCAGCATTGTGTCGTCATAGGGCGTCACTTCGACGTCGTGCCGGGCGAAGATCAGCCAGTCATATTTGAGGTTCTGGCCGATCTTGAGCACGGAAGGCGCTTCGAGCAGCGGCTTCAGCACCGCGAGCGCCTCGCCGAGCGGGATCTGGCCGGGGATCAGCCCTTCGCTGAACAGCCCGTCGCCGGCGCCGACATGCTGCAGCGGCACGTAGCAGGCCTCGTTCGGTGTCAGCGCCAGCGAGAATCCGACGAGGTCGGCCTGCATCGGGTCGAGCGAATTGGTCTCGGTATCGACGGCCACCACGCCGAGGTCGAACGCCTTCGCCACCCAGGCCCTGAGCCGGGCGACATCCATCACCGTCTCGTATGTCGAGCGGTCGACCGGGGTGGCGGTGGCCTGCGCCACCTTCTTCGCCGCCAGGGCGGTCGGGTTGAAGCTCTCCCCCGCGCCCGCGGCGGCAACGCTTCCGCGCTCGCCCGGTGCGGCCTCGGCATCGGGGAGCAGGCCCGCCGTCTCCGCCATCGCCTCGGAGGCGGCGCTGCCGGCGACCAGCTTGGGATCCGGCTCGATCTCGGCGATGACGATGTCGTAGGCCTCGCCGACGCGGCGGGTGAGCGTGGTGAACTCCATCGCCTTGAGGAAGGCGACCAGCCGCTTGCCTTCCGGCTCCACCACCGCGATCTCGTCGAGCGGCACTTCCAGCGGCACGTCGCGCTTCAGCGTCACCAATTCGCGCGACAGCCGTGCCTGGTCGGCGAACTCGATCAGGTTCTCGCGGCGCTTGGTCTGCTTGATCTCGCCGGCGCGGGCGAGCAGCGTGTCGAGGTCGCCGAACTCGGCGAGCAACTGCGCCGCGGTCTTGATGCCGATGCCCGGCACGCCCGGCACGTTGTCGACCGAATCGCCGGCCAGCGACTGCACGTCGATCACCTTCTCGGGCGCCACGCCGAACTTCTCGAACACTTCCTCGGTGCCGATCGCCCGGTCCTTCATCGGGTCGTACATGCGCACCAGCCCGTCGACCAGCTGCATCAGGTCCTTGTCGGAGGAGATGATGGTCACCTGCGCGCCGCGCTTCTTCGCCAGCTCGGCATAGGTGGCGATGATGTCGTCGGCCTCGAAGCCGGACTGCTCGACGCAGGCGAGATCGAACGCGCGCGTCGCCTCGCGGATCAGCGGGAATTGCGGGCGCAGGTCCTCCGGCAGGTCCGGGCGCTGCGCCTTGTAGAGCGGGTAGATGTCCTTGCGGAAGGTCTGCTCACTCTTGTCGAACACCACCGCGAGATGGGTGGGCGCCGGCGAAAACCCCTGTGCCCGCACCAGCTTCCACAGCATGTTGCAGAAGCCGGCCACCGCGCCGACCGGCATCTTGTCGGAGGAGCGGGTCAGCGGCGGCAGCGCGTGATAGGCGCGGAAGATATAGGCCGATCCGTCGATCAGCACGACATGGTCGCCGGGGTCTACGATGTCGATGCGGTCGGGATTGGCGGACATGGGAGGCTCCGGTTCGGGGGCGCACGATGCCCGAACCCGCCGGGTCGGGGCAAGGGCGCAGACGCCGGCACAGGTGACGGCGGCCCCGGCCAGCGTTACAGAGCCTGATGCCCCGCTACAAGCTCATCATCGAATATGACGGCACGCCCTTCATCGGCTGGCAGGTCCAGGCCGCGGGCGCCTCCGTGCAGGGCGCGCTGACCGACGCGGTGGAACGCTTCACCGGCGAGCGCGTGCATGTGCAGGGCGCCGGCCGCACCGATACCGGCGTGCATGCCACCGGGCAGGTCGCCCATGTCGACCTGACGAAGGACTGGCGGCCCGACACGGTGCGCGACGCCCTCAACGCGCATCTGCGGCCGCTGCCGGTCGCGATCCTGGCGGCGGAGAAGGCGGCGGACGATTTCCACGCCCGCTTCTCCGCCATCGGCCGGCGCTATCTCTACCGCATCGTCATCCGCCGCGCCGATCTCGCGCTGGAGCGCGACCGCGCCTGGCGGGTGCTGCGCCCGCTCGATGCCGCGGCGATGGCGGAGGGCGCGCGGTATCTCATCGGCCGGCACGACTTCACCACCTTCCGCGCCATCGGCTGCCAGGCCGCCTCGCCGGTGAAGACATTGGACCGGCTGGAGGTGGAGGAGGTGCCGCTGGATTTCGGCCGCGAGATCCGCATCCACGCCGCCGCGCGGTCGTTCCTGCACCATCAGGTGCGCTCGATGGTCGGCACGCTGGTGAAGGTCGGCGAGGGCGCCTGGACGCCCGCCGATGTCGGCGGGGCGCTGGAAGCCCGCGACCGCACCCGCTGCGGCCCGATGGCGCCCTCGGCGGGGCTCTATCTGGCGGAGGTGAGGTATTGAGCGGCGGTGGGGTCGCGTCTGCGTGCTTCGAGGCCGGCCTGCGGCCGGCACCTCAGCATGACGGAGGCTTTCAACGACAGATCTTCGACAACCCGTCTTCGATAACCCGACCTGCGTCATCCTGAGGTGCGCGCATGGCGCGCCTCGAAGGACGCACCGCGCGTCGCCTCACAGCGGCTTCAGCGCGTCCATGAAGCGCACCGGCGCGCCCTGCGACGGCGCGGTCAGCTCGCCCTCCCACATCACCCTGGTCCCGCGCACGAAGGTCCCGACCGGCCAGCCGGTGACCTCGACCCCATCATAGGGCGTCCAGCCCGGCTTGGAGGCGATCCAGCCGTTGCGGATGGTTTCCTGCCGCTTCAGGTCGACCACGGTGAAGTCGGCGTCGTAGCCGACCGCGATCCGTCCCTTGGTGGCGATGTCGAAGATGCGGGCCGGCCCGGCGCTGGACAGGTCGACGAAGCGCTCCAGCGACAGACGGCCGGCATTCACATGGTCGAGCATCATCGGCACCAGCGTCTGCACGCCGGTCATGCCGGAGGGGCTGTCGGGATAGGGCTTGGCCTTCTCCTCCAGCGTGTGCGGGGCGTGGTCGGAGCCGAGCACGTCGACGACGCCATCGGCCAGCGCCGCCCACAGCGCCGCGCGGTGATGGGCGTCGCGCACCGGCGGGTTCATCTGCACCAGCGAGCCGAGCTTCGTGTACCAGGTCTCGTCCATGGTCAGGTGATGCGGCGTCACCTCGACGGTGGCGACATCCTTGTTGTCGCGCAGGAACGCCATTTCCTGCGCCGAGGTGACGTGCAGCACATGCACGCGCTTGCCCTCCTCGCGGGCGAGGTTGACGAGGCGCGTCGTGGCGGTCAGCGCCGCGATCTCGTCGCGCCACACCGGGTGCGAGGAGGCATCGCCCGGCACGCGAAGGCCCTTGCGCTCGGAAAGGCGCGGCTCGTCCTCGCAATGGAAGGCCGCGCGGCGGCGGATCACCTTGAGGATCGCCCTGACGCCGGGATCGTCGGCGACCAGCAGCGAGCCGGTCGAGGAGCCGATGAACACCTTGATGCCGGCGGCGCCGGGCAGCATTTCCAGCTCCGGCAGGTCGGCCACGTTCTCATGGGTGCCGCCGACGAAGAAGGCGAAGTCGCAATGCATGCGGTTGGTCGCGCGGGCGATCTTGTCGGCCAGCGCGTCGGCGGAGGTGGTGAGCGGGTTGGTGTTCGGCATCTCGAACACCGCGGTCACCCCGCCCATCACCGCCGCGCGCGAGCCGGATTCGAGGTCTTCCTTGTGGGTGAGGCCGGGCTCGCGGAAATGCACCTGGGTGTCGATCACGCCGGGAAGCACGTGCAGGCCGGTGCAGTCGATGGTCTCGCCGGCCTGCGCGGCGTCGAAGCAGCCGATGCCGGCAATGCGCCCGCCGGTGACGCCGACGTCCCGCAGGGCGATGCCGTCCTGGTTCGCCACGGTGCCGCCCTTGAGGATGAGGTCGAAGGTCTGGGGCATGGTGTCCTCGCCGGTAGGAGCGCGCGGGAGATTAAGCTGCGGGGCGCTCTTAAACCAAGTCGGGCCGTGCGGGAACGGGGTTTGCGCCGTCGGCGCGGCGGGAAAGCGATCCGCGCGGCCGTCAGGCGAGCGTGAACGCGACCCGCACCAGCGTGCCCGCGCTCGGCGCGGTGCCGGCGAGTTCCACCTGCCCGCCCAGCTGGGTGGCGAGGCCCTGGATGATCCGCCAGCCGAGGCTCTGGCTGCGGGCAAGGTCGATGCCCGCCGGCATGCCGCGCCCGTCGTCGCCGATGGCGATCTCGTAGCGCTGCGGGCCGCGCGGCGTGACGGCGATGCGCACCGTGCCGGCGGCGCCGGCGGCGAAGGCGTGCTTGAACGAATTGGTGACGATCTCGGCGACCAGCATGGACAGCGTGGTCAGCTGCGTCACGTTCAGCGGCAGGTCCGGCGAATCGACCCTGCAGGCAATGCCCTCGGCACCGGAGGCGGCGATGAGGTCGCCGCACAATTCGCGCAGGAACTGGTCGGTCGGCATGTCGAGCCGCTCGGGCGCATAGAGCCGGCGGTGGATGCGGGCGATGGTGTCGAGCCGGGCGCGGGCCTCGTCGAGCGCGATCAGCGCATGCGCCGGATCGTCGGCGGCGCGGCGCTTGTGCAGGCTCAGCAGCGCCGCCACGAACTGCATGTTGTTGGCGACGCGGTGCTGCAGCTCCTGGAACATGATGCGCTGGTTCTCGTAGAGCCGGGCGGTGGTCTCCTGTTCCACGCGCAACTGCTCGGCGGCGCCGAAGGTGAAATGGATCAGCGCGATGTCGATGGCGGCGATGGAGATGAAGAAGGCCAGCGCCAGCAGCGCCTGGCCGTTCAGCAGGCTCATGCCGGTCGACGGACCGACGAAGAAATACCAGGCGGCGCAGGTCGACAGCGCCGCGCAGGTGATTCCCGGCCGCAGCCCGCAGAAGAACGTGGTGAGGATCACCACCGGGAAGAAGGTGAGGAAGGGAAAGTCCGGCGGCAGCACGTCGTCGACGGCGAATCGGGTGCCGAGCGCGGTGGCGAACATGGCGACCCCGAAGGCGTCGCCCATCCAGGCGTGCCGGCGCAGCGGCCGTGCCGCCTCCACCAGCTTCCAGAACAGCGAATTCCCGGAGAGGCGGCGTGCGGGATGCGGTTCAGACATGACGCCGCGCGGCTGGCTCGCACGCGCGAGGGCGGCCGCGATCGTCGCTCCCGCGCGATCGTCCGTACCGGATCACCTTCGACGCGGATGCCACCGACGAATCCCCTCTCCCATACCTGCGACAATCCCCTTGTAGAGGGCACGCGAACGGAGTTCTGCGCACTGGTGAACATTTGGTCCCCTACTGCGTTGCCAGTGCGGCGATCACGAGGCACAGGCACGAGGCAGGGAGAACAACATGAACGGTACCGGGACGGCCAATATCGCGTTCAACGGCGCTGCGACCGGCAACAACCTGCTGGCGGCGCTGCGCGAAGGCGATTTCGCGTTGCTGCGCGGCCATCTCATGCGGCTCGACCGGCCGGCCGGCGCGGTGCTCTACGAGCCGGGCGACGACGTGCGCACGGTCTATTTCCCCTGTGGGCCGACGCTGGTGTCCTTCATGGTGATGCTGGAGGACGGCCGGCCCGCCGAGGTCGGCATGGTCGGGCGCGAGGGCGCGGTCGGCGGCATCGTCAGCCAGGGCCGGCTGCCGGCCTATTGCCGCGCCGTGGTGCAGATCGGCGGGACGTTCCTGCGGCTCGACAGCGCCGAACTGGAGCGCGCCAAGGAGCAGTCGCTCAGCCTGCGCCATCTGTTCGCGCGCTATGCCGACTGCCTGCTGGCGCAGATCTTCCAGTCGGTGGGCTGCAACGCCGCCCATTCCATCGAGCAGCGCACCGCCAAATGGCTGCTCAGCGCCATGGACCGCACCGGCGACGAGAATGTGCGCCTCACCCAGGAACAGCTCGCCTCGATGCTGGCGGTGGGGCGCTCCTATATCGGCCGGGTGCTGCATTCATTGCGCGAATCGGGGGCGGTCGATACCCGCCGCGGCCGGCTGGTGGTGAAGGACGCGGCCAAGCTGCAGCAGATCAGCTGCGACTGCGCCAATGCGGTGGTGCGCCATTTCGACGAGGTGCTGAGCGGCGTCTATCCCAGCGGCGATTTCACCGGCGGCCATGGCGCCAATGTCGACTCCCGCGCGGCCCAGTTCCGTTCCTGAGGGCGGCTTCCCCACGGTTCATGCCGTCCTTCCCGCGGCGGCGGCTCGCTCCGCCGTCGACGTCCCCCGTTTCGCCATGACCTCCTTCCCGCTTCGCTCTTGCCCCGGCCGGCCGCTGGTCTTACCTGTGCGACACGGCCGGCTTGCCCGCGCCGCAACACATCCGCATTGATCGATCGGGCGCGCGTGGTGCCGAACGTCGTGCCGGGAGGCGGCCCATGCCCATCGCTCTTCTCGAACAGCGCGCCCTTGCCCGCGTCGACGGCGTCGAGGCGGCGCATTTCCTCGACAACCTGCTCACCGCCCGCACCCCCGAGGCCGGCGACGCCCGCTTTTGCGCGCTGCTGACCCCGCAGGGCAAGATCGTCAGCGACCTGTTCCTGCTGGCGGTGGAGGGCGGCTTCCGCCTCGAGGCGCCGGCGGACCGCCTGCCGGAGCTGTTGAAGCGCCTCGCGCTCTATCGCCTGCGCGCCAAGCTGGAGATCGTGCCGCTGGAAGGCTGGCGCGTCGGCGTCGCCTGGGGCGGCGATGCGCCGCCGGCCGGCGCGCCAGCCTATGCCGACCCGCGCCTGCCGGCGCTCGGCACCCGCTTCCTGCTCGCCCCCGGCGCCGAGGTCGAGACCACCGCCGGTGAGGCCGACTGGCAGGCGCACCGGGTCGCGCTCGGCGTGCCGGAGGGCGGGCGCGACTTCGCCTATGCCGACGCCTTCCCGCACGAGGCGGACATGGACCAGCTGCACGGCGTTGATTTCGACAAGGGCTGCTATGTCGGCCAGGAAATCGTCAGCCGCATGCAGCATCGCGGCACCGCCCGCACCCGGCTCATCCCCTTCGCGGTGTGCGGCGCCCCGCCGGCTCCCGGCACGCCGATCCTCGCCGGCGGCAAGACGCTGGGCACCGTCGGCTCCGGCGTCGAGGGGCGGCTGCTGGCGCTGGTCCGCCTCGACCGCCTCGCCGAGGCCCGCGCGGCCGGCCTCGCCATCGAGGCCGACGGCGCCACGCTGGTGCCCGAGCCGCTCGCCTGGGCCTCCTTCCCCATTCCCGGAACCGGGAGCGCCGCCTGATGGCCGACATGCACGTTCACGCCGATGGGATCCGCCGCTGCCAGTGGTGCGGCACCGACCCGCTCTATGTCGCCTATCACGACGGCGAATGGGGCGTGCCGGAGCATGACGACCGCGCCCTGTTCGAGAAGCTGATCCTCGACGGCTTCCAGGCCGGGCTCGCCTGGATCACCATCCTGCGCAAGCGCGAGGGCTTCCGCCGCGCCTTCGACCGATTCGAGCCGGCGATCATTGCCGACTACGGACCGGAAAAGGTCGAGGCGCTGATGCGCGATGCCGGCATCGTGCGCAACCGCTCCAAGATCGAGGCGACCATCCGTTCCGCCCGCGCCTGGCTCGACATCATGGACAAGGGGCCGGGCTTCTCGAAGCTGCTATGGGAGATCAACGGCCCGGTGCTCGACAATGCCCGCGAGCCGGACGCGCCGCCCATCGTCACCTCGCCGGTGGCGCAGGCGATGTCGAAGGAGCTGAAGCGCCGCGGCTTCAACTTCGTCGGCCCCACCATCGTCTATGCCTTCATGCAGGCGGTCGGCATGGTCGACGACCATGTCGTCACCTGCCACCGCCACGGCGCGCGCACGTTCGGGGTGCGTCCGGGGGATGCTCCATGAAGGCCACGCCTGCGCCCCGCGCGTGGCAGCGCATGCTTTCCGGCCGGCGGCTCGACCTGCTCGATCCCTCGCCGCTCGACATCGAGATCGAGGACATCGCCCACGGCCTCGCCCGCGTCGCCCGCTGGAACGGCCAGACCGGCGGCGAGAACGTGTTCTCCGTCGCCCAGCATTCGGTGCTGGTGGAAGTGATCGCCCGCCGGCAGGCCGCCGCCGCCGGGTTCGACCTCGACCGGCGCTGGCGCCTCGCCATGCTGCTGCACGATGCGCCGGAATACGTGGTCGGCGACATGATCAGCCCGTTCAAGGCGGTGCTCGGCGGCAACTACAAGGCGGTCGAGGCGCGGCTGCTGGCCGCCGTCAGCCTGCGCTTCGGCCTGCCGCCGGTCTGGCCGGCGACGCTGGTGAAGAAGGTCAAGGCCGCCGACCGCGCGAGCGCCTTCCTGGAGGCCACCCGCCTCGCCGGCTTCGAGGTCGGCGAGGCCAGGCGCTTCTTCGGCACGCCGTTTCCGCTCGACCCCGCCGCCGAGCGGGACTATCTGACTCCGTGGAGCGCCGGCGAGGCCAAGGCGCGCTTCCTCGCCCGCTTCGACGAACTCGCGAGCCAGCCCGCGGAAGACCGCCTGGCCGCAGGTGCCCCATGATCGGGAGGCCGATATGATTCACGTCTGCCCGCTGTCGCGGCTCGAGGAGACGGTGACGCGCACGGGTGCCTCGCATGTGCTCACCGTCATCAATGTCGGCACGCCGGTGGTGCGCCCGGTGACGATCCGGGCGGAGGACCATCTCTTCGTCGGCTTCAACGACATCACCGCGCCGCAGGACGGGCTGATCCATCCGGCGCAGGCCCATGTCGAGGCGATCCTCGGCTTTGCCCGCCGCTGGCCACGGCAGGCGCCGCTGGTGGTGCACTGCTTCGCCGGCATCAGCCGCTCCACCGCCTCCGCCTTCGTCGCCGCCTGCGCGCTGGCGCCGGAGCGGGACGAGATGGCGATCGCCCACGCCTTGCGGGAGGCCTCCCCGAGCGCGACGCCGAACGCGCTGCTGGTCGCGCTGGCCGATGCCGCACTGGGCCGGCAGGGCCGCATGATCAGCGCCGTCGCCTCCATCGGCCGCGGCCGCGAGGCGATGGAAGGCGAGCCGTTCGAGATCGTGCTTTGACGCCGTCGACCCTCGGGCGGATGTCCGACACGAGGGGCGCCCGCTCCCTGCCCCAACATGCTCCGGCCTTACTCTGCCGCTATTGAGCAACAGCGCGGCCGAAAAGACACAAGTCGGCGATTTTCGGCGCGCCGTTAACCCTCCTTCAAAACTTGGGGGGAACGTCCGAATCACCGTGCTATGGTGAGTCGGGCGCATTCCACACGCCCGGAGGTGCCGATTTGTCCGAGATTACCGACCCGACCGCCATCGATCCCGCCGCCGAACGCGCGCAGGAGGACGAACGCCACGCTGCGCTCGCCTATCTCGATGAGGCATGGAACGAGGCGGTCTATGACGGCCTCGACGAGGATTGCCTCGCCCAGGCGGCGCTGTTCACCGCCATCCGCTCGATGGTCGCCACCTATGGCGAAGACGCCGCGGCCGATTTCGCCGCCCGTCTGGCCGAGCGCATCCGCGCCGGCGAATACACCGTCCCGCTGAATCGCCAGTAATATTTTTCGCGCGCAGGGCCTGGAGCCCGGCGCGATCGGGCGCGCATGCCTGACGTCCCCGGCGTGACCCGTTCCCCGTCGATGGAAGGCGCTCAGCCGCCCGGCGTCAGGCCCGCGATGCCGAGCCCATCCAGCCCCGTCTCCAGCCTCCGCCAGCCTTGCCGACGGTAGAAGCCGGCCGTTCCTCGACATCGCCGGCGATCAGCGCAGCGCTACCGAGGCAATCCGCATTGCGATGGGCGACCGGCGTAGAAGGGATCGGAGCCGTTCCCGGTCGTCGTGCTCCTCCCATCGCCGCGGGTTCATAGGCCGGGACAAACGCCAAAAAGCGCGGCGACATCGTCACCGCGCTCGTTCGGCAATCATTCGGGTGGCCCGGGAAGGGGCCGCCGCGATCAGCGGGCGCCGGGCACGACCTTCGGCTTGGACGGCAGCAGGCCCTCGCGCTGGGCGCGCTTGCGCGCCAGCTTGCGCGCGCGACGGACGGCCTCGGCCTCCTCGCGGGCGCGCTTCTCGGAAGGCTTCTCGTAATGACCGCGCAGCTTCATTTCGCGGAAGATGCCTTCGCGCTGCATCTTCTTCTTGAGGGCCTTCAGGGCCTGATCGACATTGTTGTCCCGAACGAGAACCTGCACGTGTCTTCCTCTTCGTGCCGTCGCTTTCGCGTATGCGTTGAATTCGCCGACCGGATCGGGGTCCCGATTTCAGGTCGGGACCGCGCATATCCGATCAAGGTGTGCGCAGATAGCAGAACCGGCCCGGCTTGTCCACAGGCCGCGCGGTCCGGCCGGGCGAATCCATATCCGCCCGGCGGGGAACCCCGGCGGCCTAGAGCGCGCCGCGGATGACGATCACTTCCGCCTCGGCGGCCTGCTTGCGGAACGCATAGGCCGCCTGGTACTCGGGCGAGCGGTAGCAGGCCAGCGCGGTGTCGTAATCCCTAAAGGCCAGCACGACATTGCGCGAGCGCGCCGGGCCGACCACCACTTCGTGCTTGCCCCCGCGCACCAGGAACCAGCCCTTATATGCCTCGATCGCCGCGGCGTCGGCGGCGATATAGGGCTTGTAGCCCTCGGTGTCGTGCACGTCGATGCGCATGATCCAGTAGCCGGTGCCCGGCCCGCCCGCCGGCCCGTCGATCACCCCGGCCGCCGGCTGCACGCCCTCGTAGCCCTCGATCACGATATGCTCGCCGACCGAATATTGCCGGCGGATGGCATAGGCGGCGGCGTATTCCGGCGAGTTCCAGCAGGCCAAAGCGGTGTCGTAATCCTTGAACTCCACCACCACGTTGCGCGATCGCGCCACCCCTTCGACCGCCTCGAACTCGCCGCCGCGCACCAGGTGCCGGGCGCCGTAGACGTCCCAGGCGGCGGCGCTCGCCGCGACATAGTCCTTGTAGTGCTCGGCGTCGCTCACATCGAGGCGGACGATCCAGTATCCCTTGGCCATGGTCTTTCTTTCAGCTGGCGGACAAAGCGGCGGCGATCTCGGCCTGCACCGCGCGCGCGGCGGCGGCGGGGTCGGGCGAGGCGACGATCGGGCGGCCGACCACGAGATGGTCGGCGCCGGCGCGGATGGCGGCGGCAGGGGTGGCGATGCGCTTCTGGTCGCCGACGGCGGCGCCTTCCGGGCGCACGCCGGGAGTGACGATGGCGCGGCGCGGGCCCAGCACCCGGCGCACCGCCGCCGCGTCGGTCGGGGCGCAGACGATGCCGTCGATGCCCGTCTCGCGCGCCTGCTCCACCCGGCGCCGCACCGTGGCCTCGACGCCGGCGGCATAGCCGGCCTCCGCGAGGTCGGCCTCGTCATAGGAGGTGAGCACGGTGACCGCGAGGATGCGCAGCGGGCTGGCGCCCTTGCCCTCCATCGCCGCGCGCATGGTCTGCGGATAGGCATGCACGGTGAGGAAGCTCGCGCCCATGGCGGCGACGCTGGCGACGCCGCGCGCCACCGTGTTGCCGATGTCGTGCAGCTTGAAGTCGACGAACACCTTCTTGCCTTCGCCGATCAACTCGCGGGCGAAGCCCAGCCCGCCGGCAAAGCCGAGCTCATAGCCGATCTTGTAGAAGGTGACGGTGTCGCCGAGGCGCGAGACGGTATCCTCGGCGGCGCGCAGCGACGGCAGGTCGAGGGCGACGATCAGCCGGTCGCGCGGATCGGCGACCGCGGGGCGCGCTTCGATGCTCATCAATGGGTCTCCCGGCGCTGTGGACGCTCAAGGCGCGTCAGACGCGCAGGCCCGCGCGCAGCGCCGACTGGTCGATAAGCGCGCGCAGCGTTCCGCGCAAGCGCTCCAGCTGCCGTTCGTCCTTGAAATCGCCGCCATCGGCGAAGGCCTGGTGGGCCGCCGGCACCATCGCCTGCTCGGCGAGCACCAGCGCGCTCAGGCCCAGCGCCAACACCTGGCGCAGCATCATCGCCGCGCGGTAGCCGCCGAGCGCGCCGGGCGAGGTCGAGCCGATGGCGAAGACCGGCCCCTTGAACGGGTCATGCCCGCCGCCGGCGGCCGGCGGCTTGGCGCGGCTCGCCCAGTCGATGGCGTTCTTCAGCAGCGGCGGCAGCGCGGCATTGTATTCCGGCGTGACGATGAACACCCCGTCGGCCAGCGCCAGCTGGTCGCGCAGCTGCCGCGCCGCTTCCGGCATGCCCTCGGCGGCCTCGAGATCGGCGTCGTAGATCGGCAGCGGATAGTCGACCAGCGAGATATGCACCGTGTCGGCGCCGAGCAGCGCCAGCTCCCGCGCCGCCAGCGCGGCGAGGTTCGCCGAATAGGACCCGGTGCGGATCGAGCCGGCGAAACACAGGATGCGCGGCGCTCTCATCGTCGGCTTCGTCTCTTCTCTGGCGCGGCCGCTCACGCGGCGACGGCGGGCTCGGCGGCACGATACACCCAGACGCGGGCCGGCGGCAGGTTGCGCCACACGCGCGGGCTGCGATGGGCGTGGATGCGCTCCGGCGCCGGCGGCACCGGCGACACCACCGCATAGGTGAACTGGATGAACGGCGCGCCGGGCCGCGACAGATCGAAGGCCTGCTGCACCAGCCGCTCGCGCTCCGGCGCCGGCCGGGTGAACAGCGGCAGGCTGGACACCACCGCCACCGCCGGCTTGCCCAGCGTGCCGTCCAGTGTCGTCTGCATGTCGTAGGCGTCGCCCTGGATCACCGTGGCCTGCGGATAGCGGGTCTTCAGCAGGGTGCAGAATTCCGGGTTGTACTCGATCAGCACCAGGCGCTCCTGGGCGATGCCGCGGGCGATCAGCGCCGCGGTCACCGGGCCGGTGCCGGGGCCGAGCTCGATCACCGGCCCGTCATGGTCCGGCTCGACATAGCCGGCCATGGTGCGGGCCAGCGCCCGGCCGGAGGGCGAGACCGCGCCGGTGCGCAGCGGATTCTGGAACCAAGACTGCAGGAAGCGCACCTCGTCGTCGAGGCGGGGCTTCCTGATCGACGTTTTACCGTCCGACGCCTTGCCGTCCGACGTCTTGCAATCCGTGAGTTTCGGGAGGGAGAGCTTGGAAAACGGCCGGCGGGTCGAGGAGCGCTGCAGCATACCACTTCACTTCCAGGCGCCGCCCGGGGGCAGCCGCGATGACACGGGATGGAAAACGCGGGTCTCGGAAACACTTCGGAAACACTAAAGCGGATATCCGCCGATGTTAAGGCATGCGGATGACGCCGCCGTTACATGCGCATGACATGTCGCCCGGCTACATCACCGGTCCCACATCATCGGGCCGTCTCACTCGGCATCGCCGGCGAAGAAATCCTTCACCTTGGCGAAGAAGCCGTTCGCTTCCGGGTGGGTCTCCTTGGAGCATTCCGCCTCGAATTCGGTCAGCAATTCGCGCTGGCGGCGGGTGAGGTTCTGCGGCGTCTCCACCACGACCTGCACATACATGTCGCCGCGGGTGCGGGTGCGCAGCACCGGCATGCCCCTTCCGGCGAGCCGGAAGCGCTTGCCGGACTGGGTGCCCTCGGGGATCTTCACCTTGGTCTTGTCGCCGTCGATGGTCGGCACCTCGAAGCTGCCGCCGAGCGCGGCGGTGACCATCGAGATCGGCGCGCGGCAGAACAGGTCGGCGCCGTCGCGCTGGAAGAAGTCGTGCGGGGCGATGGACAGGAAGATGTAGAGATCGCCCGACGGGCCGCCGCGCGCGCCGGCCTCGCCCTCGTTGCCGAGGCGGATGCGGGTGCCGTCCTCGACGCCGGCGGGAATGGCGACCTGCAGCGTGCGCTCCTTGGTGACGCGGCCGGCGCCGGCGCAGGCCGCGCAGGGGTCCTCGATCACCTGGCCGCGGCCCTGGCAGGTCGGGCAGGTGCGCTCCAGCGTGAAGAAGCCCTGCGCCTGGCGCACCCGCCCCGCGCCGCCGCAGGTGCGGCAGGTGGTCGGCTGGGTGCCGGGCTTGGCGCCGGTGCCGGTGCAGGTCTCGCAGATGATGGAGGTCGGCAGGCGGATGGTGGCGTCCTTGCCGCCGAACGCCTCCTCCAGCGTGATTTCCATGTTGTAGCGCAGGTCCGCCCCGCGCTCGCGGCCCGAGGCACGCCCGCCGCGACGCCCGCCGCCGCCTCCACCGCTCATGCCGAACAGGTCGTCGAAAATGTCGGAGAAGGTCGAGGCGAAGTCGGAGCCGAAGCCCGGTCCGCCGCCCCCGCCATTCTCGAAGGCGGCATGGCCGAAGCGGTCATAGGCGGCGCGCTTTTGCGCGTCCTTGAGCACGTCATAGGCTTCGCTGATCTGCTTGAAGCGCGCCTCCGCCTCGGCATTGCCGGGATTCTTGTCGGGATGCCACTTCATGGCGAGCTTGCGATAGCTCGTCTTCAGGTCGCCATCCGTACAGGTGCGGGTGACCTCGAGAATCTCGTAATAATCGCTTTTGGCCATTTATCGTCGTGCCGCCGAATCTCTTCCGTCCTGAGCCAGCCTTCCCGCCGGGTCCACTGGCGGACGCGCGGGGCTGGCGGACATTCGGGCCTGTCACATGCAGGAAGCTTGCCGCGACCTGACGGCCGTCGGCATCCCCGCATCCCTCATGCAAGGCCGCCCCGGAAGCAGGCTCCCGGGGCGGTGCGTCGCATCGGCGATCAGGCCGACTTCTTCTTGTCGTCGTCGACCTCGGTGAACTCGGCGTCGACCACGTCGTCCTTCGGCGCGCCGCCGGCATCACCCTCGCCGCCCGACTGCGCGGCGTACATCGCCTCGCCGAGCTTGAGGGAGGCCTGCGCCAGCGCGTTGGTCTTGGCGGCGATCGTCTCGGCGTCGTCGCCTTCCAGCGCCGCCTTCAGCTCGGTGATCCCGGTCTCGATCGCGGCCTTCTCGGGCGCGCCGACCTTGTCGCCATGCTCGGCGAGCGCCTTTTCGGTCGAGTGGATCAGCGCCTCGCCGTGGTTCTTGGCTTCCACCAGCGCGCGGCGCTTCTTGTCCTCGGCGGCATGCGCCTCGGCGTCCTTCACCATCTTGTCGATGTCGGAATCCGACAGGCCGCCCGAGGCCTGGATGCGGATCTGCTGCTCCTTGCCGGTGCCCTTGTCCTTGGCCGAGACATTGACGATGCCGTTGGCGTCGATGTCGAAGGCGACCTCGATCTGCGGCACGCCGCGCGGCGCCGGCGGGATGCCGACCAGGTCGAACTGGCCGAGGATCTTGTTGTCCGCCGCCATTTCGCGCTCGCCCTGGAACACGCGGATGGTGACCGCGGTCTGGCCGTCCTCGGCGGTGGAGAACACCTGGCTCTTCTTGGTCGGGATGGTGGTGTTGCGGTCGATCAGGCGGGTGAACACGCCGCCCAGCGTCTCGATGCCGAGCGAGAGCGGGGTCACGTCGAGCAGCAGCACGTCCTTCACGTCACCCTGCAGCACGCCGGCCTGGATCGCGGCGCCGATGGCGACCACTTCATCCGGGTTGACGCCCTTGTGGGGCTCCTTGCCGAAGAACTGCTTCACGATCTCCTGCACCTTCGGCATGCGGGTCATGCCGCCGACCAGCACCACTTCGTCGATCTGCCCGGCGGTGAGGCCGGCATCCTTGAGCGCCTTCTTGCAGGGCTCGACGGTGCGCTGGATGAGATCGTCGACCAGCGCCTCGAACTTGGCGCGGGTCAGCTTCAGCGTCAGGTGCTTCGGCCCGGTGGCGTCGGCGGTGATGAAGGGCAGGTTGATCTCGGTCTGGCTGGCGCTCGACAGCTCGATCTTCGCCTTTTCGGCGGCCTCCTTGAGGCGCTGCAGCGCGAGCTTGTCGTTGCGCAGGTCGATGCCCTGCTCCTTCTTGAACTCGTCCGCCAGGTAGTTCACCAGGCGCATGTCGAAGTCCTCGCCGCCGAGGAACGTATCGCCATTGGTGGACTTCACCTCGAACACGCCGTCGCCGATCTCCAGGATCGACACGTCGAAGGTGCCGCCGCCGAGGTCGTAGACCGCGATCACGCCGGCCTGCTTCTTGTCGAGGCCGTAGGCGAGCGCGGCCGCGGTCGGCTCGTTGATGATGCGCAGCACTTCGAGGCCGGCGATGCGGCCGGCGTCCTTGGTGGCCTGGCGCTGGGCGTCGTTGAAATAGGCCGGGACGGTGATGACCGCCTTGTCGACCTTGGCGCCGAGATAGGCCTCCGCGGTCTCCTTCATTTTCTGCAGCGTGAAGGCGGAGATCTGCGAGGGCGAGTATTTCTTGCCGTCCGACTCCAGCCAGGCGTCGCCATTGTCGCCCTTCACGATGGAATAGGGGACGAGCTTCTTGTCCTTCTCGACCATGGGGTCGTCGTAGCGGCGGCCGATGAGGCGCTTCACCGCGAAGAAGGTACGCTCGGGATTGGTGACCGCCTGGCGCTTGGCCGGCTGGCCGACGAGGCGCTCGCCGTCTTCGGTGAAGGCGACGATGGAGGGCGTCGTGCGCGCGCCTTCCGCGTTCTCGATCACCTTGGGCGTGGAGCCTTCCATGACCGCCACGCAGCTATTGGTCGTTCCGAGGTCGATGCCGATGACTTTAGACATGAATATTCTCCTTCTGGCAGGCCGGCCGGACCTCGTGAAGCACCCGGAGAGGAACGGGACGGGCGCGTGCGCCGCGCCGTTCCCCCGGACCGGCCCCCAATCGATTGGGTACGGCGCGTTGCCCCGCGCCGTTCGCCGCCGATATAGGGGCGGCGTTCTTCGGCTGCAAGAAGACTCGTCCCGTTAAACGACAGCCGGAGTCCGTTAAACCATGGCCGGCTCGGCTGCGACGAGGAATCGGGACGCGAGCGCCTTCACCGCCGGCACCTGCGCGGCGATTTCCCGCCAGTGCCGCGGGTTCAGCTCGAGGATCGCCACCGCGCCGGCGGCCAGCGGCGCCGCCGCGACCACGCCCTGCCAGTCGATGGCGCCCCAGCCGATCGGCAGATGCAGGTCGCCGTCGCCGAAGGCCGCCGCCTCGGCGGGGTCGAAGGTCCACAATTCCTTGGGCCGGCCGAAGGAATCGTGCAGGTGCAGGTGGCGCGCATGCGGCGCCAGCGCCGCGATCTCGGCGAAGGGGTCGAGCCGGTTCTCGGCGCAGCGGATGAAGGCGTGGCTGACGTCGAGCGTCGCCTTCACCGCCTTGTGGTCGATGGCGGCGAGCTCGCCGGCGAGCTTCAGCGGGCTCGCGGTCTCGCGCACGCCGCCGAAGCGGAACACGTTCTCCACGCAGAGCGTGACGCCGGCCGCCGCCGCGCGGTCGCCGGCGCGGGCCAGCGCGTCGCGCTGGCGGGAATAGGCGACCTCGATGTCGTCGGCAGGATCGCGCACCATTCCCGTGTGCACCACCAGATGGGCGGCGCCGATCGCCCCGGCAATGTCGATCGAGGCGGCCAGCACCGCCTCGTGGCGCGGCAGCCGCTCCGGCAGGTCCATCAGGTTGATGGCGAGCGGGCCATGCACGCTGTAGCCCAGCCGGCGGCCGGCAAGGGCGCCCTTCAGGTCGGCGAGACGCCCCGCCAGCACCCGCCCGCCGACGATCAAATGCCAGGCATAGGCCGGCAGTTCCACCATATCGGCACCGAGCGCCTCCGCCTCGTCGAGCGCGGAGCCGAGATCGTCGAATTCGGGGCTGCCTTCGCGGAGGGAATAGCCGCAGGCGCGGATGGGGGAGGCCGGAAGGGGCATCTGCATCGTTCGGGGTGTCCTTCTCGTGGATATCCGCTGGGCGGATGGAAGCGGCGCAGCAGCGGTTTGACGCACTGCAGCAGCCTTGCACGAAATGGGCGCCCGACCTAATCAAGGCCGAACTACCGTTGCGTTACCAATAGCTTAGGAGGGTTTCGTCCCTCACATCGCCGGCGTGATCCAGCCCATATAGGCGCCTTCGGCATCCCTGAGGATGGCGATGCGCCCGATGCCCGGCACGTCGAAGCCCGGCCGCACCACCGTGCCGCCGGCCGCCTCGGCCTGCTTCAGCCGGGTGTCGACGTCGTCGACGGCGATATAGGTGAGCCAATGGGCGGGCATGCCCTCGAATTCCGGTCCGGCCAGCGGGAACAGGCCGCCGATCTCCTTGTCGCCCTTCTTGATGGTCCAGTAGTCGCCGCCCTCCATCGGCAGCGGCTCGAAGCTCCATCCCATCAGCTTCCCGTAAAAGGCCTTGGCGGCCTCGGGATCCGGGCTGTTGAGCTCGTTCCATACGACAATACCATGTGTCGCAGCGTCGGTCATGTCGGCGTCTCCTTGTGGCGTTCGGCGCGGCGTTAACCTCGCGGATACGATAACGCGAAAAACGTGACAGGGTCGCTTCGGTACCGGGCACGGGCGCGCCATCTTGGCGCCGTGATCGCTTGCGATGTCGCCCGAACCCTTCTAGACCGATCAGCAGGCGGCGTGTTTGAACGGCCGCGCGGCGCATCCCGGACAATGCAGCTCTATCATCATCCCTTCTGCCCGTTTTCGCGCATGATCCGCCTCGCCTCCGGCGAGATGGGGATGGAGCCCGAGCTCATCGAGGAACGGGTCTGGGAGCGGCGTCCCGGCTACCTGATGCTCGACCCCGCCGGCCAGACGCCGGTGCTGGTGGAGGATGACGGGCTGGTGGTGCCGGGCGGCGTCGTGGTCGCCGAATATCTCGACGAGACCTACGGCCACATGATGGGCGACCGCCGCCTGCTGCTCGCCGACCGCGAGGGGCGCATCGAGGTGCGCCGGCTGATGGCCTGGTTCAACGAGAAGTTCTACGCCGAGGTCTCCGAGCCGCTGGTGCGCGAGAAGGTCTACAAGCGCTACATGCCGCGCGAGGCCGGCGGCGGGCCGCCGGAAATGTCGACCATCCGCGCCGCGCGCTCGAATATCCGCTATCATCTCCACTATATCGGTTGGCTCCTCAAGACGCGGAACTGGCTGGCCGGCGAGCAGCTCACCTATGCCGACCTCGCCGCCGCCGCGCATATTTCCTGCGTCGACTATCTGGGCGACGTGCCGTGGAACGAGGACGAGACGGCGAAGATCTGGTACGCGCGCATCAAGTCGCGCCCGGCGTTCCGGCCGCTGCTCGCCCTGACCATGGCGGGCATGCCGCCCTCGGCCTGCTACGCGGATCTGGACTTCTGACCCCGGACGCCGCCGAGGCTGGCGTCGCCGAGGCTGGCGCCGCCGATCCCCTGGCCGCCGATCCCCTCGCGGCCGATCTTCTCGCCGCCAGGTCGCTGCTTCTCGACCTCGCCCGCGCCGAGGGCTTCGACGCCGCCGGCATCTGCGCCGCCGATGCCATCCCGCACGCCGCCCCGCGCCTCGCGCAATGGCTGGCCTCCGGCGCCCAGGGCGACATGGACTGGATGGCCGAGACCGCGGTGCGCCGCGCCGCGCCGCGCGCGATGTGGCCGCAGGCGCGCTCCGTGCTGATGCTGGGCCTCAATTACGGGCCGGACGAGGATCCCCGCGCCGCGCTCGCGGAACGCTCGCGCGGCGCCATCTCGGTCTATGCGCGCGGCGACGACTACCACGAGCTGGTCAAGGGCAAGCTCAAGCGCATCGCCTCGCGCTTCGTGCCGCGCGCCGGCGGTCCGGGGCGGGTCGAGGTGAAGGTGTTCGTCGACACCGCGCCGCTGATGGAGAAGCC
This sequence comes from Ancylobacter sp. GW821-FHT10E12, assembly GCF_058809335.1. Taxonomy (NCBI): domain Bacteria; kingdom Pseudomonadati; phylum Pseudomonadota; class Alphaproteobacteria; order Hyphomicrobiales; family Xanthobacteraceae; genus Ancylobacter; species Ancylobacter sp. GW821-FHT10E12. Next base: position 49,348 of record NZ_JBXASN010000005.1, on the reverse strand, counting down.
GCTGGCCGAGGCCGCCGGGCTGGGCTGGCAGGGCAAGCACACCAATCTGGTCTCGCGCCAGCGCGGCTCCTGGCTGCTGCTCGGCGCCATCGCCACCAACCTGGACCTGCCGCCCGACGCGCCGGAGCGCGACCATTGCGGCTCCTGCCGCGCCTGCCTCGACGCCTGCCCGACCGATGCCTTCCCCGCGCCCTACCAGATCGACGCGCGCCGCTGCGTCTCCTATCTCACCATCGAGCACCGGGGACCGATCCCGCGCGAGCTGCGCCCGCTGATCGGCAACCGCATCTATGGCTGCGACGACTGCCTCGCCGCCTGCCCGTGGAACAAGTTCGCGATGCTGGGACGCGAGGCACGGCTTGCCGCCCGCGACGAGAACCGTGCCCCGGAGCTCGCCGAGCTCGCCCGGCTCGATGACGCGCAGTTCCGCCTGCGCTTCTCCAGGAGCCCGATCAAGCGCACCGGCCGGGTGCGCTTCCTGCGCAACGTGCTGGTCGCCATCGGCAATTCCGCCGATCCGGCGCTGGCCGCCGAGGCGGAGCGCCTGCTCGCCGATCCGCATCCGCTGATCCGCGGCGCCGCGGTATGGGCGCTGGCGCGGCTGTTGCCGGGGGAAGCGTTCGCCGGGCTCGCCGCCCGCCACCTGCCGACCGAGCCCGACGATGCCGTGCGGGCCGAATGGGATCCCTCGCTGGAGCGCGCCGCGTGACGACGCTGATCTGCCTCGGCTACGGATTCTGCGCCCGTCGCTACGCCAACCGGTATGCCGCGCGTTTCGACCGCATCCTCGGCACCTCCCGCACGTGGGAGGGCGCGGACGGCCCGGTGACGCTCGTCGCCCCGGATTCGCCGCTGCTCGCCGAGGCGGCGGCCGGCGCGGCCTCGGTGCTGGTCAGCGCCGCGCCGGGGGAGGCGGGCGACCCGTTCCTGCCGCCGCTCGCCGGGGCGCTGGAGCGCGGGGGCGGGCCGGTCGTCTATCTCTCCACCATCGGCGTCTATGGCGATAGCGCCGGCGCCTGGGTCGACGAAACCGCGCCGCTCGACACCACCCAGCCGCGCGGCCGCCGGCGCATCGAGGCGGAAGCCGGCTGGCAGGCGCTCGGCGCCCGCATCGGCCGGCCGGTGGCGGTGCTGCGGCTCGGCGGCATCTACGGACCCGGCCGCAACGCCCTCGTCGACGTCGCCGACGGCAGCGCCCGCTGCGTCGAGCGTCCCGGCCAGGTGTTCAACCGCATCCATGTCGACGACATCGCCCGCGCGATCGACGCCGCCTTCAGGGGCGGCTTCGACGGCGCGGTGAACGTGGTCGACGACGAGCCCTCGCCCTCCTGCGCGCCGGTGCGCCATGCGGCGCGCCTGCTCGGGCGCCCGGAGCCGGCGGCGGTGCCGTTCGAGACGGCGAAGGCTTCCATGTCGGCGATGGCGCTGACCTTCTGGGCCGATAACCGGCGGGTCGACAATGCCCGGCTCAAGGGCGATCTCGGCATCCGTCTTGCCTATCCGAGCTATCGCGAGGGCCTCGACGCGCTGTTCGCCGAGGGCGAGGGCCGAAGCTGAGCCGGAGCCGCCGGGCATATGCCGGCCGTTGCCGGCGAGGCCATTTGCCACTAGAGGGCGGTACCCGGATAGAATGAGTAATATATACTTAAAATCGAAATGCCTTGATCACTTCGTCGATAATGTTGTCGGAGGCGGCTAAAAGCATCCTGACAATCGGATGACGGCCATTTATATGTTATCTATCGGGCTGACTGAGTCGACTGACACGGTCTTCGATCGGAAACTCGGAAATACGGTTGGATTCTTGTACCCGCCGCCGAGAGTCCGAAGGCCCCCGCAAGCCTTCGGGTCGCTCCGACGGATGGTCGAGGGAGGAGAGTTTATCCGCCCCCCATGCTCTCCTCCCTCATTCCGTCCTCCGCGCCGTCCTCCGCCCGCGGCCAGACGGCCCCTCGGGAAACTCCGCTTGGCGCCGGCGGCGCGGCGCGCTATTGCTGCGGGGCGCTACTGTCTCCTCATCGTCGGCGTCGATCATGCCCATGGCCAGTTTCGTGAAGTGCGTCTGCATCGGGTTGACCGGCGGGCAGCGCCGGCTGCGCGCGGCGCGCTAGGGACGTAACGAGGCGTCATGGCCCGATCTTCTTCTCCGTCACGACCCGCCCGCGCGATTCCCTTCGCCGCGGAGATCGCGGCGCTCGGCGTGGTGTTCGGCGATATCGGCACCAGCCCGCTCTACGCCTTCAAGCAGGGCCTCATCGCCGTGGGCGGGGCGGTGCCGACCCAGGGCGAGGTGCTGGGCCTGCTGTCGCTGGTCACCTGGGCGATCATCCTCTCGGTCACCATCAAATATGTGCTGCTGGTGCTGCGGGCCGACAATGACGGCGAAGGCGGCATCCTCGCGCTCGTCACCCTGCTCGACCTGCACCGCAGCGCCACCGGCGGCCGGCTGTGGCTGCTGATCGCCGGGCTGGTCGGCGGCGCCATGCTGATCGGCGACGGCGTGCTGACCCCCGCCATCTCGGTGCTCTCCGCCATCGAGGGCCTGGAAGTGGTGGCGCCGGCGCTCGACCACTGGATCGTCGCCGTCACCGTGCTGGTGATCATCGCCGTCTTCGTGTCGCAGCGCGCCGGCACCGACCGCATCGGCGCCCTTTACGGGCCGATCATGCTGGTGTGGTTCCTGACCCTCGGCCTCATCGGCCTCCACGGCATCATCCAGGCGCCCGGCGTGCTGGCCGCCGTCGACCCGCGCTACGGCATCGCCCTCATCGCCGACCACATCTGGCTGTCCGGCGCGGTGCTCGGTGCCACCTTCCTCGCCATTACCGGCGGCGAGGCGCTCTATGCCGATCTCGGCCATTTCGGCCGGCCGGTCATCACCCGCGCCTGGCTGTTCGTCGCCATGCCGTCGCTGCTGCTGAACTATTACGGCCAGGGCGCCACCGTGCTGGTCAATCCGGCGGCGGTGCGCAATCCCTTCTACGACCTGTCGCCCGATTTCATGGACGTGCCGCTGCTGATCCTCGCCGCGGCGGCGACCGTCATCGCCTCGCAGGCGATCATCACCGGCGTGTTCTCGCTGGCCAAGCAGGCCATCGAGCTCGGCTACCTGCCGCCGATGCGCATCCGCTATACCAGCGAGCACAACGACCAGCACATCTATATCGGCCGGCTCAACTGGCTGCTGCTGGTGGCCTGCATCGCGGTGGTGATCTCCTTCGGCTCCTCGGACCGCCTCGCCTCCGCCTATGGCATCGCGGTGGCGATGGCGATGATCTCCACCACCATCCTGTTCGTCGCCTATGTGAAGCGGCTCGGCCGCCTGCCCTGGCCGGCGCTCGCGGCGCTGGCCGCCGGGCTGCTGGTGGTCGATCTCTCCTTCGCCGCCGCCAACCTCACCAAGCTGCATGACGGCGGCTGGCTGCCGGTCGCCATTGCCGCCGTGGTGCTGGTGGTGATGGTGAGCTGGCGGCGCGGGCTGGAGGGGCTCGGGATCCAGCAGAAGCGCTTCGCCCCGCCGCTCGAGGAGTTCATCGCCCGCGCCAAGCCGGCCGGCTGCGCCACCAGCCCACGCACCGCCATCTTCCTGTCGCGCGGTGGCGCGCTGACCCCGGTGGCGCTGGGCCGGCTCTCCGACCTGCTCAACGTGCAGTTCACCAAATCGGTCATCGCCTCGGTGTGGATCGCCTCCCGCCCGCGGGTGGCGGTGGACGAGCGGGTGCGCGTCACCGTGCTCGATGCCGGCCATGTCAGGGTCGACGTGCGCTTTGGCTACATGCAGCAGATCGACGTGCCCTCGGTCCTCGGCCCGGCGCTCTATTCGCTGGGCATCGATCCCGACGAGGCGGTCTATGTCATCGGCCATGAGCGCATCATGCCGCCGGACGAGATCGGCGGCATTCGCGATGCACTCGCCCATGTCTTCGCCTTCCTCGCCCGCAATGCCGAGCGCTCGGTCGACCGTTTCGGCCTGCCGCGCCCGCGCACCATCGAGATCGGCTACCCGGTGCGGCTATAGGAGCCGTTCTGGTCGGGCGGAATCGCCTCCCCGACAGGAAAGCGAGCCGATTCCAACGGGTTGTGGCATGCGCCGCTCGCAAGCCCGCTCAAGCGCCGCCAGGCCTGCCGCAGGGGGCGGCGGGGCTCTCCCGTTCGCCCCTCTTCATCACGGACGCGCGACCGTCATTCGCCCGTCACGGCTCTGCCGCGTTCTGGGCGGACAAGCGCGCTCCTCGCGCGGTGCCGCGGCATTCCGGGTGGTTCCGCCGGCGCCGAAGGTCTGCTAGGGCTGGGATCCGTCGCCTTTGGAAGCGGAACGTGACGAGGCAAAGGTGGCGGGCAGGGGTTGCGGGCAAGAATGACGGAAACGTCGATGGGAGCGCAATGAACAAGCTGGGCGCGATAGCGAGATTCCTGCGCGAGCGCGTCGGCTGGCACGGCCTCGGGGTCCTGGCCAGTCTCGTCATCATCGCCATCGCGGCGACCGTGCTCTACGAGATGCTGCGCAACATCCACCCCGGCGAGGTGCTGGACGCGCTCACCGATACCTCGCCCTGGCGGGTCGGGCTTGCGGCGCTGTTCGTCGCCGGCGCCTATTCCACCCTCACCTTCTACGACTGGTTCGCCCTGCGCACCATCGGCAAGACCCATGTGCCCTACCGCACGGCGGCGCTGGCCTCCTTCACCTCCTATTCCATCGGCCACAATATCGGCTTCTCCGCCTTCACCGGCGGCACGGTGCGCTACCGCATCTATTCGGCGCACGGGCTGGGGGCGGTGGATGTCGCCAAGCTGTGCTTCATCACTGGCCTCACCTTCTGGCTCGGCAACATGGCCATTCTCGGCCTCGGCATCACCGTCGAGCCGTGGGCGGCGGGCGCGGTCGACCAGCTGCCCGCCTGGATCAACCGGCTGATCGGCCTCGGCCTGCTGGCGGCGCTCGCGGGCTATGTGGTGTGGGTCGGGCTGAAGCCGCGCCGCATCGGCGTCGGCAAGGGCCACTGGCAGGTGACGCTGCCCGGATCGAAGCTGACCCTGCTGCAGATCGGCATCGGCATAATCGACCTCACCTTCTGCGCCGCGGCGATGTATGTGCTGATGCCGCAGGCGCCGTTCATCGACCCGATCGCGCTCGGCGTCGTCTTCATCTCGGCGACGCTGCTCGGCTTTGCCAGCCACGCGCCCGGCGGGCTCGGCGTGTTCGACGCGGCGATGCTGGTCGCCCTGCCGCAGTTCGAGAAGGAGCCGCTGCTCGGGGCGCTGCTGCTGCTGCGCCTGCTCTATTACGTGACGCCCTTCGCCATCGCGCTGGTCATGCTGGGGGTGCGCGAGCTCATGGTCGGCCGCCGCCGCCGGCGCGTCTCGCTGGAGAGCGCGCTGGCCGCCGCCGCCGTCCCCGCCCGTCTCGACGACGTGCAGCCGGTGTTCGCGGAGGCCTCCTTCGCCGCACGCGAGGCCGAAGCCGATACGGCCGATACGGTGCCGGAAACCGATGCGCCGCGCCGGGCGGCGAGCTGATCCCTTGCTGCCGGGCCGCCCGAAGCCCCGAACCGCGCCTTGTCAGCGCGTCAGGCTCGGCATCATGCCTTCGATGGCGAGCGGCAGGCGGGTGACCCTCACCCCCTTGGGCAGCATCACCGCCTCCGGGGGCAGCGGCGCGCGGGAGATCTCCACCGCCTCGAACATCACCTTCTTGCCGGAATCGGTGTAGCTCAGCGAGCGCAGCGGCACGCCGTCGAGGGTGATGCAGGCCTCGATCGGCGCCGCCGTGGCCGGGTCGGCACCTTCCCAGGTCTCGCAGACCTCGCCTATGACGATGTCGGTGCCGGTGCGCTGGCTGTCGGCCGGCATGTTGATCGCGATATATTCCGGCGGCACGTTCATCTCCACCGCCACCCGGCCGAGGCCGGGCAGGCTGGAGAGCACCGCCATCTTGTGCGCCTTCAGGTCGATGAAGCCGGTCAGCGTCGTCGGCATTTCCGCCAGCGCGACATCGATGCGCAACCGCCCCTGGCGATGGGCGATCCGCACGTCGCCGCCCTCGGGGAGGGTGCGCCCGCGCATCGCGAAGTCGATGGACGGGTGCGGCGGCATCTGGGCGGCGGTCGGCTGGGCCATCGCCGAATCGGCCATGGCCGATTCGGCCAGCGCCGGTCCGGTGGCGGCGGCGCACAGCCCGAGCAGGCCTGAGGTCAGAAGGCATCGCATTGGCCGGGTCAACGTCATGGCGGAGCTATCGCTATGGCCTTTTCTACAAGATCTCCACGGCAGGACGGCCGTCGGGTCGGGTCGGCGGCCGCCGGGCGATCGGGCGGCCCGGCACCGCCCCATCGCCCCGGCCCCGTCGAATCTGCGCGATCCGGGGCCGACGCGGCGGCATGCTTTTACGGTAAGGAAGATTGGCAGGCAATCTGGGCGGCAGCGGGGCTCAGCCGTCGGCCCGGTGTAGAAAATTGCGGCCGCCGAGCACGATTTGCGGGTCGGGCACGCCGACCACCCGGTCGTCGCGGCCGGCATAGGGCAGTTGCGCCAGGATCTGGCGAATCACCCCCAGCCGCGCCCGCATCTTGTCGTTGGCGAGCACCGCGGTCCATGGCGCCGCCGGGGTGTCGGTGGCGGCGATCATGGCGTCGCGCGCCGCCGAGATCGCCCCCCAGCGCGCCGGCGCCGCGAGGTCGACCGGCGACAGCTTCCAGTGCTTCAGCGGGTCCTTCTTGCGGTCGAACAACCGCTTGAGCTGCATCTCGCGGCCGATATCGAGCCAGATCTTCGACAGGCGGATGCCGTCATCGGCCAGCATCTTCTCGAAGACCGGCGCCTGTTCGAGGAAATGCGCGGTCTCCTGCGGCGAGCAGAAGCCCATCACCGGCTCGACCACGGCGCGGTTGTACCAGGAGCGGTCGAACAGTGCGATCTCGCCCCGGCGCGGCAGGTTGGCGATGTAGCGCTGGAAATACCACTGGCCGGCCTCCGCCTCGGTCGGCTTGGTCAGCGCCACCACCCGCACGAAGCGCGGATTGAGATGCTGGATCAGCCGGTGGATGGTGCCGCCCTTGCCGGCGGCGTCGCGGCCCTCGAACACGACGACGATGCGCTCGCCGGTCTGCACCACCCAGTTCTGCATCTTCAGCAGCTCGATCTGCAGCGCGTGCAGTTCCTTCTCGTAGTGCTTGCGCTTCGGCCGGTCGGCATAGGGATAGTTGCCGCTGCGATAGGCCCGCTCGGCGACGATCGCCGGCAGCGCCGCCGCCTCCAGCGAGAAGCCGGCCAGCGCCTCGGCGAGGTCGTCCGCCTTGTCCTTGGCGGGCTTGTCGTTCGCCGTCTCTTTCCGGCCCGGCTTTTTCGGGTCGGGCTTTTTCGGATCCGGCGCCGCCGCGAGCGCGTCGTTGTCGGCGGTTTTGGCGGCGGCGGGCTTGACCGCGGGGCGGTTCGGCTTCTTCGTCATATGGAAGCCTCTCGATGAGACCATAAGGAGAGCGGTGAGTCGTTCCCTTGCCTGCCGGCCGAACCCTTGCGGGTCCGCGCCGCGAAGCGGAGGACTTTATAGCGAAGATAGGGCGCTCCTGGGAGGATTCCGCCATGGACATCGACGAATCCGGCCTGTTTGCGCGCGAGACGCTCGGCGAGCGCCTGGCCGCCGCGCGCTGGATTCTGCTCGCCGCCGGGCTCGGCCTCGTCATCGCGGTGGCGCGGGAGGAGATCGCGGCCGGACCGGCGGTGCTCATCGGCCTCGTCATGCTCGTCGCCGCCGCGCTGCCGGTCGGCAAGCGCCTGCGCCGCCTGCCGGTGCCCGCCGCGCTCGTGCGCTTCCGCGAGCCGCCGTCCAATCCCTCGGCGGACCGGCTGGCGGCGCTGGTCGGCGCGCTGCCCGAGGCGGCGCTGCTGCTCGACCATCGTGGCACCGTGCGCGCGGCCAATTCCCGCGCCTCCGGCATGCTCGCCAGCGTGCGGGTCGGCGATCCGGTCTCCTTCGCGGTGCGGGTGCCGGAAGTGCTGGAGGCGATCCGCGCCGCCAGCGCCGACGGCCAGGCGCGCCGCGTCGAATTCGCCCAGCGGGTGCCGGTGGACCGCTGGCTGCGGGCCGACATCGTGCCGGTGGCCGGCACGCCGGCCACCGGCTCGGGGACCGGCCGCGCCGCGGTGGAAGCGCTGCTGCTGAGCTTCGTCGACCTCACGCCGCAGCGGCGGGTCGAGCAGATGCGGGTCGACTTCATCGCCAATGCCAGCCACGAGCTGCGCACCCCGCTGGCCTCGCTCTCCGGCTTCATCGAGACGCTGCAGGGCCCGGCCCGCAACGACGCCAATGCCCGCGAGCGCTTCCTCAAGATCATGGCCGAGCAGGCGCGCCGCATGTCGCGGCTCATCGACGACCTGCTGTCGCTCTCGCGCATCGAGCTCAACGCCCATATGCGGCCGCAGGCGCGGGTCGATCTCGTCGCCGTGGTCGGCCATGTGCGCGAGGCGCTCGCCCCGCTCGGCGCCGACCGGCAGGTGGAGATCGCCTTCACCCATCCCGACCAGCCGGTGACCGTGCAGGGCGACCGCGACGAGCTGATCCGCCTGTTCGAGAACCTGGTGGAGAACGCGCTGAAATATGGCGGCTCCGGCGGGCGGGTGGAGATCACCCTGGCGCGGGAGGGCGGCGACGCGGTGGTGGCGGTGCGCGATCACGGGCCGGGCATCGCCCCCGAGCATGTGCCGCGGCTCACCGAGCGTTTCTACCGGGTCGATACCGCCCATTCGCGCGAGCAGGGCGGTACCGGGCTGGGCCTCGCCATCGTCAAGCACATCGTCGCCCGCCATCGCGGCCGCCTCGGCATAGACAGCGTTCCGGGCGAGGGGTCGACATTCTCGGTGCGGCTTTCGGCGCTTCCGGCCGATCTGGTGAAAAGCGAAGTCCGTTCAACGGCTTGATTTGTCATCTGTCCGTCATCGCAAAGTCATAGAACCGTGGCGTCGGGGCGCTAAGAGTCCCGTGTGACCCTTTTCACCGCCTCTGGGCAAAGCCTCCGGCAGGGATCGCGCGCCGCGCGGACCGCCGAAGTTCTGGGAGAAGACCCTTGAAATTCAACCGCCTCCTCGGCGTCGCCGTGGTCTCGTTCGCCACCGCCCTTTCCGGCGCTGCCTTCGCCGCCGACATCAACGGCGCCGGCGCCTCCTTCCCCGCCCCGGTCTACCAGGCCTGGGCCGCGGCCTATAAGGACAAGTCCGGCACCGGCCTGAACTACCAGTCCATCGGCTCGGGCGGCGGTCAGAACCAGATCGTCAACCGCACCGTCGATTTCGGCGCCTCCGACGCGCCGATGAAGGACGACAAGCTCGAATCCGCCAGCCTGCTGCAGTTCCCGACCGTGATCGGCTCGGTGGTCGCCATCGTCAACATCGACGGCGTCGGCGACGGCCAGCTCACCCTCTCGGGCCCGGTGCTTGCCGACATCTACCAGGGCAAGATCACCAAGTGGAACGACCCGAAGATCGCCGAGCTCAACAAGGGCGTGGCCCTGCCGGACCTCGCCATCGTCCCGGTCTACCGTTCGGACGCGTCGGGCACCTCCTTCGTCTACACCTCCTATCTCGCCGCCGCGAGCGCGGACTGGAAGGCCAATATCGGCGCCGCGACGTCGGTCCAGTGGCCGGCCGGTGCGGGCGCCAAGGGCAATGAGGGCGTTGCCGGCACCGTGAAGAACACCAAGGGCGCGATCGGCTATGTCGAGTTCGTCTATGCCGCGGCCAACAAGCTGGCGGCCACCAACCTCGTCAACAAGGCCGGCAAGGTCGTGAAGCCCTCGACCGAGGCCTTCATGGACGCCGCCGCCGCCGCCGACTGGAAGGGCGCGAAGAACTTCGCCGCCTCGATGATCGACACCGCCGGCGAAAAGGCCTGGCCGATCACCAGCGCCACCTACATCCTGCTGCCGAAGAACCCGACCAGCGCCGCGCAGTCGGCCGAGGCGATCAAGTTCTTCGACTGGGCCTACGGCGCCGAGGGCGACGCCATCGCCGAGAAGCTGCACTACATCCCGCTGCCGGACGCGGTGGTGAAGACCATCCGCGATGCCTGGAAGGCCGAGGTGAAGGCGGACGGCAAGGCGGTCTGGACCAACTGATCCCGACCGGACGCATTCTGGGCGAGGGGGATGCCGCGCGCGCCGCGGCCGCCCCCTCGCCTTCCGCTCGCGTGCCGCGCCCGCCGTGCCGGTCTCTCCGCTGCCCGTCATCGTGCCTGCGTCATCCGCGTCCAAGTCGTCTCGTCCAAGTCATCTCGCGTGAGTCACAAGTCATCTCGCGTGAGTCATTCGTGCCTATCCATGCCCGCCACCCGTCCGTGGTAGGCTGACCCCGTTTCAGCGCATCCTCCGGCCGACAGCGCTCAAGGAACATTCGACATGGCTGCCTCCATCAGCGGAACCGAGGCCAACATGGCCCTGATCGCCGCGCGCAAGCCGGCGGGCCGGCTCTCCGATCCCGTTTTCGTCGGCCTGCTCTGGGCCAGCGGCCTGTTCGTGCTGCTGCTGCTCGGGCTCATCATCGCCATGCTGTTCGAGGGCGGGCTGCCGGCGCTGCGCGAGTTCGGCATCTCCTTCCTGTGGTCCACGATGTGGAACCCGGTGACCGAGCGCTTCGGCGCCGGCGTCATGGTGTTCGGCACCATGATGAGCGCGATCATCGCCGTCATCGTGGCGCTGCCGCTGTCCTTCGGCATCGCCTTCTTCCTCACCGAGATCGCGCCCGGCCCGCTGCGCCGGCCGATCGGCGTCGCGGTGCAGCTGCTCGCCGCCATCCCCTCCATCATCTACGGCATGTGGGGCTTCTTCGTCGTCGTGCCGCTGATCGCCGCTTACGTGCAGCCGCCGCTCATCGAATGGCTGTCGCCGATCCCGGTGCTCGGCGCGCTGTTCCAGGGCCCGCCGCTCGGCGCCGGCATGCTCACCGCCGGCCTGATCCTGGCGCTGATGATCCTGCCCTTCATCACCGCGATGTTCGTCGAGGTGCTGGAATCGGTGCCGCCGATGATCAAGGAATCCGCCTATGGCGTCGGCGCCACCACCTATGAGGTCTACCGCAACGTCTCGGTGCCCTATGGCCGCACGGCCATGGTCGGCGCGGTGATGCTGGGCCTCGGCCGCGCGCTGGGCGAGACCATGGCGGTCACCTTCGTCATCGGCAACGCCACCCGCATGTCGGCCTCGCTGTTCGCGCCGGGCGCCACCATCGCCTCCACCATCGCCAACGAGTTCCCGGAAGCCTCGATCGGCTCGCTGAAGCTGCAGGCGCTGCTCCAGCTCGGCTTCATCCTGTTCGTCATCTCCTTCATCGTGCTGGCGCTCTCGCGCCTGCTGGTTCGTTCGAAGCTCAAGGGCTGAGTGGGGACATCATCATGGCATCGCTCGCCCGCCGTCGCACCACCGACTACGCCGTCAAGGCGATCTCCACCGGCTTCGCCGCCCTGTCGCTGGTGCTGCTCGCCTGGATCCTGTGGACGCTGCTGTCCCGCGGCCTGCCGGCCCTCGGCCCGCATGTCTTCACCCGCATCACCGCGCCGCCCGGCGCCGGCGGCGGGCTGCTCAACGCCATCATCGGCTCGCTGATCCAGATCGGCGTCGCCCTCGCCGTCGGCACGCCGATCGGCCTGATGTGCGGCACCTTCCTCGCCGAGAACGGCCGCGGCACCCATGTCGGCAACGTGGTGCGCTTCGTCAACGACGTGCTGCTCTCCGCCCCGTCGATCCTGATCGGCCTGTTCGTCTACCAGCTGCTCGTGGTGCCGTTCGGCGGCTTCTCCGGCTGGGCCGGCTCGGTGGCGCTGGCCATCCTGGTCATCCCAGTGGTGGTGCGCACCACCGAGGACATGCTGAACCTGGTGCCGATCGGCCTGCGCGAGGCGGCCTTCGCCCTCGGCGCGCCGCAGTGGAAGGTGGTGACCTTCATCACCTGGCGCGCCGCCCGCGCGGGCATCGTCACCGGCATCCTGCTGGCGGTGGCCCGCGCCGCCGGCGAGACCGCGCCGCTGCTGTTCACCTCGCTCGGCAATAACGGCTGGTCGGTGAACCTCTCCGCGCCGATGGCCAGCCTGCCGATCGCCATCTACCAATACGCCGCCAGCCCGTTCGAGGACTGGGTCGCCCTCGCCTGGGCCGGCGCGCTTCTCATCACGGTCGGGGTGCTCACCCTGAACATCCTTTCCCGCCTCGTCCTGGCGAAGATGAAGTGAGACGGCTATGAATTTCGCACCCGAGACCTCGATCGACATCGCTTCCGCCGTCAACCGCGCCACCGCGCCGTCCGCCGAGCCCAAGCTCAAGGTCGAGAAGCTGAATTTCTACTACGGCGAAAATCACGCGCTGAAGAACATCAACTTCCACATCCCCGAGAAGCGCGTCACCGCGATGATCGGGCCGTCGGGCTGCGGCAAGTCCACGCTGCTGCGCATCTTCAACCGCATGTACCAGCTCTATCCGGGCCAGCGCGCGGAAGGGCAGATCCTGTTCGACGGCGTCGACCTGCTCGGCAAGGAGCTCGATTCCACCATCGTGCGCTCGCGCATCGGCATGGTGTTCCAGAAGCCGACGCCGTTCCCGATGTCGATCTACGACAACATCGCCTTCGGCGTGCGCCTGCACGAGAGCCTCTCCAAGGCGCAGATGGACGAGCGCGTCGAATGGTGCCTGCGCAAGGCCGCCATCTGGGAAGAGACCAAGGACCGCCTGCACACCTCGGCGCTCGGCATGTCCGGCGGCCAGCAGCAGCGCCTGTGCATCGCCCGCACCATCGCGGTGCGCCCGGAAGTGATCCTGCTCGACGAGCCCACCTCGGCGCTGGACCCGATCTCGACCTCGAAGATCGAGGACCTGATCGACGAGCTGAAGCAGGAATTCACCATCGTCATCGTCACGCACAACATGCAGCAGGCCGCCCGCTGCGCCGACATCACCTCGTTCTTCTATCTCGGCGAGCTGATCGAGGCCGGCCCGTCGGCCGATATCTTCACCAATCCGCGCGAGGCGCGCACCCGCGACTACATCACCGGCCGCTTCGGCTGAACCGCGCGACGAAAGAGATCATCCCCATGACCGAACACATCGTCTCGTCGTTCGACGCCGATCTCAAGGAGATCGGCCGTCGCGTCGTGGAAATGGGCGGGCAGGCCGAACAGCTGGTCGCCGATTCCGTGCAGGCGCTGGTGAAGCGCGACACCGAGCTCGCCCAGAAGGTGATCGTGCTCGACGGCCCGATCGACCTCTTGCAGCGCGAGATCGAGGAAAAGGCGATCCTCACCATCGCCCGCCGCCAGCCGCTGGCCGGCGACCTGCGCGAAATCGTCGCCGCCATGCGGATCGCCAACGACCTGGAGCGCATCGGCGACCTCGCCAAGAACACCGGCAAGCGCGTGCTGGCGCTTTCCGGCGAGTTCCACCCGCAGAAGCTGGTGCGCGGCGTCGAGCACATGGCGGGCATCGTGTTCGAGCAGCTGAAGATGGTGCTGGACGCCTATGCGAGCCGCGAGGACGCGCGCGCCATCGAGGTCTGGCAGCGCGACGGCGAAGTCGACGTGCTCTACACCTCGCTGTTCCGCGAGCTCCTCACCTACATGATGGAGGATCCGCGCAACATCTCGCTGTGCACGCACCTGCTGTTCTGCGCCAAGAACATCGAGCGCATCGGCGACCACGCCACCAACATCGCCGAGACCGTGCACTACCTCGCGACCGGCCAGTTGCTCACCGACGAGCGGCCCAAGCAGGACACCACCAGCATGACCTCGGTTCCGTTCCCGTCCTGAGCCGGACGGAACGGCAGTCACGCGCAGCTTGCACGGGGAACGCGATGCCGACCAACATTCTCATCGTCGAGGACGAGGAGCCGCTGACCCTGCTCCTGCGCTACAATCTCGAAGCCGAAGGCTATGCGGTGGAGAGCGTCGGGCGGGGCGACGAGGCGGAGACCCGGCTGCGCGAGACGGTGCCGGACCTGCTGCTGCTCGACTGGATGCTGCCGGGCCTGTCCGGCATCGAATTGTGCCGGCGCCTGCGCGCCCGGCCGGAGACCGAGCGCATGCCGATCCTCATGCTCACCGCCCGCGGCGAGGAGACCGAGCGCGTGCGGGGGCTGGCCACCGGCGCCGACGACTACGTGGTGAAACCGTTCTCGGTGCCCGAGCTGGTGGCGCGGGTGCGGGCGCTGCTGCGCCGGGCCAAGCCGGACCACGTCTCGACGCTGCTGCGCGCCGGCGACATCGAGCTCGACCGCGAGACCAAGCGGGTGCACCGTTCCGGCCGCGAGCTGCATCTCGGGCCGACCGAGTTCCGGCTCTTGGAATTCCTCATGCAGTCGCCCGGCCGGGTCTATTCGCGCGAGCAGCTGCTCGACGGCGTGTGGGGCCAGGACGTCTATATCGACGAGCGCACGGTGGACGTGCATGTCGGCCGCCTGCGCAAGGCGCTGAACCGTCCGCGCCAGCCCGACCCGATCCGCACCGTGCGCGGCTCCGGCTACTCGTTCAACGAGATGTTCGCCCGCGCGCATTGAGCGCGGCCGGCGACAACAGGCGCCGGCGACCTCCACGATATGGCGTGTCGGCGCATCCGGGGGGGCGTCGCGCGGCCATGGCGCCGGTCCGTCGCCGCGATCTTGGGCATGCCGCTTTTCTACCCCTGCGTCGTCGACAGGCGCCCGGCATGTCCGCATAGTGTCGCCCTCACGGCGCCCAGGCGCTTCGGCGGACCGACTGTCATGGCAGCGCAAGACCAAGATCACGAACACGACCACGATCACGACCACGATCACGACCACGACCACGATCACGGCGACCATCCCCACGATCCTCACGACCATTTCCACCGCATCCATTCCGAGCCCGCCGATGCGCTGCTGACCTCGATCGCCGACATCGAGATCAGCGCCCGCGTCAAGGCGCTGGAGGAACTGCTCACCCGGAAGGGTCTGGTCGATCCCGCCGCGCTCGACGCGGTGGTCGATCTCTACGAGAACCGCATCGGCCCGAGGAACGGCGCCAGGGTCGTCGCCCGCGCCTGGACCGACCCGGCCTATCGGGCCTGGCTGTTCGAGGACGCCAATGCCGCCATCGCCGATCTCGGCTTCACCGGCGCGCAGGGCGAGAACATGGTGGCGTTGGAAAACACCGCCGAGGTGCACAATGTCGTCGTCTGCACCCTGTGCTCCTGCTACCCGTGGCCGGTGCTCGGCCTGCCGCCGGTCTGGTACAAGAGCATGCCCTATCGCACCCGCATCGTGCGCGATCCGCGCCCGGTGCTGGCCGAATTCGGCACGCGGCTGCCCGACGGCATGGAAATCCGCGTCTGGGACAGCAATTCGGAAATCCGCTACCTCGTCATCCCCCGCCGTCCGCCCGGCACCGAGGGGATGGACGAGGCGGCGCTGGCCGCCCTCGTCACCCGCGACAGCATGATCGGCGTCACCGAGGCCGGTACTTCCGCACCTGCCATGGAGGCGGCGCCATGAATTCCCTGCATGATTGCGGCGGCGTCGACGGCTTCGGCCGCGTGGTGCCGGAGGGCTATGACGGGCGCGAGCCGGTGTTCAAGCAGGAATGGGAGCGGCGCATGTGCGCCCTCTTCATGATCACCATCGGCGCGCATTATTCCGACGACGAGTTCCGCCAGTCGCGCGAGCGGCTGGACCCGGCGCTGTACCTCACCCGGCCCTATTACGAGCAATGGTGGTTCGCGGTGACGCGGCTGATGATGGAGAAGGGCCTGCTGGCGCCCGAGGAGATCGACGCCCAGCTGGCCGCCCAGTACGCCGCCGCCCTGCACGGGGATGCCGGATGCTGAGCGCGGCCGACATCCTCGATCTGCTCGCCGCCGGCGCCACCACGCGGACGGAGGACGCCTCCCGCCTCCCGGCCTTCGCGCTCGGGCAGGCGGTCGTCACCCGCAACCTCAATCCGCGCACCCATACCCGCCTGCCGCGCTATTGCCGTGGCCGGCGCGGCGTGGTGGTGAAGGTCCACGGCCTGTTCGCGCTGCCGGACCTGCGCGCCGTCGGCGACGAGGAGAGCCGCGAATATTGCTACGCGGTGCGCTTCTCCATGCGCGAGCTCTGGGGTCCGCAGGGCGCGGACGGCGACAGCCTCACCATCGACCTGTGGGACAGCTACCTGCTGCCTTGCGGGACGGAGGCGGCGTCGTGACCACCGCCCCGACCCTCCCCGATCTCGACCGGCCGCACATCTTCGCCGCCCCGTGGGAGGCGCAGGCCTTCGCTCTGGTGGTCAAGCTGCATGAACGCGGCCTGTTCGAATGGCCGGAATTCGCCGCCCGCCTCAGTGGCGAGATCCATGCCCATCCCGATGCGCCCTATTACCAGTGCTGGCACGAGGCGGCGGTGGCGCTGCTCCTCGACAAGGGGCTGGTCGAGGCCGGGGCGCTGTTCGAGCAGGCCCGCGCGGTGGTGCGGTTCCGTGCCTCCGACCATCACCACGTCGCCCGCACCACCCCGATCGCCGTCGACCCGCCCCGCGCCGGCTGATCCTCCGAACCGTCAGGTGCGGGTGATCGACAGGCCGCCATCGACCAGATGCGCGGTGCCGGAGACGAAGGAGGCATCGTCCGAGGCGAGGTAGAGCACCGCGCGGGCGATCTCCTCCGGCCCGGCCACCCGCTTCAGCGCGTGCAGCCCGGTGATGAAGCCCTGTGCCTCCGCGGTATTGTTCTTCTCGCGATACATGTCGGTATCGACCGCGCCGGGCAGCACCGCATTCACCCGTACGCCGGCCGGCCCGTATTCGGCGGCCAGAACCTGGGTCAAGCCGATCAGGCCGGATTTCGACGCCGCATAGGCCGCGGTGCCGGGAAAGCCGACCGAGTAGCCGACGAAGGTGGAGGTGAACACCACCGAGCCGCCGCCGTCCTTCAGCATCTGCGCGATCTGGTGCTTGGCGCCGAAGAACGCGCCGGTGAGGTTGATCGCCAGCGTGTCGTTCCAGCCGTCGGCGGAGACGCCGACGCTGTCGCCGCCCTCGCCCAGCGTGCCGGCATTGTTGAAGGCGATGTCGAGCCGGCCATAGCGCTCGACCGCCAGCGCCACCAGCGCCCGCGCATAGTCTTCCGAGCGCACGTCGCCGGCCAGCGCGGCGGCCTCGCCGCCGGCGGCGGCGATCTCGGCGACCAGGGCGTCCAGCTCCTCCTTGCGGCGGGCGCCGACCACCACCCTGGCGCCCTCCTTCGCGAACAGCCGCGCGGTGGCGCGGCCGATGCCCGAGCTGGCGCCGGTGACGAGCGCGACCTTGTCCTTGAGACGAGCCATGGAAATTCTCCTCGGAAATTCTGTTCGGAAATTCTGTTCGATTGCCTGCGGCCGTCTGCCGGAAAGCTCCGGCCGGCCTGTTTCGTCGATGAGTATGGCGATGCCGCTGCGTTCGGATTAGCCTGCAAATAGTGAACCTGATGTCCGGGAATGCCGAACGATGAAGCTCGATGGCATCGCCGCCTTCGTCGCCGTGGCCGAGGCCGGCTCGATCAGCGAGGCCGCCCGCCGGCTGCGGCTGTCGAAATCGGTGGTGAGCGACCGGCTGGCCGAGCTGGAGCGCCGTCTCGGCGCCAGCCTCATCCACCGCTCGACCCGCAAGCTCTCGCTGACCGAGGACGGCGCGGCGTTCCTGGAGCGGGCCTCCGGCGCGCTGCGCGACCTCGACATGGCAGCGGCCGATCTCGCCGAGCGGCGCGGCACGCTTGCCGGCCCGCTGCGCCTGTCCGCCCCGGTCACCTTCAGCCGCCTGCATCTCGGCCCGGCGCTCTACCCGTTCCTCGCCCGCCACCCGCACATCGAGCTGACGCTGGAGCTCGACGACCGCCGCATCGACGCGCAGGCGGAAGGCTATGACGGCGTGGTGCGGCATGGGCCGATGCATGATAGCCGGCTCGTCGCCTGGCGCCTCGCCCGCAGCCGGCGGGTGCTGGTGGCGGCGCCTTCCTATCTGGCGCAGCACGGGTCGCCGCGCTCGCTGGCGGCGCTCGACGGCCATCGCGGCATTTTCTACACCCATCGCGGCATTGCCGACTGGCGTTTCGTGACGGCGGAAAAGACCGTGCAGGTGCGCGGCCAGGTCGCGTTGCGGGTGAACAATGGCGAGGTGATGCGCGACGCCGCCATGGCCGGGCTCGGCATCGCCCTGCTGCCGCTGTTCATCGCCGGCCCGGCCATAAGGGCGGGAGCGCTTCAGCTGGTCGAGGTCGGCGCCGTCACCGAGCCGGAATTCATCTATGTCGCCCATCCCGAAGGGCGGCTGCCCTCGGCCAAGCTGCGCGCGCTTGCCGATTGCCTGCGTGCCGCCTTCGGCGATCCGCCCTATTGGGAGCTCTGATCCGGGCTCCCGGCGGCTGGCCGCCCCAGTCGTTCATTGACTTTTCTGCCGTAACGTCACACCACACCGCCCGGCCAGCGGGCCGCGGGGATAGAGCCATGCAGCGCTTGTCGACCGAGGACATACCCACCCATCAGCGCCTCGCCTTCATCCACGACGTGGTGGGCCGGCACGCCGCGGGCATGACCTTCAATCCGGTCGACCGGACCCGGTTCCGCGCCTGTTTCTCCATCTTGCCGCTCGATCGGCGTGTGCTGGTGAGCGAGGCCGGCTATGACGCCTTCACCGCGGCGCGGCCGCGCGAACTGCTCGCCGACGGCCGCGACGACTACCAGCTGCTGATCAGCCGGGCCGGCTTTGAAACCGAGATCGACGGCGGGGCCACGCTGAATGTCGGGGCCGGCGATCTGCTGGTCGTCGACCAGGGCGTGCGTTTCGTCACCCGGTCGCCGGCCAGCCGCTACGAGGTGATGATCCTGCCGAAGCGCGAGTTGGCCGCGCTGGTGCCGGGGCTCGGCGCGCGGGCCTATGGCGCCGTGCGTCGCGGATCGCCCGGCCTCGGCCTGCTGGCCGGCTATGCCGAGCTGCTCCGGCGCGAGCCGCCGCCAACCCCGGCGGCGGAAAGGCTGGCGGCCGACCATATCCTCCGGCTGGCGGCGCTGACCCTCGCGGCCGACCCGGCCGAGAGCGCGCGCGAGCACGGCTCGACGCTGGGCATGGCCCGGCTCGCCCTGTTGAAGAAGCACATACTCGCGCGGCTGGACGACCCGGCGCTCGACATCACCGCGATCGCCCGCCGTCACGGCATATCGCCGCGCTACGTGCAGCGGCTGTTCGCGCAGGAGGGCACCAGCTTCTCCGATTTCGTGCGCGCGGAGCGCCTCGACCGGGCCTTCCGGCGGCTGGGTGAACCCGCCGGCGGGCAGGCGATCGCCGCGATCGCCTTCGAGGCCGGGTTTTCCGACTTGTCGACCTTCAACCGCGCCTTCCGTCGCCGCTACGGCTGCACGCCCTCCGACGTGCGGGCGCAGGCGATTCGCGCACGGCAGGGCTGATCCGCGCACAGAAGGGCTGATCCGCGCGCGACCGGGCCGGCCGGGGCCGGTTCGCCGCACGCCCAGTTCGTGCGCGCGGTGCCGAGACCGCGTCCGGCGGTCCCGCTACCCAAGGCACCCCTGTCCCTCCAGCGAGTGCCCTTCCATGTTCCGTCTGTTTTTCCGCCTGCGGGCGGGCGCGGCCGCCGCCGTGCTCGCGCTCGCCCTTCTCGCCGGCCTGTCCGCCCACGCCATGGCGCTGACCGCCCGCGAGGCCGCGAAGGTCGTCGATCTCATCGACAGGCTCGACCCGGAGCTCGGCCCGCTCGCCTATGACGAGGAGACCGCCGACGACTGGTTCGCCCGCGACGCGGCCCTGGACGGCCTCATTGTCAAGGCCGGCTTCAGCCGCGCCAGCTGGCGCGCCGCCTTCGACGCCACCATTTGCGGCTATCTCGCCGCCATCCCGCAGGACTCGGTGGATGCGCTGTTCGCGCAGATGCGCCGGCGTCTGGAGCATTCCCCGCGCCTGACGGCGGAGCAGCGCACCGCCGCCGCCGCCTTCATCGAGATGGAGCAGGCGAGGTTCAGCCGCCTGCGGGCGGCGGGACGCGCCGACGTGGCGGTGGTCCAGCCCTTCGCGCCGCATCTGCGTCGCCTGCTGCCGCAGGCGGTGGTCAGCGAATGAGCGGCCTCATTTCGCGTCGTCGTCTCCGCTGCCGGCGACGGGCGTCTCGGCAACGGGCGTATCGGCGCCAGATGTCTGAGCGGCGGGCGTCCCGGCGACGGGCGTCTCCGCCACCTCCGCCACAGGCGCCCCAGCCACAGGCGCCCCAGCCACAGGCGTGCCCGAAACAGGCGTCTCGGCCACGGACGTCGCGGCAACGGCAGTCGGAGCGGCGGGAGTCCCGGCGGGAAGCTCGACGAGCGGCGCTTCTTCGACGATGGTCGCTTCGGCAAGGGGTGCTTGCGCAGCGGGCGTCCCGGCGACGGCGCTCCTAGCGATCGCCGTCGCGGCCGCCGGGGCGTTGTCGCCCTTGCGCGGCCAGTTGTGCGACAGCACGAAATCGGAGATGCGCGGAGCGATCTCGGCGCGGAAGCGCGAGCCGTTGAACACCCCGTAATGGCCGACGGTGGGCTGCAGGTAATGCGCCCGCTTGTCCTCGGGCAGGTTGACGCACAGCTTGTGCGCCGCCCGGGTCTGGCCGACGCCGGAAATGTCGTCGTTCTCGCCCTCGACGGTCAGCAGCGCCACGTTGTGGATGGCGCCGGGGTCGACCCTCTCGCCGCGATGGGTCAGCGTGCCCCTGGGCAAGGCATGGTCGATGAACACCGCCTGCAGCGTCTGCAGGTAATATTCGGCCGGCAGGTCCATCACCGAGAGATATTCGTCGTAGAACTCGCGGTGCTTGGCGGCGGAATCGCCGTCGCCCTTGACGAGGTGGCGGAACATGTCGGCATGCGCCTGCAGGTGCCGCTCCAGGTTCATGCTCATGAAGCCGTGCAGTTGCAGGAATCCGGGATAGACCTGCCGCATCACGCCGGGATGCGGCCAGGGCACCGTGGTGACGACGTTGCGGCGGAACCAGTCGAGCCCGCGCGCCTGCGCAAAATCGTTCACCGCGGTGGGGCTCTCGCGGGTGTCGATCGGCCCGCCCATCAGCACCATCGAGGCCGGCACGTCGGGATCGCCCTTGGCCTCCATCACCGCCACCGCCGCCAGCACCGGCACCGCCGGCTGGCACACGGCGAGCGCATGCACGCCGCCGCCGAGATGGTGGAAGATGTCGATCAGGTAGTCGATATAGTCGTCGAGGTCGAACCGGCCCTCGGCCAGCGGCACGGTATGCGCATCGGCCCAGTCGGTGATGTAGATGTCGTGGTTCGGCAGCAGCGTCTCCACCGTGCCGCGCAGCAGCGTCGCGTAATGGCCCGAGAGCGGCGCGACGATCAGCATGCGCGGCTGCGGCCGGCGCGGCGGGCGCGCGAACACCCGCTCGAAATGCAGCAGACGGCAGAACGGCTTCTCCCATACCGTCTCGATCTTCACCGGCACCTTTTCGCCGCCGACCGTCGTGTGGTCGAGGCGCCAGTCCGGCTTGCCGTAGCGGCGGGTGGTGCGCTCGAACATCTCGAAGCCGGCGAGCAGCGTGCGGCCGAGATCGGTATGGCTCAGCGGGTTGGCCGGGTTGCGGTAGTACAGCCGCCCGACATCGGCGAAGGCGCGGAACGGATCGAGCGCCGCCTGGCCCATCTCGAACATCCAGTACAGCGGCTTGGAGAACACCGACGCCGCTTCCAGCATGTCCTCCGGCGTCCCTGCGGCTTCCACCACGTCGGGCACGTCCCCGAATACTCCGATCGCCATGCGCGTCTCCGATTCTGAAACATATCCCGTGGCCGGGTTGCCGGGCCGCGGGTCACCCCGGCCGTGCGTCGGCAATTCCCGCTCCCCGATCCGGTTCCCGCAATGGCGAAAAGACCGGCGGAGGCATTGTGCACTGCAACACAAATAGACCGTTTCCGCTCCGCGTCAACGAATCAGCGCATTCCCGCCGCGCCCAGCTTGACTGTATAGAGGGGTAAGTGAAGGAAACCCTATGCCACTTTCGCTGGAACACCCCATCGGCGAGCGCTTCTTCGGCCTCCGGCTCGACACGCTTATCCGCTTGCGCTGGCTGGCGATTTCCGGCCAGACCGCCGCTATCGTCGTGGTGCAGTGGCTGCTCGGCCTCACCGTTCCGGTGGGCGCCTGCCTGGCGGTGGCGGCGCTTTCCGCATGGCTGAACCTCGCTTTGCGGCTGCGCAGCCCCGGCGCGCGGCGGTTGTCCAATACCGAGGCGACCTGGCTGCTGGCCTATGACATCCTCCAGCTGGCCGCGCTGCTGTTCCTCACCGGCGGCCTCGCCAATCCCTTCGCGCTGCTCTTCCTCGCCCCGGTGCTGATCTCCGCCACCGCGCTGTCGCCGCGCTCGACGCTGCTGCTCGGCCTGCTGGCCGGCGGGCTCGCGGGGCTGGTCGGGCTGTGGCAGATGCCGCTGCCGTGGAAGCACAGCGACGCGCTCGGCGCCGGTCCGTGGCTGCCGCCGCTCTACCTCGCCGCCATCTGGAGCGCGCTCGCCGTCGCCATCGCCTTTATCGGCGTGCATGCCTGGCGCGTCGCCGAGGAGACGCGCGAACTCTCCGAGGCGCTGGCCGCCACCGAGCTGGTGCTGGCCCGCGAGCAGCATCTCTCGGCGCTGGACGGGCTGGCGGCCGCCGCCGCGCATGAGCTCGGCACCCCGCTCGCCACCATCACCGTGGTCGCCAAGGAGCTCGCCCGCGCGCTGCCCGCCGACAGTCCCCATGGCGACGACATCCGCCTGCTCGGCGAGCAGGCCGAGCGCTGCCGGGCGATCCTGCGCCGGCTCACCACGCTGGATGCCGGCGCGGCGCCGTTCGACCGCATGCCGGTCTCGCACATCCTGGAGGACGTCGCCGCGCCGCACCGCCATTTCGGCATCGATGTCGAGGTGGCGCTGCCCGCCGCGCCGTTCGGCTCCCATGCCGCCGAGCCGGTGATCGCCCGCAATCCCGGCCTGCTCTACGGGCTCGGCAACATCGTCGAGAACGCCGTCGACTTTGCCGCCGGCCGGGTCGACATCGCCGCCGACTGGACCGAGCGCGACCTCATCGTCACCGTCAGCGACGACGGGCCGGGTTTCCCGACCGAGCTCATCGACAGCATCGGCGCGCCCTATGTCACCAGCCGCGGCCGGCATCGCTGGCGGCGCGAGGAGGCGGGGGAGGGCCGTGGCGAGGGCCGGGGGGAAGGCGAGGCCGGCGAGGCCGGCGAGCAGGGACTCGGCCTCGGCCTGTTCATCGCCAAGACGCTGCTGGAGCGCTCCGGCGCCGAGCTCGCCTTCGTCAACCTGCCGGCGCCCGGCCATGGCGCGCAGGTCAGCGTGCGCTGGCCGCGGCGCCTCATCGACATTTCCGACCGCGACGACGGCGAGGCGCCCGTGCCGGCGTGACCGTCGCGGCGATGCCGTTGCCGCCATGACAAGCCATTTCGTCGCGCTATAATGACGCGACGCTGGGCATCGCCGGCCGGGCAGTGTAGCGTTGGACAAAAGACAAAGGCCTTCGCGCCGCCGCGGCGGCACAAGGAAGCCCAGTTCGGAAAACGCCATGCTCGACGCCACTGCCGATACGCCCGACCGCTCGCTGCTGATCGTCGACGACGACCGGCCCTTCCTGCAGCGCCTGGCCCGCGCCATGGAGATGCGCGGCTTCGCGGTGGTCACCGCCGAGACGGTGGCCGACGGCCTCGCCCGCGTCGAGGGCGGCCCGCCCGCCTATGCGGTGGTGGACATGCGGCTCGGCGACGGCAACGGGCTCGACGTCATTTCCGCCCTGAAGCGGCGCCGGCCGGAGGCGCGCGGCATCATCCTCACCGGCTATGGCAACATCGCCACCGCGGTGAATGCGGTGAAGATCGGCGCGGTCGACTATCTCGCCAAGCCCGCCGACGCCGACGACATCTGCGCGGCGCTGAACGCGCAGGGCGACTACAAGCCCCAGCTTCCCGAGAACCCGATGTCGGCCGACCGGGTGCGCTGGGAGCATATCCAGCGGGTCTACGAATTGTGCGGGCGCAACGTGTCGGAGACGGCGCGCCGCCTCTCCATGCACCGCCGCACCCTGCAGCGCATCCTCGCCAAACGCGCGCCGCGCTGAGTTTCAGCGTTCGCCCGCGGGCTCCCGCGCGGCGATCACCGCGCTCACCTCCACCACGCTGGAAAACCGGCCGTCGGGCGCCAGCCCGGCCAGCGCCGCCCGCAGCTCGGCCTCGAAGGCGTCCCGTCCGGTGCCGAGCGCCGCCGGCGAGGTCACCGAGCGCGATAGGGCGAGGCCGACGAGGCTGTCTATGTCATGGCGCCGCTCGACGATGCGGCCGATGCGTTCGAGATGGCGGAACGGCGAGTGCAGCAGCACCGCCTCGTGCGGCACCCAGCCGGCGCCCTTTCGCCGGCGCTGCTCGGCAGCGCGCTCGGGTGCGAAGCGCTCGGCGAGCGCCTCCATCGGCCGGCGCCAGTCCGGGGCGGCGAAGATCAGCCGGTCGCCCATCAGCACCACGGCGCCGCCGGGCTCGATCAGCCCGTCGAGCGCGTGCAGCGTCGCCACCCGGTCCATCCAGTGGAAGGCGCGGCCCATCACCACCGCGCGGAAGCGCCCGAGCGTGCCGCCGAGCCGGGTGGGCGCCAGGTCGTAGGACGAGCCCGGCAGCAGCGTCAGCGCCACGCCGGCCTTGCCGGCGGCGATGCGGGCGGCCTCCAGCATGGCGGGCTCGGGGTCGATGGCGGTGACCTCCAGCCCCAGCCCGGCGAAGGCGATCGCCAGCGGCCCCGGCCCGCAGCCGAGGTCGAGCAGCCGCTCGCCCGGCTCCAGCCCCAGCCGGTCGGCCACGGCGGCGATGAGGTCGGGCGGGTAGGGCGTGCGGTAGCGGCCGTAATAATCCACCGTCGAGCGGAAGCGGTCGGCCTCGAACGGCACGGTCTCAGGCGCGATGGAGATCGGGGCGGCGGCTGGGAGCGGGGCGGCTGGGAGCGGGGCGGCGGATGATGAGGCGGCGGTCATGCGGCGAACCTCCGGCGGCGGGTCATCGCCCGCAGGCGATATCCCCAGAAGCGATGTTCTGTCGCCAGCCTCGCGCGCAATCGTGACCAAGATACGTCGGCAGGATACGTCGGGCAGGATACGTCCTGACCCCGGTACGTCCCGACCCGGATGCGTCGGGACGTTGCCGCGTCCCTCACACCCTGAGCCCGTTCTCCTGCGCAAGCTCCTTCAACCCGCGCTCGGGGCGGGCGCCCATGTGGCTGATCACTTCCGCCGCGCACAGCGCGCCAAGCCGCAGCGATTCCTCCGGCAGGAAGCCGCGCGAGAAGCCGTGCAGGTAGCCGGCGGCGAACAGGTCGCCGGCCCCCGTCGTGTCGACCACCCGCTCCACCGGGAAGGCCGGCACGGCCACCAGCTCGTCGCCCGTCACCGACAGCGCTCCGAGCTCGGAGCGCGTCACCACCGCGCGGCGCGCGTCCTGGCGCAACTGGGCGAGCGCGGTGTCGAAATCGGCGGTCTCGTAGAGCGATTTCAGCTCCGTCTCGTTGGCGAAGACCAGGTCGACGACGCCCTCGCGCATCAGCTTGAGGAATTCGCCGCGGTAGCGGTCGACGCAGAAGGCGTCGGACAGCGTCAGCGCCACGCTCCGCCGCGCCTCGTGGGCGATGGCGGCGGCGCGCAGGAAGGCGGCCTTGGCCGGCGGCGGGTCCCAGAGATAGCCTTCGAGATAGGTGACGGTGGCGCCGGCCACCGCCTCGGCGTCGACATCGCCGGGCGAGAGGTCCTGCGCCGCGCCGAGATAGGTGTTCATGGTGCGCTCGCCGTCCGGCGTCACCAGGATCAGGCAGCGCGCGGTCGCCGCCCCGGCCTGCGCCGCCGGGGTGCGGTAGGCGACGCCGGCCGCCGATATGTCATGGCCGAAAATGCCGCCGAGCGCGTCGTCCTTCACCTTGCCGATGAAGCCGGCCCGTCCGCCCAGCGCCGCGACGCCGACCATCGTGTTGGCCGCCGAGCCGCCGGAGATCTCGATGCCCGGCCCCATGGCGGCATAGACCGCCTCGGCGCGGTCTTCGTCGATCAGCGTCATGCCGCCCTTGCGCATGCCGTGGCCGGCGAGGAAGTCGTCCTCGGCGCGGGCGAGAACATCGACGATGGCATTGCCGAAGCCGATCACATCGAGCGTTTGCGCGGTCACGTTCGGGCCTTTCGCGTGGGGATGGGGTGCGGGGACGGGGTGCGGGGACAGCTTCCTTGCCGGTAGCAGAGCTGGCGCGCGCCCGCAACGCCCGGAGGGGCCGGCGGCCGATGGCACGGCGGCGGAGAGCGGCCCGCCGGTGGTTGCCGGGGGCGCCCTCGTCGCTGCCGGCGACGACGGGCCGGCCTGCTCGCGGGGTCGAGGGTGTCGAGGCGGGGCGCAGAGTGTGTGTGGGCGATGGCGGCGGGGATCGCGCTGCTCGCAGCCACGCGGCATGGAGCCGCGTCGGTACCCCGACATGGATCACCGCCGGCCCCCGGCGTCCGGTCGGCGCCCGCGCCCTTCGTGGCGAGGCCGTTGCGGATCAGCGAGACCTCTCCGACTGCCACGACCCAGGCGCCGCCATCTTGCCACCCCGGCCACAGGTCACGGCGACGCACGCCACCGCCGCACCTGCCACAACCGCACCTGCCACCGCCATCCCGGCCGCTTTGCCCGCTACCCGCCCTCGCCGTGGCCGGCGACGGGCTTTCGCCGGCCGGCGCTTGCGGCTATTGCTGGCGCCGTCCCTTCCGCCCGGCAATGCCATAGTCCTGGTGCCCATGTCCCTGCTGCGGCACGCCTCCACCGTCGTCTCGCTCACCCTCGCCTCCCGCGTGCTGGGCTTTGCCCGCGACGCGGCGGTGGCGGCCCTGTTCGGCACCGGGACGGTGGCGGATGCGGCGGTGGCCGGCCTTGCCATTCCGCAGCTGGCGCGGCGGCTTCTGGGGGAAGGCGCGCTCAACGCCGCCATCCTGCCGCGCCTGCCGGAGTGGAACGCGGCTGCTGAAGGGCATGGCGCGCATCAGGAGCATGGCGCGCCGGATGCCGCCTCCCGCTCCGGCGCGCTCATCCTCGCCTTCACCCTCGCGAGCACCCTGCTCGCCGCCCTGCTCGCCCTGTTCATGCCGCAGGTGACGGCGCTGCTGGCGCCCGGATTCCTCGACGACCCGGCGCGGGCGCAGGGCGCGGTGCTGGCCGGGCGGATCGCCGTCGCGTGCCTGCCGCTCGCCGCCTGCGCCGGGGTCGTCGCCGCCCTCGCCAACGCGGCGGGGAGGGTGACGCGCCCGTCCTTCGCCCCGGCGGTCGGCAATGTCGCGGTGCTGGCGGTGGTGGGATTGCTGGCGCTCTCCGGCGCCGGGCATGGCGCTACCGCGCTGGCGTGGCTGGCGGTGGCGACGCTGGCCGGCGCACTCGCCCAGCTCATGGTGATCGGCGCTGCCTGCCCATACCCGCTGCACGCGATGCGGCCCGGCCGCGCCGC
The DNA here is from genome assembly GCF_058809335.1 of Ancylobacter sp. GW821-FHT10E12. NCBI lineage: Bacteria > Pseudomonadati > Pseudomonadota > Alphaproteobacteria > Hyphomicrobiales > Xanthobacteraceae > Ancylobacter > Ancylobacter sp. GW821-FHT10E12. The sequence continues at coordinate 21,872 of NZ_JBXASN010000005.1, read as the reverse complement.
CTTCCTCGCGGCGCTGCCGGTGCTGGCGGCGGCGGCGCCGACGCTGTTCGCCGCCGCGCTGCCGCAGCTGCGCATCCTGGTGGCCAATGCGAGCGCCTCCGGGCTCGATGGCGGCGTCTCGGCGCTGTTCTATGCCACGCGCCTGGTCGAGTTGCCGCTCGGCCTCGTCGGGGCCAGCGCCGGGGCGGTGCTGCTGCCGGCGCTCGCCGCCGAAGGCGCGCGGCGCGCGCACCTCGGGCAAGGCGGATTGGCCGGGCAAGGCGGACCGACCGGGCAAGGCGGACCGACCGGGCAAGGCGAACTGACCGGCCGGGGACTTACAGGCCGGGGACTTGCCGCCGCGCTGGCCCTCACCGCGCCGGCGGCGGCCGGTCTCGCCCTGCTGGCCGAGCCGATCGTGCGCATCCTGTTCCAGCGCGGCGCCTTCGACGCCGGCGCGGCGGCGCTCACCGTGCGGGCGCTGGAAATGCTGGCCTTCAGCCTGCCGCTGCAGGCGATGGAGCGCATCCTCGCCACCGCCGCCTTCGCGCATGGCTTCGGCCGCCTCGTCACCCGCGCCAGCCTCGCCGGGCTGCTGCTCGGCGGCCTCGCGGGCTTCGCCGCCGTCGGCCCGCTCGGCCTTGCCGGCCCGGCGCTGGGGGTGATGGTCTCATCCCTGATCTCGCTCGCCGGCCTGTGGGTGGCGCTCGCCCGCGCCGGGCTGGTGCGGCCCGGCGGCGAGGACTGGCGGCGGCTCGGCTTCTGTCTGGTGGCGACGGTGCTGATGGCGCTGCCGGTCGCCGCCGGGGCGCGGCTGCTCGAAGCCCCGCTCGCCGCCGGCGGGCTGCACGGCGCCGCCGCGCTGGCGGCGCTGGTGCTGGCGGGCGTGCTCGCCTATGGGCTCGCCGCCCGCGCCTTCGGCCTGCTGCCGCGCCGGCCCCGCCGGCGGTGAGGCCGCGGACCGCCCGCCCCGCATGTACCGCCCCGCATGTGCCGCCGCACCTTGCGCGGCTCTGCCTTGCATGCCATGACGCGCGTCCGGCGCGCCGCCCCGGCGGCGTGTCGCGAGCGAGATCCACCGAGCATCGAGGATGCCATGGAAGTCCAGCAGCGCGTGTTTTCCGGCGTGCAGCCGACCGGGAACCTGCATCTCGGCAATTATCTCGGCGCCATCAAGCGTTTCGCCGAGCTGCAGGACAGTTTCGACTGCCTCTATTGCGTGGTGGACATGCACGCCATCACCCAGGACGTGCGCGTGTGGGGCGGCCCGGCCGAGCTGACGCGCAACATCCGCGAGGTGACCGCCGCCTATCTCGCCGCCGGCATCGACGCGAAGAAGCACATCGTGTTCAACCAGAGCCAGGTCGCCGGCCATGCCGAGCTCGCCTGGGTGTTCAACTGCGTCGCCCGCCTCGGCTGGCTGAACCGCATGACCCAGTTCAAGGAAAAGGCCGGCAAGGACCGCGAGAACGCCTCGGTCGGCCTCTACGCCTATCCCAACCTGATGGCGGCCGACATCCTGCTCTACCACGCCACCCACGTGCCGGTGGGCGAGGACCAGAAGCAGCACCTGGAGCTGACCCGCGACATCGCGCAGAAGTTCAACAACGACTTCGCCTCCACCATCGCCGGGAACGGCTTCGGCGACAGCTATTTCCCGCTGCCCGAGCCGCTGATCGGCGGCCCGGCGGCGCGGGTGATGAGCCTGCGCGACGGCTCGAAGAAGATGTCGAAGTCGGATCCGTCCGACCTGTCGCGCATCAACCTCACCGACGATGCCGACGCCGTTGCCTCCAAGGTGCGCAAGGCCAAGACCGATCCCGAGCCGCTGCCGACCGAGATCGACGGGCTGCAGGGCCGGCCGGAGGCGGAGAACCTGGTCGGCATCTATGCGGCGCTGTCCGGCACCACCAAGGAGGACGTGCTGGAGAGCTTCGGCGGCGGCCAGTTCTCCACGTTCAAGGGCGCGCTGGTCGACCTCGCGGTGGCGCGCCTCGGGCCGATCGGCAGCGAGATGAAGCGGCTGGTCGCCGACCCCGGTCATATCGACGCGGTGCTGCGCGACGGCGCCGAGCGCGCCCGCGCCATCGCCGAGGTCACCATGCGGCAGGTGAAGGACATTGTCGGCTTCGTGCGCTGAGGGCGGGCGGCGGACGGCCATGTCTCCGTCGCCGGCGCATCCAGCTCTCCCGTCATCCTGAGGTGCGCGCCACCGGCGCGCCTCGAAGGACGCGAGCCGCCGATGACGCGAACGGCCTTCTTGCTCCGAGGGTGCGCGTGCTTCGAGGCCGGCCTCGCGGCCGGCACCTCAGCATGACGGCGTGGGATAGGCCTGGCCCGCTTACATGGCGGGCGAGCGGCCGGCGGAGGCGTTCTGCCGTCCCGTCCCCCGCGTGCCGTCCCCAGCCCTTCCGTCCTCCACTCCCGCTAGGCACGCCCCCCGCTCCCTGTGATAGAACCTCCGCGTCCGGGCGCTCTGTCGCGCTCCGGCGGGGAGGGGGAGGCCGCCCATGCCGCGCAGGCGCCAGAGCCATGAGCCCGGCCATCGCCGCAAGTTCCTCGTGGTGGTCGACGATACGCCGGAATGCGACCGCGCGGTCTATTACGCCGCCCGCCGCGCCGCCCGCACGCAGGGCCAGGTGGTGATGCTGGCGGTGCTGGAACTGGCCGACGTGCAGAGCCAATGGCTCGGCGTCGCCGACCTGATGCGGGCCGAGGCCACCGACAAGGCGCAGGGCAAGCTCGACCAGTTCGCCGCCCGCACCCGCAGCCTGTCGGGCATCGAGCCGGAGCAGGCGGTGCGCGAAGGCAAGATCGCCGAGGAGATCCTGAAGCTCATCGAGGCGGACGAGGACATCGCCATATTGGTGCTGGCCGCCGGCACCGGCAGCGAGGGGCCGGGGCCGCTGGTCTCGGCGCTGGCCTCCGGCCTGTGGAGCCACCTGCCGATCCCCGTCACCATCGTGCCCGGCGCGCTCTCCGACACCGAGATCGACGCGCTGGCGTGAGGGCGGGGCCGCTTTGCGGCGGCCTGGCGCCGGGCCGCTCTGCGGCAGTTTCGCGCAACGCCGCGGGGGACGGGTTCCATCCCCGCCCGGCGGATCGTCCGTGCTTCGTCCTGCCGGTCCTCGGCCTAGAGGTTGCAGGTCTTGAGTATTCCGTCGACGGCGCTTGCGCGATCCTCGTGCCGGCAGGGTGACGACCTGCCCCAGCACGCCGAGCGCGATGCCGGATTTCGCGGTTCCCACCGCACGCAGGAAGGCAAGCAGGCGCGGCTCGTCCCCCTGCGAGGCGATCAGGCCGAGCTTGCCGTTGAAGTCCTTGGGGCGCATGGACATTTCGGTCTTTTCTCCCTTGTCGACGCGGACGATCACCTCCACCTCGTCCCTGTAGGAGGCCGAGGCGTCGAAGGGCGACATCGTCACCAGCATGAACAGCGTTTCGCCCGGCTGGCTTTCCCAGCATTTGAACCCGGCCATGAAGCCGGATGCGACGTCGCCGATGAAGGCGATCCTGGTATCCTCCAGCGGATCCTCGTCGACTTTCAGCTCCCAGGCCAGCGCGGCCGAGGTGACGAAGATCATCGCGGCGGCGCCTGCAAGAATGCGTGTTTTCATGGTTTCCTCCCCCTTCCGGCACTGTCGGGGAGCGGAAACCGGCTATCAACTGGAAATTGCATTTATGAACATATGCACCCGATAAATGCATCTGCGCCGCTTGTCCGGCCCCGGCGGGCGCCATCGCGTGCTTCCGGCCTCGTGAGCCGCGTGGTGCGTTGTCGAGCGCAGGGGCGGGGGCACGGCGGCACGCGCGGGGGCACGCCGCGTCTCTCGTGGCGAGATGCCGGCTTCGGCCCTTCCCCTCGGAGGCGCGAGAGCTTATTTACATTCCAAATCCCTCTCGTCGCCGGGGCCTTGAACTCCGGTGGGCCAGGAGCCATCCATGTTCATCCAGACCGAGGCGACCCCGAACCCCGCCACCCTGAAGTTCCTGCCCGGCCGCTCCGTGCTCGGCGGCGGCACCTTCGAGGCGCGCAATCCCGACGAGGCGGTCCGTTCGCCGCTGGCCGCCAAGCTGTTCGACATTCCCGGCGTCAGCGGCGTGTTCTTCGGCTCCGATTTCGTCACCGTCACCAAGGACCGCGCCGAGTGGGCGCATCTGAAGCCGGCCATCCTCGGCGCCATCATGGAGCATTTCGTCTCCGGCCAGCCGGTCATGCCGGACCAGCACGAGCATGCCGACGACGACGCCTTCTTCGAGGCCAAGGATGCCGGCCTCGTCGACACCATCCGCGAGCTCATCGACACGCGGGTGCGCCCGGCGGTGGCCAATGACGGCGGCGACATCACCTTCCGCGGCTACAAGGACGGGGTGGTCTACCTCGCCATGAAGGGCTCCTGCTCCGGCTGCCCCTCCTCCACCGCGACGCTGAAGAACGGCATCGAGAACCTGCTGCGCCATTTCGTGCCGGATGTCGTCGAGGTGCGGCCGGTCTGATCGGCCTCACCGGACGTTCCGGTCGGACTTTCGGCCTCATCATACACCTCACCATACTTGAGGCCGGAGGGTGGAGCGGTATCCCGATAGGTCTTCCCGTCGGGCTTCGCTCCTGTGCATGGTGACGCGAAGGAGTGTGGCGCCCATGCTGATTCTCGCCCTCGATACCGCGCTGGAGGCCTGCTCCGTCGCCCTGTACGATGTCGCGCGCGATGAGACCCGCGCCCTCGAATCGGTGGCGATGACGCGGGGCCATGCCGAAGCGCTGGTTCCGATGGTCGAGCGCGTCATGACCGGATCGGGCTGCGATTTCAATGAGATAGACATGTTCGCCGTCACGGTGGGGCCGGGCAGCTTCACCGGATTGCGGGTCGGTCTGTCGGCGGCGCGCGGCTTCGGCCTTGCGGTCGGGCGGCCGGTGATCGGCGTGTCGACGCTGACCACGCTGGCCGCGCCGCTGATCGCCGAGGACGACAGCGTGCCGGTGGCCGCCGCCATCGATGCGCGGCATGAAAACCTTTATATTCAGATGCTTGGCCCGGGCGGGCGGGTCATGGTCTCCCCCCGCCAGCTGGCGCTGAAGGAGGCGGTGCGGGCGGTGGCGAACGGGCCGGTCCGCCTCGTCGGCTCCGGGGCCGCCCTGCTGGCGGCGGCCTGGCCGAGCACGGTGCCGGCACCGCTGGAGCTGCGCGCCACCACCATGCCCGACCCGATCTGGCTCGCCCGCCTCGCCGCCGTCGCCGATCCGGCGAAGTCCGAACCGCGCCCGCTCTATCTGCGCGAGGCCGATGCCAAGCCGCAGACCGCGGGGCGGATCGCCCGGCGATGAGCTGGAAAATCAGCGATATCGTAAAGGCTTGGCGCTCGCCGCCGGTCTTTCGCCCGGCCGTGTCCACGGACGCCGAAGCGCTCGCCGCCCTGCATGCGGCAAGCTTTCGCATCGGCTGGGATGCGGCGGAATTCGAGCGGCTGCTCGCCGACCGGCTGAGCCGGACCCTGGCCGCCACCGGGGGATCCGGCGGCCGGCTGGTGGGCTTCATCCTGCTGCACGGCGTCGCCCCGGAGATGGAGATTCTCTCGGTTGCGGTGGCGCGCAGCCATCGCGGCGCCGGAATCGGTCGCCAGCTGGTCGAACGCATCATGGGCCGCCTCGCGGCCGAGGGCATCACCACGCTGTTCCTGGAGGTGGAGGAGGGCAATGCCGCTGCCATAAAGCTTTATGAGAAAACAGGTTTTCGCGAGATCGGGCGCCGTTCCGGCTATTATCGCTCCACGGAGGGAAAGCCGGTATCGGCGATCGCCATGCGGCGCGACATCGGCTGACGAAACGGTTGCCCTCCACCGCCGCCTTGCGTCATAAGCACCGCAGAGGAGATGCTGCACGCATGACCGAGAAGCCGACCGCCATCGAGGATGCCTGCGTCACGCTGGGCCTGCGCATGACGGACCAGCGCCGCGTGATCGCGCGCGTGATCGCCGACGCCCAGGACCACCCGGACGTCGAGGAACTGCATCGCCGCGCCGCCGCGGTCGACGACCGCATCTCCATCTCCACCGTCTACAGGACGGTGAAGCTGTTCGAGGATGCCGGCATCATCGAGCGCCACGATTTCCGCGACGGCCGCTCGCGCTACGAGCCGGTGCCGGACGAGCATCACGATCATCTCATCGACCTGCGCTCCGGCCATGTGGTGGAATTCCGTTCCGAGGAAATCGAGCATCTGCAGGAAGAGATCGCCCGCAAGCTCGGCTTCCGGCTGGTCGGCCACCGGCTGGAGCTCTACGGCGTGCCGCTCGACTCCAAGCCGAAGAAATAGGCCGTGCGCATCGCCCTGGTGCTGGTGCCGGTACTGGTCGCGACCCTGCTCGGCATCCCCGTCCAATGGGCGGCGATCAAGCTGAACCTGCCCGCCCGGCGCTGGATTCCCGTGCTCTATCATCGCTTTGCGCTGGCGCTGCTCGGCGTGCGCGTGCGCGTCGTCGGTGCGCCGTCGGCCGACCGGCCGCTTCTCATCCTGTCGAACCACGTCTCCTGGCTGGATATTCTCGTGCTCGGCGCGCAGATGCCGCTGGGCTTCGTCGCCAAGAGCGAGGTCGGCACCTGGCCCGGCATCGGCCTGCTGGCGAGGCTGCAGCGCACCGTTTTCGTCGACCGTTCGGCGCGCGCCGCCACCGGGCGCGTCAATGGCGAGATCGCCCGCCGGCTCGACGACGGCGATCCGGTGGTGCTGTTCGCCGAGGGCACGTCGAGCGACGGCAACCGCGTGCTGCCCTTCCGCTCCGCCCTGGTCGGCGCCGCCCGGCCGAGCGCCGATGGCGCTCCTGCAACCATCCAGCCGCTCGCCATCGCCTATGTCGCGCAGGGGGGCGTGCCGCTCGGCCGCGCGCGCCGCCCGCTGGTGGCCTGGTATGGGGTGATGGATCTTGCCCCGCATCTCATGGAGGTGGTCCGGCGCGGCGGCATCGACGTCGAGCTCCGCTTCGGCGACCCCATCGACGGCAGCGAGCGCAAGGCGGCGACCGGCCGTGCCGAGGCGGCGGTGCGCGGCATGCTGGCGAACGCGCTCAATCCCCGCCCGGATTGAGGGGTGGAATCCGCGCGTCGGCTCATTTCCTTTTGGCGGGAATCCCGCTAAACAAAGGGAAGGTGTCGACCGAGGAGACGTACACGATCTCGACCAGGGAACGAGCGGCGGAAAGCGGAGGCGCCTCGTCACGGGCGTGTCGATCGCGTGCCGTGTCCTCAACCTTCAATGACCCTGTCGCCCAAGCGGGCCGGTGGGGCGGGTCGATCGATACGCCATGAGTGAATCGCAGAAACTGAGCGACGCGCGCAAACTCTACGTCCGTTCCTTCGGTTGCCAGATGAACGTCTATGACGCCCAGCGCATGACGGACACGATGGCGAGGGAAGGCTATGTCGAGACCGACACGCCGGACGACGCCGACCTCATCATCCTGAACACCTGCCATATTCGCGAGAAGGCGGCCGAAAAGGTCTATTCGGAGCTCGGCCGCCTGCGCAAGGCGCAGGAGCAAGCCGGCCGCAAGTCGATGGTGGCGGTTGCCGGCTGCGTCGCCCAGGCCGAGGGCGCCGAGATCATCAAGCGCGCCCGCGTCGTCGATCTCGTGGTCGGGCCGCAGAGCTATCACAAGCTGCCGGAACTGGTCGCCCGCGCCCGCGAGAAACGCGGCGTGGTCGAGACCGAGTTCCCGGTCGAGGACAAGTTCGATTTCCTCGCCCCGCCGACGCCCTCCGCCATCGCCAGGCGCGGACCGACCGCCTTCGTGACCGTTCAGGAGGGCTGCGACAAGTTCTGCACCTTCTGCGTGGTGCCCTATACCCGCGGCGCCGAGGTCTCGCGCCCGCTGGAGCGCATTCTCGACGAGGTGAAGCGCCTTGCCGATTCCAGGGTGCGCGAAGTCACGCTGATCGGCCAGAATGTCAATGCCTATCACGGCATCGACGCCCATGGCCGCAGCGCCAATCTCGCCGAGCTTATGCGCCGGGTGGCCGCGGTGCCGGGCATTGCCCGCATCCGCTACACCACCAGCCATCCGCGCGACATGGACGACGAACTGATCGCCGCCCATCGCGAGATGAGGGCGGTGATGCCCTACCTGCACCTGCCGGTGCAGTCCGGCTCCGACCGCATCCTGGCGGCGATGAACCGCAAGCACGATCGCGCGCTCTATCTCGAGATTGTCGGGCATGTGCGCGCGGCGCGGCCGGATATTGCCTTCTCCTCCGATTTCATCGTCGGCTTTCCCGGCGAGACCGACGAGGATTTCGCCGACACGATGAACCTCGTCGAACGCGTCGGCTTCGCCGGTGCCTTCTCGTTCAAATACAGCCCGCGCCCCGGCACGCCGGCCGCCGGGCTCGACCGGCAGGTGCCCGAGCCGGTGATGAATGAGCGCATCTACGCGCTGCAAGCCTTGCTCGACCGCCAGAAGGCGGCCTTCGACGCCGCCTGCCGCGGCCGGCGCTTCGACATCCTGCTGGAAAAGCCGGGCCGGCTGCCCGGACAGATCATCGGGCGCTCGCCCTATCTTCAATCCGTCGTGGTGCTGGCCCCGCGCGAGGCGATCGGCACGCTCGCCAGCGTGGTGGTGCGCGACGTCAGCACCAAGAGTCTTTCCGGCGACATCGTCGCGGGCGAATTCTGGCCCGAAGGTGTTCCCGCCGGCACGAGCGTGATGGGGCAGGTCGAGAAACTGGAGGCGTGAACGTGCGTCGTGGGGGATCGGATACGGACCGGACGCTGGTGGCGCCGCGCTCAGGCGCGCGGGGAACCGGCACGACGACACAGACAGCCTCGACCTCCCGCTGGCTAACGCCGGATTCGGAGATGTCGAGCCAGATCGTGCTCGCCTTCGACGACAACCGGCTCGCCAGCCTGCTATTCGGCAATTACGGCCAGAATCTCGCGGTCATCGAGCGGCGCCTCGAGATCGTCGCCGAGCAGCGCGGCAACCATGTCACGCTCGAGGGGCCGCGCGAGGCCTGCGATCAGGCCCGGCATGTGCTGGAGACCCTTTACGCGCGGCTGAAGAAGGGCGGCGAGATCGCCCCCGGCGATGTCGAGGGCGTGCTGCGCGAGGCGGCCTCGCAGGGCTTCCTGTTCGATTTCGACCCGGCGACGAAGAAGCAGAGCTTCGACGAGATCCAGCTGCGCCGCCGCCCGGTGCGCGCCCGCACCCTGGCGCAGGACGCCTATATCCGTGCGCTGAAGCGCCAGACGCTGGTATTCGGCGTCGGCCCCGCCGGCACCGGCAAGACCTGGCTGGCGGTCGCCTATGCGGTGCATCTGCTGGAGCGCCGGGTGGTCGACCGCATCATCCTGTCGCGTCCGGCGGTGGAGGCGGGTGAGCGGCTCGGCTTCCTGCCCGGCGACATGAAGGAGAAGGTCGACCCCTATCTGCGCCCGATCTACGATGCGCTGCACGACCTGATGGACAAGGCCTTCGTCGAGCGGGCGCTGGTCTCGGGCGAGATTGAGATCGCCCCGCTGGCCTTCATGCGCGGCCGCACGCTGGCCAATGCCTGCGTGATCCTCGACGAGGCGCAGAACACCACCTCGATGCAGATGAAGATGTTCCTCACCCGTCTCGGCGAGAACTCGCACATGATCGTCACCGGCGATCCGAGCCAGATCGACCTGCCGCCGGGCCAGACCTCTGGCCTCGCCGAGGCGGTCGGGCTGCTGGAAAATGTCGAGGGCGTCGAGGTCTGCCACTTCAACGCCGCCGACGTGGTGCGCCACGAACTCGTCGGCCGCATCGTCGCCGCCTATGACGGCAAGGCTGTCGCCGTCCGCCAGGCCTATGCCAAGGACGCGCCGAAGCCTGCGCCGGTTCCGGCGGCGGAGGAGCCGCCGCGATGACCGACGGCTCTCCCATCGAGGTCGACGTCCTCGTGGCCGACGGGCCCTGGTCCGAACGCCCGGAGGTCGCCGACCTCGTGGCGCGGGCGGTGCGTGCCGCCTATGCGGATGCCACGGCGGAATATGATCTCGGTATCGATGTGGGCGAGGTGGCGGTGATGCTCACCGACGATGCCGGCATCCGCACCCTCAACCGCGACTGGCGTTCCAAGGACAAGGCGACCAATGTGCTGTCTTTTCCGACGCCGCAGGTGGCGCGGGAGGCCGGCGAGCCCCATCTGGGCGATATTGCCATTGCCTATGAGACCGTCGCCCGGGAGGCGTCCGCCGAGGAGAAGAGCTTCGACGACCACCTGACCCATCTCGCCGTCCACGGCATGCTGCATCTGCTCGGCTTCGACCATGAAAGCCCGGACGAGGCCGAGGAGATGGAAGCCATGGAGCGCCTGATCCTGTCCCATCTCGGCATTGCCGATCCTTATGCCGAGACCGAACCCGTTCATCAAACCCTCTGAAGGCCATGTCCGACCCTGTTTCCAAAACCTCGCCCGCCGCCGACGCCTCGGCCAATGAAGGGCCAAGTATAAGTCCCGCCCCGCCCGCCGCCGAGCCCCGCGCCGGCGAGGGGCGGGGCGGGATTCTCGATCGTCTCCGCCACTTGCTCGGAGGCTGGCGGACCACGGGTTCGCTGCGCTCCGATCTCGCCGAGGCGCTGGCATCCAATGCCGAATTCACCGCCGATCTTTCGGCCACCGAACGCGCGATGCTCAAGAGCATCCTCGAACTGCGCGAGCAGCGGGTCGGCGACCTCATGGTGCCGCGCGCCGACATCGTCGCGGTACAGAAGGATATCTCGCTCGGCGAATTGCTGACGGTGTTCGCCAATGCCGGCCATTCGCGGCTCGTCGTCTATGACGACACGCTCGACGACCCGGTGGGCATGGTCCATATCCGCGATCTCGTCGCCTATCTGACCCAGCGCGCCATGACGCCGCGCGCCCCCGCTGCCGCCAGAGGTGAATCCGACGGCGGGCCGAAGGGCGCGACGCGGGCGGAGGGCAAGGCGGTTCCGGCCTTCAATCTCAAGGCGATCGACCTCTCCGCCTCGCTCAGCGCTGCGCGGCTGATCCGGCGCCTGCTCTTCGTGCCGCCCTCCATGCCGTCGATCGAGCTCCTGGCCAGCATGCAGGCCAGCCGCATCCATCTCGCCCTCGTCATCGACGAGTATGGCGGCACCGACGGCATCGTCTCCATGGAGGATCTGGTCGAGGAAATCGTCGGCGACATCGAGGACGAGCATGACGACGACGATGCGCCGATGATCGCCCGCCAGAGCGATGGCAGCTACATCGCCGATGCCCGCGCCGGCCTCGAGGAAGTCGCCGAGATGGTGGATCCGGCCTTCGCCAATGGCGAGGAGGCCGAGGAGGTGGATACGCTCGGCGGCCTGCTGGTCACCCTCGCCGGTCGCGTGCCGGTGCGCGGCGAGATCGTCGCCGGCCCCGGCGGCTTCGAGATCGAGGTGCTCGACGCCGATCCGCGTCGCGTCAAGCGCCTGCGCATCGCCGCTCCGCGCGGCAACGGGAATCCGCCGCGGGGGTCGGCGCGCGGGACGGCGCCGGACGAGCGCCCCTCGGCCAGCCTGCCGCCGCCGGCCCAGCAGAATGACAGCCTGCGCACCGCCGCCCTGCGCGGTCCCGATGCGGCATGAGGCGGTCTCTCCCGCTGCGTCGGATCCGCGTGCGGTGCTGAACGGGGCCGGCGGCCGAAAACCGGCGGCCCGCATGCTGAATCGTCTGGCTGCCGGCGTGCGGGGCGGGTCCTATGGCCGGCGGGCGCTTGTCGCCCTGCTCGCCGGAGCCGCCTCGGCGCTCGCCATGCCGCCCTTCAACCTGTGGCCGGTGCTGGCGCTGACGCTGCCGATCCTGGTGCTGCTGCTCGATGGCGTGCGCGAGGCGCATTCACGCCCGCATGCCGCGTTGCGGCCCGCCTTCGGGCTCGGCTGGTGCTTCGGCATGGGCTATTTCGTGGCCGGCCTATGGTGGATCGGCGCCGCTTTTCTGGTGCAGGCCGACGACTTCGCCTGGCTGATGCCCTTCGCCGTATTGGGCCTGCCGGCCTATCTCGCGGTATATACGGGGCTGGGCGCGGCCGGCGGCATGCTGTTCTGGCCGCCTGGGCCGGCACGGGTTCTCGGCTTCGCCGCCATGATGACCCTCGCCGAATGGCTGCGCGGCACGCTGCTCACCGGCTTTCCCTGGAACAATTTCGGCTATGCGCTGGCGACCGACCTGAATTTCGCGCAGGCGAGCGCGGTGTTCGGGTTGAACGGCCTGTGCCTCGTCACGCTCGCCGGCCTGAGCAGCCTCGTCGCGCTCGTCGACGGCCGGCGGTCGGCGCGTGCCCGGTTCGCCCCGCCACTCGTCGCGGCGGTCGTGTTGGCGGGGATGTGGGTGGGCGGCGCCTGGCGTCTCGCTCATGTCGACGTCGGCGCGGTGCCCGGCGTGAAGCTGCGCATCATGCAGCCCGACCTGCCGCAGGACCAGAAGTTCCGCTACGATGCGCGGCGCAGCGTCATGGACCTCTATGTCGCCACCAGCCAGAGCGAGGGCGGGCTCCAGGGCATCACCCATCTGTTCTGGCCCGAATCCGCCTTCCCGTTTTTCATCGACCGCGAGCCCGAGGCGCGAGCCAGGCTGGGAGAGATGCTGCCGGAGGGCACGGTGCTGGTGACGGGGGCCGCCCGGCTGGAGGCGCGGCCGGGCGGTGGACAGCCTGCGGCGTATAACAGCCTGCTCGCCATCGATTCGCAGGGCCGGACCATTGCCACCGCCGACAAGGTGCATCTCGTTCCGTTCGGCGAATACCTTCCGTTTCAGGAAACGCTGGAGGCGCTGGGGCTGCAGCAACTTACGCGTGTACGCGGTGGTTTCTCGGCGGCGAGGGAGCGCCGGCCGATGGAAATTTCGGGATTGCCCCCCGCTTTGCCGTTAATATGTTACGAAGCAATATTCCCCGCCGAAATTGTATCGGTAAGCAACTCCGCGGACGGCGGGCGCCGGGGCATGTTGCTCAACGTCAGTAACGACGCTTGGTTCGGCGAGACGCCCGGGCCGTTCCAGCACTTCGAACAGTCCCGGCTGCGTGCCGTTGAGGAAGGATTGCCGCTGGTCCGTGCAACGAATAACGGCATATCCGCCATCGTCGACCCCTTGGGGCGAGTGATCGGCATGCTACCATTGGGTGCGCGCGGCGTTCTCGACGGCGCACTGCCACAAGCACTTCCTCGAACCATTTATGTCAATATTGGCAGTCTTGTGTTCGGATCCCTGCTTGCATTTTGCCTGCTGATCGCCTTTGCATCGCAACATAGATATACACGCAAAGATTGATCGACGTAGGCGCGTAGTTTGCCTAGACTGCTTGCCCTGATCGATGCGCTTTCCCTTCCCGAGAGGGGAGGGGAGGTATTTTTTTGTCCGAATCGGGGATGCCGATGACCAAGAAGTCTCCCAATCCAATAGACAAGCATGTTGGAAGCCGTGTGCGCATGCGCCGGATGATGATCAACATGAGCCAGGAGAAGCTGGGGGAAAGCTTGGGCATTACTTTTCAGCAAATTCAGAAATACGAAAAGGGCACCAACCGCATCGGCGCCAGCCGTCTGCAGCATATCGCCAATGTGCTGGGCGTCCCGGTTGCGTTCTTCTTCGAGGGCGCTCCCAGCATCGGCGCGATGGCTTCCGGCCTCGCGGAAGAGTCCTCACCGGCCTATGTCGCCGATTTTCTCGCGACCTCCGAGGGCCTCGCGCTGACCCGGGCCTTCACCCGCATCTCGGACGTCAAGGTGCGCCGACGGATCGTCGATCTCGTCGAGGCGCTCGCGGACGAGGCCACCCCCGGCTGAAGCGAGGTGGCCCGAGGAGAGGTGGCGTTCGTTTTTCCGAACGAATTCGTCCGCAAATCTTGACCGGCCTTGTCTGTCTTGCCAGAAAAGGCCGGCTGGACGTCATCTCTGCGCCGGCCGTGATGATGAGGAGCCGACGCGTGTCTCGACAAGCCTACGTATTTACGAGTGAATCCGTTTCCGAAGGCCATCCCGACAAGGTCTGCGACCGCATTTCGGACGAAGTCGTCGACGCCTTCTTCAGGGAAGGCCCGGCTCTCGGTTGGGATCCGAGCCATCTGCGCGTCGCCTGCGAGACCCTGGCGACCACCAATCGTGTCGTGATCGCCGGCGAGACCCGCGGCCCCGCGGCCATCACCCGCGACTTCATCACCCATATCGCCCGCCTCGCCATCAAGGATATCGGCTACGAGCAGGAAGGCTTCCACTGGGAAGACGCCGACATCGAGGTGCTTCTGCACGCGCAGTCGGCGGATATCGCCCAGGGTGTCGATTCGGCCGGCAACAAGGACGAGGGTGCCGGCGACCAGGGCATCATGTTCGGCTATGCCTGCCGCGAGACGCCCGAGCTGATGCCGGCGCCGATCTATTACGCGCACCGCATTCTCAAGCTGCTGGCCAATGCCCGCCATTCCGGCGAGAGCTCGGTGCTCGGCCCCGATGCCAAGAGCCAGGTGACGGTGCGCTATGAGGGTGGCAAGCCGGTCGAGGTCACGCAGATCGTGCTGTCGACCCAGCATCTCGACGCCGATCTCAGCTCCCACGACGTGCAATCGATCGTCGAGCCCTATATCCGCGAGGCGCTGCCGGAAGGCTGGGTGACGCCCTCGACCATCTGGCACGTCAACCCGACCGGCAAGTTCGTCATCGGCGGGCCGGACGGCGATTGTGGCCTTACCGGCCGCAAGATCATCGTCGACACCTATGGCGGCGCGGCGCCGCATGGCGGCGGCGCCTTTTCCGGCAAGGACCCGACCAAGGTCGACCGATCGGCGGCCTATGCGGCCCGCTACCTCGCCAAGAACGTGGTGGCGGCGGAGCTTGCCCAGCGCTGCACCATCCAGCTCGCCTATGCCATCGGCGTGTCCGACCCGCTCGCCGTCTATGTCGACCTGCACGGCACCGGCGAGGTGGACGAGGCTAGGCTGGAGACCGTGCTGCGCGAGGTGATGAACCTGCGGCCGCGCGGCATTCGCGAGCATCTCGACCTCAACAAGCCGATCTATGCCCGCACCTCCGCCTATGGCCATTTCGGCCGCGCGCCGGAAGAGGATGGCGGCTTCTCCTGGGAACGTACCGATCTGGCCGCCGCGATCCGTTCGGCGGTCGGCTGAGCCCGGCTTGCACCTTTCCACCGATGATTTTATGCGGGGCGGATCTGCGGATCCGCCCCGCATTGTTTCCGGATGAACGATGATGAACAGCGTGCCCGAGGATGACCGCGACCCGGATCGTGACCGAGGCCGCGATCCCACCGCGCGCGAGGCGGGATTCTATGGCCGGCGCAAGGGCAAGCCGCTGCGCGCGCAGCAGGCCGCCCATCTCGATGCCGACCTGCCACGGCTGCAGATCGACCTCGCCGCCCTCGGCACGGCGCCGCTTGCGGCGCTGTTTCCGGTGCCGGTGTCGTCCGTCCGGCTGGAGATCGGCTTCGGCGGCGGCGAGCATCTGCTGGCGGAGGCGGCTCGCCATCCCGCGATCGGCTATATCGGGGCGGAAGCCTTCGTGAACGGCGTCGCCAAGGCGACGGCGGGCATTGTCGCCGCCGGGCTCGCCAATGTGCGGCTCCATGGCGACGATGTCGTGCCGCTGCTCGACCGGCTGCCGCCCGCCTCGCTGGAGCGCATCGACCTGCTCTATCCCGATCCCTGGCCGAAGCGTCGCCACTGGAAGCGGCGCTTCGTGCGGCCGGACAATATCGACCGGATCGCCCGTTTGCTGCCGCCGGGCGGCCGCTTCCGCTTCGCCACCGATGTCGAGGACTATGCCGCCTGGACGCTGCGCCACTTCCTCGCCGACGAGCGTTTCGACTGGACCGCGCGCGTCGCCGACGACTGGCGGCAGCCCTGGGGCGGCTGGCCCGGCACGCGCTACGAGGCCAAGGCGGTGCGCGAGGGGCGGATACCGGGTTATTACGAGTTCCGGCGCATCTGATTACCGCATAGACTGGAACCTAGCCGCCCCGGCGACGTTGTGTGGAGGCACCATCGGGGTATGGCACAGGAGACCAGAATGGCCGATCCAAATCCGCAGGAAGATTTCTCCAAGCTCACCGCCGATCTCGCCACCCTGCGGGAGGACGTTGCCAAGCTCGCCGAATCGTTGGCGTCTCTCGCCAGGCAGGAGAGTGCCGCCGCTGCCGAGACGGTGAAGCAGAAGGTGCGCACCGGCAAGGCGCAGGCTGAGGCGACCGCCGCCGGGCTGCTCGACGAGGGCGTCGCCGCGCTCGCGGATGCCAAGACCTGCGCCAAGGCCTTTGGCAATGACGTCAGCACGGCCATCGAACGCAATCCATTCGCCGCCGTGGTCGCGGCGCTCGGCGTCGGTTTCGTCTTCGGCCTGCTGTCGCGGAGCCGGTGATGCTGAAGCTGCTGCTCGGTCTGGTCGGCGTCGAAATCGATCGCGCCATGCGCCGCGCCGCGACGACCGCGCTGCTGTTCTTCCTCGGCGCGCTGCTGTTCGGCGGCGCGCTGCTGTCGGTGCTTGTTGCGATTTTCATTGCACTGGCAGAGGCTTACGATCCCTTGGTCGCCGCGCTGCTCATCGCGGCGCTGTGCTTCGTGCTCGGCAGCGGCCTGCTTGTCGCCGCCTATGCCCGGTTGCGCAGCCGCTCGCGCCGCGCGGCATTTCCGTCGCTTGCCGCGCTGGGTGCGGCGCCCGCTGCACCGGCGAATCGTCCTGCCGAACCGCCGGCGCCGCCGATGAGCGCGAGGACCGTGGTGGGAATTGCCTCGGCGGTGGCGATTGTCGGCCTTATTCTTGGCCGACGTATCTGAAACTCTCCGCTTCGTGCGCGACGCAGGCCGTTCCGGCTACCTCCCGTTCTTGCAGGACCGGGCAAAAAGGAACAATCTGCCCGCTGGCACTTGGGTCGCCGGCCGCTTGAGCGGCCGCGGCTGACAGGGTTTGCCGCTGGAGGTTCTGAATTTGACGTTTCGACGCTCGTCGCTGCGGCCGGGTGCGGCCGTACTCGCCCTGCTGCTGGCCCTTGGCGGGGCGACGACGGCACTGGCTGAGGCACCGCCCGCCGCGCTCATCGCCCGCTCATCGCCCGCCGGTAATTATCTCGCCGCCCGCCTCGCCCTCGCTGAGCGCGATACGGGTGCTGCGGCCGCCTATTATCGTGCGCTGGTGCGGGTTTTCCCGCGCAATGGCGAGATTCTGGAGCGCGCCTTTCTGACCCTGCTCGCCGACGGATCGATCGACGAGGCGGTGGAGCTCGCCCAGCGAATCATCCGCATCGATCCCGAGCACGCGCTGGCGCGGCTGGTGCTCGGCGTGAAGGCGATCAAGGCCAAGCAATATGTCACCGCCCGCTCCAATCTGCGCCGCGCGGGGGACGGCGCCATCGCCGAGCTCAGCTCGACGCTGATGAGCGCATGGAGCCAGCTCGGTTCCGGCAATGCCCGCACCGGCGTGGCGGCGATCGACGAATTGCAGGGGCCGGAATGGTACCAGGGCTTCAAGGCGCTGCATTCGGGCCTGCTCCTCGATGCCGCCGGCATGCGCAAGGAGGCCGGCCCGCGGCTGGAGCAGGCGCTGAAGCTCGACCCGCGCATGCTGCGGGTGGTCGACGCCTATGCCCGCTGGGCCTCGCGCAGCGGCAACAAGAAGCTCGCCGTCGAGACCTACGAGGCCTATGACAAGGTGGCGCCGAACGACCCGCTGGTCGAAAAGGCGATGGAGCAGCTCGACGCCGGCAAGACCTTGCCGTTGCTCGTCGATTCGCCCGCCGCGGGCGCTGCGGAAGTGATGTACGGCCTCGGCGCCGCGCTCGGCCGGCAGGGTGGAGAGGACCTCGCGCTGGTCTATCTGCAGCTTGGCCGCTGGCTCGATCCCTCGCATCCGCTGATCGAGGTGACGCTCGCCGACCTGTTCGAGAGCATGAACAAGCATGACGAGGCGATCGTGCTGTTCCGGGCGGTGCCGACGGATTCGCCGCTGAAGCTCAATGCCGACATCCAGCTCGGCATCAACCTGAATGCCGCCGGCCAGAAGGACGAGGCGGAGAAGACGCTGGAAGCGGCGCTGGCCCGCAATCCCAAGGATTTGCGCGCCATGATGGCGCTCGGCGACGTGCTGCGCTCGAACGAGAAGTTCGACAAGGCGGCGGCCATCTATACCCAGGCCATCGACCAGCTGAAGGCGCCCGCCGCACAGAACTGGACGCTGTACTATTTCCGCGGCATTTCCTACGAGCGCACCAAGCAGTGGGACAAGTCCGAGGCGGACCTGAAGAAGGCGCTGGAGCTGCGCCCCGACCAGCCGCACGTGTTGAATTATCTCGGTTATTCCTGGATCGACCAGGGAATCAACCTCGACCAGGGACTGGAGATGATCCGCAAGGCGGTGACGCTCCGGCCGGATGACGGCTATTTCATCGACAGCCTGGGCTGGGCCTATTACCGCATCGGCAAATATGACGACGCGGTGCGCGAGCTGGAGCGGGCCGTCGAGCTGAAGCCGAACGAGGCGGTGATCAACGACCATCTCGGCGACGCCTACTGGAAGGTCGGTCGCCAGCTGGAGGCGCGGTTCAAGTGGAACCAGGCGCGCGATCTCGATCCCGAACCGGCGGATCTCGTCAAGATCGACCGCAAGATCGCGGTCGGCCTCGACGAGGCGCAGAAGACCGAGGCGGCGCAGAACAACGCCTCGGTCGACAAGCCCGCGACCCCGCCCGTGGCGGCGAAGCCGGCTGGCGGGGGAGGCTGATTCCTCAGCCTCCCCCGTGGGTTAGCTGAGGATCAGGCGGTCGCGGTGCGACCGGCGAAGAGCAGCGGGCGCGAGCGCAGGGCGAACGCGCCGTCGCCGATCAGCCACAGGGCAAAGGACGTGACGATCAGGAAGGCCGGGTATTCCCAGCCGCCGCCGGCGGAGGAGAACAGCCAGCCATTGCCGATATGCGCGCTCATCGCCCCGACCATTACCGGGATCATGAGAAGGGCGACGTGGCGGGCATAGACGCCGGCCACGATCAGCAGCCCGCCGACCAGCTCGGCCAGGATCACCGGGCCGGCGAGGAAGGTCGGGAATCCGATGCTGCCGAGATAGCCGGCAAAGCCCGGAACGGTGAAGACGAGGTACTTCAGTAGGGCGTGCGAGATCCACATGAGGCCGAGGGCCACGCGCAGGACGAAGACGCCATAGGGGGCGGAGCGGGTGTCGATCATGGTCGTGTATCCGTGTCCAGTGAGTATGGTGAGGTGTACGGTCAGGCCGAAAACGTCGTGACACAGACGTAACCCACTGCAGCACGGCACGCGATAGCCGGAAAAACCGGACCTACATTGCAAATGTGCAATGGTTCGATTCGCACGGCAAACCCGGTCGAATCGCGGCTGCGCGCGGAAGTGAAAATCGGGCTCGGAGCCCCCTCGTTGGGGCGGCTTCGGGCCGTTCGGGAGCGGGCGCCGCCGGCGGGGTGAAGCCGGGCGCGCCGGGAGGCCCCCGCGATGCGGTCATGCCCGGTTCGGGCGCTCGCTGGAAATGGGTCGGTCGCGGGAAGGCCGCCTCCAGCGCCGGGCCGGCTGTCGCGGCGCCGTCGCTCCCTCGGCGTCCGGTCGTCCGAACGTCGCCCGTTCGGGCGGAATCATCCGGCAAACAGGACGATGCCGGGGGCCGCACGAGCGGCCGGCTTGGCGGCGGCGCTGTCCGTCGTCGCCGGCAGCCTGCGTCGCCGGCAACCTGCCGAGTGGACGTCGTCTAGCGGGCGCCGTCTAGTGGACGTCGTCCTGCGCGTCGTCGACGCGGGCGGTCTGGGTGCCGGCGCTCGCCCGCGTG
Organism: Ancylobacter sp. GW821-FHT10E12; assembly: GCF_058809335.1. Taxonomy (NCBI): domain Bacteria; kingdom Pseudomonadati; phylum Pseudomonadota; class Alphaproteobacteria; order Hyphomicrobiales; family Xanthobacteraceae; genus Ancylobacter; species Ancylobacter sp. GW821-FHT10E12. The sequence goes on along the minus strand of NZ_JBXASN010000005.1, from coordinate 2,099 downwards.
CGCTCGACCAGCCGCGTGCGGCCGCTGCCGCCGCGCTTGAATTCGCACCAGAGATTGTCGAAGCCGGCGAGATTGCCGCGGAAGGCCTCGGTCGAGGTCTTCTCCAGCTCGAAGCAGGGCTGGAAGGCCACGCCCTTGAGCCTGGCGCAGACCTTTTCGTCCTTCGTCTGCACCGTCCCGGCGGGCAGGGCGACATAGCGGGCATTGCCCTTGCCGCGCACCTGGATGGTGCCGGCCACCGAGCCGTCCTTCAGCACCCGGCCGGCGCCGACCGTGCCCTCGTAGCAGCTATAGGAAAAGGTGCGCCCGACCACGAAGCGCTGGGCGCTCTGCGCATTCATCGGCTCGGCCGACACCGTCGCGGTGGAGGCGGCAAGTGTGGCGGCACATCCGGCAGCGGCAGCCAAAAGAACGGACGTTACCCGCATGCGAGACCTTCCCATCAGGACCTGTTCATCGACCCGGCGCCGCTTCCCGAGGGCGCCGCTTCACGATGCGCCGCAATTTCCGCTTCCCGCAAGAGCCGGGCCGGAACCGGGCACCGCTCGGGGTGCTGCGGCCGCCGACCTGTTGCAGGATTGCTACGCGGATCGCCCGCAACGCCGGATGAATCCTGGCACGAGATGGTTAACAGGCTGCCAACGCGCCCGCGGTCAGGTGACCGAAGGATGCAGGCGCTCGGCCACAGGACGCTCGACGATCGGCAGGTTGATGATCGCCGAGGCGAAGGAAAGCGCCACCGACAGCCACCAGACCAGCTCGTAATTGCCGAGCCGCTCATAGAGCACCCCGCCGAGCCACACGCCGAGGAAGCCGCCGACCTGGTGGCTGAAGAAGGCGAAGCCGTACAGCATGGCGAGATAGCGGGTGCCGAACATCAGCATGACGAGGCCGGATGTCGGCGGCACGGTGGACAGCCACAGCAGCCCGATGGCGATGCCGAAGCCGATCGAGGCGATGGGGCTGGCCGGCAGCAGGATGAAGACGGCGATGGCGATGCCGCGGGCGAAATAGATGGCGGCCAGCAGGTAGCGGCGCGACATCCGGCTCGACAGCCAGCCGGAGCCGAGCGAGCCGACCATGTTGGCGAGGCCGATCACCGCCAGCGTCCAGCCGCCGATGGTGATGGAGAGCCCGCGATCGGTGAGGTAGGCCGGCAGGTGGGTGGTGACGAAGGCGAGCTGGAAGCCGCAGGTGAAGAAGCCGAGCACCAGGAACACATAGCTCGGGTGGCGGAAGGCCTGGCTGAGCGCTGCGCCGATGGTCTGCTTCGGCTCGCTGCTCACCGTGCCGGCGCGGGGCGGGCTCATCAGCGCCACCGCCAGCGGCAGCACCATCAGCATGGTGCCGGCGAAGACGATCAGCGTCTCCTGCCAGCCCACCGTGCCGATCAGGCCGGCCGCCAGCGGCGGGAACAGGAACTGGCCGAACGAGCCGGCGGCGGTGCCGGCGCCGAACGCCATCGGCCGCCACTTGTCCGGCAGCATCTTGCCGAAGGCGGCGAGCACGATGTTGAACGAGCAGCCCGACAGGCCGAAGCCGACGATGACGCCGGCGGACAGGTGCAGCAGGCCGGGCGTCGAGGCATAGGCCATCAGCGCCAGGCCGGCGGCATAGAGCAGCGCGCCGGCGCACAGCACGCGGGCGACGCCGTAGCGGTCGGCGATCGCCCCGGCGAACGGCGTGCCCAGCCCCCAGATCAGGTTCTGGATGGCGATGGCGAGGCCGAACGTGTCGCGGCCCCAGCCATATTCCTGCGTCATCGGCAGCAGGAAGATGCCGGAGGAGGCGCGCGGCCCGAAGGTGAGCATGGCGACGAGGCAGCCGCACAGCACGATGATCAGCGGCGCGCGCCGCGCCAGGCCGGCGCCGGAGGCAGGGAAAGTGGCGGACATGGCAATCGTCTCGGGGAGCGGGGACCGGGATGCTGGCAAATTACAGTCCGCGTGCCGACCTCTATAACGAATAATTTTGCGGTCGGTCATCAGCAAAATAGATGAATGGCCGCTGGTCGTGCTGGCCCGCATAGTGTCCAGCCTCGCCCGCCGCCCGCCGCCCGCCGCCCGCCGCCCGCCGCCCGCCGCCCGCCGCCCGCCGCC